>NZ_JAMYNL010000009.1:0-222088 GCF_040319065.1 Mesorhizobium sp. M0968
AACCCCACCCCCCACCCGTGTTTTTCCAAACCCACGCCACAAAAAACCGGGCGGGCGCGCCCCCCCGGCCCCCACCAGGCTTGGGAGGCTTAGCGAGCTGCGGTCCAGCCCTTGTAATCCTTCAAATTGTCGGCCGTGATCAGCTTCGGGTCGAGCAGCACCGTCGGCTCGGCCGGCTTCTTGCCGGCAAGCAGGTCAGCCGCCATCGTCAGCGACTGGCCGGCCATCACATAGGGATCCTGCGAGGCCGAGGCCTTGATCATCGACGTGCCGGAGGCGAGTTCCTTCTCGATATCGGGTGCGCCGTCGACCGCGGTGAAGATGAACTCCGAGCGGTTGAGCTGCTTGGCCGCAAGCTGGGCGCCGATCGCCGTCGGATCGTTGATCGCGAAGACCGCGTCGATCTTGTCGAAACGCGTCAGCAGCGACTGGAACACTTTCAGGCCGCCGTCACGCGAGCCTTCGGCGTTCTGGTCGTCGGAAAGGATCTTGATGTCGGGGTGCTTTGCCAGCACGTCCTTGCAGCCCTTGACGCGCTCCAGGATCGACGACGAGGCCGGGCCATTGAGGATGACATAGTCGCCCTTGCCGCCGGTATTATCGACCAGATACTGGCACGCCTCTTCGCCGGCCTTGACGTTGTTGGTCATCACGGTGACGTCGGCGCCCGGCGCCGAAACGTCGAAAGCGGCAACGACGATGCCGGCCGCCTGCGCCTTCTTCACCGCCGGCGCGATCGCCTTGGCATCGACTGCGTTGAGCATGATGACGTCGACACCGGCAGCGATGAAGGAATCGACCTGCGATACCTGCTTGTTGAGATCGTAGTCGGCCGATACCGAGGTCACCTGCACATTCGGGTTGATCTTCTTGGCCGCGTCCTCGATGCCCTTGATGGTGGCGACGAAGAACGGGTTGCCGAGCAGTCCGACCGAGATGCCGACCTTGTTCAGATCCTTTGCCGACGCCGGCGCGATGACGGCGGCCGCAAGGGCGACGCCGCAGAGCAGTTTAGCGATGGTCTTCATTGTTTTATTTTCCTCCTGATGCCCCGCGCCTCTCACGGTGCGTTACACATGAAACCGGCTCGTTGGATGCCGGCGACTAAGGGCCATCACGTTCTTGCTCCTGCCTGGAGCCGGTAACGGTCGAGGGCGACCGCCACGATGATGACCAATCCCTTGATGATGTACTGCCAGATGTCCGAAACACCGGCGAGGATGAGCCCGTTGGACAGCACGGCGATGATCAGGCCGCCGATCAGCGTGCCCCAGATCGAGCCGACACCGCCGACGAAACTGGTGCCGCCGAGGATGACTGCGGCAATGGCGTCGAGTTCGTAGGACTGGCCGAGCTGAAGCCCGTTGGCGGCATAGAGCCGGGCCGCCGACATGGCGCCGCCAAGGCCGGCCAGAAGGCCGGAAACGCCGTAGACGAAGAGCAGCACCAGCGGCACCTTGATGCCGGTCAGCCTGGCGGCCTCGGCGTTGCCGCCGACGGCGTAGATCCAGGTGCCGAGCACGGTGCGCTTGAGCACCAGCCAGGACAGGACGACGACCGCCAGCGCGATGATTACCAGCCACGGAATGCCGAACAGCGAACCGTTGCCGATGAAGTCGAACGGCAGGTCCGGGTTGAACACCGTCGTGTCCTGGCCGAGCAGGCGGGCGACGCCGCGCACGGCGGTCAGCGATCCCAGCGTGACGATGAAGGGCGGCAGCTTGATATAGGCGATCAGCAGCCCGTTGATGACGCCGAAACCGAGCCCGACGAGAATGGCCGCGGGCACGCCCAGCAGTCCCCAATCGGGCACCAGCGACACCATCACCGCCACCATCGCCGAGGCGGCAAGGATCGAGCCGACGGACAGGTCGATGCCGCCGGTCAGGATGACGAAGGTCATGCCGGCGGCCAGCACGATGTTGATCGACGATTGCTGCATGACGATCAGCAGATTGGTCTGGGTGAAAAAGCGCGGATTGATGAACTGGAAGCCGACCGCCAGCAGGATCAGGATCGGCAGCATGCCGAGTGCGGCGATGGCGGTACGCCACCTCGTGCTCCTGCCGACCGCCCGGTCGTCCGCTTTCATCGTGTCGGCCACCTTGTCGGTCATCGCTGAGCCGCTCCCGTTGCAAGTTCCATGATCGCTTCCTGCCGCAGCGGCTCGCCCTCCGACGCCGTCACCTCGCCGGCAATGGTGCCGTCGCGCATCACCAGCACGCGGTCGGCGATGCCGATCACCTCCGGCAGTTCGCTGGAGATCATCAGGATGGCGATGCCTTTCTTGGCCAGGTTGTCGATCAGCCGATAGATTTCCGACTTGGCCCCGACATCGACGCCGCGGGTCGGCTCATCGAGGATGACGACCTGCGGCTCGGTTTCCAGCAGGCGGGCGAGCAGCACCTTCTGCTGGTTGCCGCCCGACAGCGAGCCGGCATTGGCCTGCACCGAGCTGGTGCGGATGGAGAGGTCTGACACCGCCTTGGCGGCGCGCTTTTCGGCAGCCGTGAAGTCGCGCAAACCGCCGGCCTTCGCGTCCTTTGCCAGCACGCCCATGCTGATATTGTCGGAGATCGACATGTCGAGAAACAGGCCAAGTTGCTTGCGGTCCTCGGTCAGGTAGGCGATGCCGGCATCGAGCGCCTCGCTCGGCGAACCGATGGATATCGGTTTGCCGCCGAGCTCCAGCGTGCCTGATGTGTGCCTGTCGGCGCCGAAGATCAGCCGTGCCAGTTCGGTGCGGCCCGAGCCGACCAGGCCGGCCAGTGCCAGCACCTCGCCCTTGTGGAGGTCGAAGGAACAATTGTTTATGAGATTGCCGCCCGACATGCCGCGCACCGACAGCGCGATGGCGCGCTTGCTATCCGGCGGACGGTGATCCTTCTTGTAGAACGTCGACAGATCGCGCCCGACCATCATCGATACCAGGCGCGAGGCGTTCAGGTCGGCGCGGTCGAGCGTGCCGACATAGCCGCTGTCGCGTAGCACGCTGACGCGGTCGGCGAGCTGGTAGACCTCTTCCATGCGGTGGCTGATGTAGATGATGGCGATGCCTTGCGACTTCAGCGTCGCAATCACCTCGAACAGCCGGTCGGTCTCACGCGAGGTCAGCGACGTGGTCGGCTCGTCCATGACGATGATGCGCGCATTGGTCGACAGCGCGCGGGCGATTTCCACCAGCTGTCGCTCGCCGAGCGACAGGCTTGCGACCGGAGTGCGCGCCGAGAAGGTCACGCCGAGCCGCGCGATGATCTCGCTGGCGCGCCGATTGCACTGCTCGCGGTCGACAACGCCGAACCGTCGCGGCTCGTTGCCGAGAAAAATGTTCTGCGCTACCGACAGATTAGGCGCCAGCGACAACTCCTGATAGATGACCGCAATGCCGGCGGCGCGCGCCTTGATCGGGTCGCCCGTCGCGGCCGGCACGCCGTCGATCAGGATTTCGCCGCCGGGGTCCGGCCGGTAGGCGCCGGACAGCACCTTCATCAGCGTCGACTTGCCGGCACCGTTTTCGCCCATCAGCGCGTGCAGCTCGCCGGCGTGAACTGTCAGCGACACATCGTGCAAGGCGCGGATCGCAGCGAACGTCTTGGAGATGTGGCGCATCTCCAGCACCGGCTGGCGCACCGTCTCGATCCGGGCGGCGGCGCTCATCGCGCACCTCCTACAGCTGCGCTGGCCACAGCCCGGTCGGCGGCAAGGCCGCGCCAGTCGTTGCGATAGCCGGCAAGGCCGCTGAAACTTGCCGCATGCACCGCCTCCGGCGCTTCGGTGGCAAACTCGCGTCCGACGCTTTCGAAGGCAAGTGCGGCAGCACCGGTGGCGCTGCCCTCCAGCGTTGCGCCCTGCAGGAAAGCCTGCCCGGGCCGCAACTGCGCCAGCAACGCGGCAAGCAGCCCGCCATTGTTCAGGCCGCCGTCGACGATCACTGTGTTGTCCGAATGGATCAACTCGAGGCACAGATCGACCATCAGCGCGACATAGAGCAGCGCCATGGCCGCGCGTTCCTCGGCATTGGGCGTACGCCCGACCAGTTCGCCGCGGCGGTGCGGCATCGGGCCGCCGGGCGCGAAGCTCGGCAGCGCCATAATGCCGGCGTCGATCACCCGTTGTATCGATGACGGCGCGATTGCGCCCTGCCAGCCAGCGCTGATCGTGGCGAATTCGCGCCCACCCATGAAGCGGACGGTTGGCACCGGGCCGCCATCGACATCGACATTGACCAGCATGTCGCGCTCGCCGTCGAGTGCGTCGAGCGGGCAGTCGGGATTGAGCACGACCACCCAGGTGCCGGTCGAGACCACGGTCACCGGCCCGAGCTGCTGCCGGCGGTAGGCATGGAGCGCGGCATTGCTGTCGTGGACGCCATTATGGATGGCGACTGGCTTCGCGGCCTGGCCGAAGCGCTGCTCGCCGATCACCGCGCCGGCGCGCTCGAAGGCGGGCATCTGGCCGCGCCAGCCCTCGGCATCGACCAGCGAGCTGAAATCGCGTTTGCGCGGCGCCCATAAATGCGAGTGGCAGCCAAGATACGACACTTCCGATACCGGCCGGCCGCCAAACCGCCAGCTCCAATATTGGGGGTAGCCGAGGATCGATTTCGCTGTGGCGAAGGCACCGGGCTCCACCTGCTTCAGCCACAACATGTGGCGGCCGTAGTTGAAGCCAAGCGGCAGGCGCGGCGAAAAGGTCTCGGCAAAATCCGGAATGCGGCGGTCGATCTGCGCGGCGATTTCAGCTGGTGGTTCCTGCTCGTAATCGAGGATCGGATGCGTCAGCGCGGCTTCGTCGACCAACGCGAAGGTGCAGCCATGGCCGGATACCATCAGCCCTTCCACGCCATGCGTGTCGACTGCATCATCGATGGCGCGGGCCGCCCAGTCGTGCAGCGCTGGCTCGTCGAGCACGCTGAAGCCGCCTTTGCGGATCCAGCTCGGCTGGCTGCGGCGCTCGTCGAGGATCTGTCCGTCCTGGCCGAAGACGAACAGCTTCGAATTGGTCTTGCCGAAATCGAGGACGGCGATGTTCACTGGGCGCCTCCCGAGGAAGCCGCGATCCGCACCATGACGCCGGCATCTTCGAGCATGCGGGCATCTGTCTCGGACAGGCCGTCATCGGTGACTAGCGTGCCGATCCGCGACAGCGGCAGTGCCACATTGCGCGCGTGGATCGACAGTTTTCGGCTGTCGGCCAGCACGACGATCTGGTCGGCGCAGAGGCTGAGCTCGACGATCGAGCGGACCAGCAGCGGGTGCGATTCCAGAAGGCCTTCCTGGCCGATGCCTTGCGCGCCGAGAAAGAACTTCGAGGCGTAGAACGGCACCGTCTGCGTCAGCGAATGGATGATGCCCGGCTCGCGGTGCAGTTCGCCGCCGGCGACGGTGAGGCTGCAATGGCCGTGGTCGCTGAGATAGGCCGCGAGCGGCATCGAGTTGGTGTAGAGCCGGATGTTGCGGTCGGCGAGCTTGACGCCGAGATGGAAGCAGGTCGAACCGCCATGCACGATGACCGCGTCGCCGTCGCGCACCATGGTGGCGGCGAGAGCGGCGATCTGCCGCTTGGCCTCGACGGCGAGGTCGCGGTTCTCGTCATAGGGCCTGGCATAGGCGACGCCGGCTTGCGAAGCGCCATCGAGCGCCGAGATGCCGCCATAGACCTTGCGCGCTTCGCCAGCCTCGTCGATCTTGTCGATGTCGCGCCGCACCGTCGCCGCCGATACGCCAAGCCGCTCCTGCAGCTCGCGCACCGATGCGAAAGGCCGGTCCCGCAAAAGCTCGACAATCTGACGCTGGCGGCCGGAGTCGCTCAACCCTTACCTCCCAATGCGCTTGCCTCCCAAGCATTTTGCACGGCGTTGCCGTTTTGCATGGCAATTGGTGCAACTTACTCAACGGCCCTCGGATTGCAAGCCTGATTTGACGCGATAACATCACTGTTGACGTAACTTACTCGCATCTGCGATACCAGCATGGGTCTTCGTCCCGGCACCGGGACGTCCAAAGCCGTGGGCCACGCGGCCGGATTGTAGAGGAATTTCGATGACGATCAGTGCGGATGCGCAGGAACTGGCAGCGCTGCGGTCGCTTTCGGCCGCCATCGGCAGCGACCCGCATCTGACCCAGGCCGCCGGCGGCAACACCTCGCTGAAAGCCGGCGACACGCTCTGGATCAAGGCCTCCGGCACCTGGCTGAAGGACGCGCTCATCGCCGACATCATGGTGCCGGTCGGCATCCCGCCATTGCTCGACGCCATCAAACGGCGCGACCCGGCCGCCGAACAGCCGCAGGCCTTCACTGTCGACGCCCTCAACGCGCGCGGCTTGCGCCCGTCGATCGAGACCACCGTGCATGCGCTGATGCCGCAGCGCATCGTTCTGCATGTTCACTGCGTCGAGACCATTTCGCTGGCCGTGCAGGCCGACTGCGAGGCCGAGGCGGCCAGGCGGCTCAACGGCCATCAATGGGCGTATATTCCCTATCGCCGGCCGGGACTGCCGCTCGCGCAGGGTATCGCCGAGCGCCTTCGGCCAGGCGTGGATATCCTGATCCTCGGCAATCACGGCCTGGTCGTTGCAGCCGAGACCGTCGCCGCGGCCGACATGCTGCTGCGGCGCGTGACACGACTGTTGGCGCGGCCGCCGCGCCAGGTGGCGGAACCGGACATCGCGGCATTGACGGCGCGCGCCGGCGACAGCGACTACAGATTGCCGGCGGACGTTGAGGCGCATGCGGTGGCGATCGACCCCGAAAGCTGCCGCATGGCTTCGGGTGGAAGCCTCTACCCCGACCACGTCATCTTTCTCGGCGAAGGCTCGGTCGTGGCGAGACCGGACGAGGGTGTGAAGCGCGTCATCGAGCGCTGCGGCGCCGCACCCGTGGCGATCCTGTTTCCTGGACTCGGCGTGCTGATGCGCGGCGACGCCGGCGCCGGTGCCGACGCCATGCAGCGCTGCCTTTCCGACGTGACGGCGCGGATCGATGTCTCGGCGAAGCTGAATTATCTGACAGCGGCGGAGAATGACGAGCTGATCAACTGGGACGCCGAAAAATATCGCCAGAAACTCAATGCCGGAGGCAGCTGACATGCCGCGTTCGTCTGGTCCGCTTGCCATCGGCATCGACATCGGCACATCCGGCGCGCGCGCCGTCGCCATGCGTCCGGACTTTTCCATTGCCGCGCATTCCGCTATTGCCCTCGAGCGATTTGGGCCGAACGGCCGCGACCCCGCCATATGGTGGGAGGCGGTCGGCGCGACGTTGGCGGAACTGCTCAAATGTATCGATCGCGCGGCAGTGCGCTCGATCGCCGTCGACGGTACGTCGGGCACGCTGCTGCCGGTCGACGGCGCCGGGCGGCCGCTGGCCGAACCGCTGATGTACAACGACAAGGTCGCTGACGACACTATTCTGACAGCAATAGCCGGCGCGGCACCGGCAACGAGCGCTGCACTCGGGGCAACCTCCGGTCTCGCCAAGGCGCTGTCTTTCCAGCACCTGCCCGGCGTCGCCACTGTGCTGCACCAGGCAGACTGGATCGCCGGACAGTTTTCCGGCCGCTTCGATGTCAGCGACGAGAACAATGCCCTGAAGACCGGCTACGACGTCGGGGCCCGGCGCTGGCCGGACTGGATCGCGGCGACTGGCGTGCGCATGGAATTCCTGCCCCGCGTCGTGCGGCCGGGCGATGTCACGGACACGCTCACCGCCGGCGCTGCGAAGATGTTCGGCCTGCCGCGCGACGTGGTTGTCGTTGCCGGCACGACGGATGGCTGCGCCTCATTCCTGGCGACCGGTGCCAGTGCCGCGGGCGACGGCGTTACCGCGCTCGGCTCGTCGCTGACCATCAAGATCCTCTGCGACCGGCCGATCTCGGCGCCGCAATTCGGCATTTACAGCCATCGGCTGGGTGACACCTACCTGGCGGGCGGCGCCTCGAACTCCGGCGGCAAGGTGCTGGCCCAGCATTTCCCCGTCGCCCGCATTGTCGAACTCAGCAAAAAAATCGACCCGGCGACGAAGACCGGCCTCGATTATTACCCGCTGCCGGCGCCGGGCGAACGCTTCCCCATAGCCGATCCGGCGCTGCCGCCGCGCCTCGAGCCGCGGCCCGCCGACGACGCCGACTATCTGAAAGCGATGTTCGAGGGTATTGCGGCGATCGAAGCGCTCGGCTATCGCCGGCTTGCCGAACTCGGCGCCCCTCGGCTGACATCGGTCAGGAGCGTCGGCGGCGGTGCGGCCAATCCGGCCTGGACAGCGATCCGGCAGCGCAAGCTTGGCGTCGCTCTCGTACCGGCTCTTTCGGAGGAGGCCGCTGCCGGCACGGCGCGGCTGGCGCTGATGGGCGCAAGCGCAGCGGGGCTTTTATGACGACCAAGGCAATTCAACACCTCGACGGCATCGCCGCGCTGACCGACCGCTATCAGGTGTTCCTGCTCGACCAATTTGGTGTGCTGCACGACGGCACCAGCGCCTATCCAGGTGCTGTCGAAGCGTTGTCGGCACTCAAGCGCGCCGGCAAGACCATCGTACTGATCTCGAATTCCGGCAAGCGGGCGCAACCCAATGAGCACCGCCTGCTGAAGCTCGGCTTCGAACCGGGAAGCTGGGATCACTTTGTCTCCTCCGGCGAGGTGGCGTGGCGCTCTTTCCACCAAATGGCAGCATCCGGAGCCCTGCGCCCGCAGACAAAATGCCTGCTGATCCGCCGCGACAATGACCGTTCGGCTGTCGACGGCCTGCCCTTCGTCCTGGCCAAGGACGGCGACGATGCCGAACTGGTGCTGATTTCCGCCAGCGAGGGCGATCGCTACGACCTCGACCATTATCGCCGGCTTCTTGGTCCGGCGGCGGCGCGGCGGGTGCCATGCTTCTGCACCAATCCCGACAAGATCATGCTGACTGCCGTCGGCCCTCGCTTCGGCGCCGGCCGGCTCGCCGATCTCTATGAGAGCCTCGGCGGCAGCGTGTCGCGCATTGGCAAGCCCAATCCGCAGATATTCGAGGCAGCGCTGGCACTGGCGGGCCACCCGGAGCGCGACAGCGTGGTCTGCGTCGGCGACAGCGTCGAGCACGACATCGCCGGCGGCAACGGCGTCGGTCTCGCGACGACGCTGGTCCTGTCGGGCATATTGGCGGGGGCGCCTGACCTGGAGGACGTTTTCGCCACGCTGAATGCCCGTCCCGACTACATCGCGGATAGCTTCAGGTTTCGCTGAGGCGAGACAAAGCTAATCCAGGTTGAAACGCCCGATCACCGGCACATGGTCCGAGGGCCGTTCCCAGCCGCGCGCCGGCCGCAGGATTTCATAGCCGGCAAAATGCGGCACCAGGTTTGGCGACGACCAGACATGGTCGAGGCGGCGGCCGCGATTTGAGGCCTGCCAATCCTGGGCGCGATAGCTCCACCAGGTGTAGAGTTTCTCCTCGTAAGGTACATTGAGCCGCATCAGGTCGATCCAGTCGCCGGCGAGCCGCATTGCCTCGAAGTTTTCCGTCTCGACCGGCGTATGGCTGACGACATTGAGGAGCTGCTTGTGCGACCAGACATCGTGCTCGAGCGGCGCGATGTTGAGGTCGCCGACCAGGATCGAGCCGGAGTGCTCGTCATGCTCGGCCCGCACGGCGTTCATCTCGGCAACGAAATCGAGCTTGTGCTTGAACTTGCGGTTGACGGCCGGGTCGGGCTCGTCGCCGCCGGCCGGAACGTAGAAATTGTGCAGCAGGATCGTTTTGCCGCCGGCGTTGACGGTGACCGACAGATGCCGGCTGTCGTCGATCTCGCAGAAGCGGCGCTTTTCGACCACCTCGATCGGCCGCCGCGCTATGGTGGCAACGCCGTGATAGCCCTTCTGGCCATGGAAGGCGATGTGCTCGTAGCCGAGCTTGCGGAACGCCTTCTCCGGAAACAATTCGTCCGGAACCTTGGTTTCCTGCAGGCAGAGCACGTCCGGCGCCTGCGCCACCCCCAGGCGCTCGACGATCGGCATGCGCAGCCGGACGGAGTTGATGTTCCAGGTAGCGACGGAAAACGGCATGTGGGGTTCCGGACAACGCAAGATCCGCCGGATGGCTCCGACGGAAGTCAATCGCGGAAACTACTGCCAGCCGCGCACCGCAAAAACAAGCCGCCCGCACCAACGCGGAAAAACCATCCCGCAGCAGTAGGAAGTTACCGCGTCTTGGTGTTCAGCTCGCGGTTCGCCGTATAGTCGATGGCGAAGGTGTCGGGGGCGAAGCTGACGCCCTCCTTGGTGTTGAAGATCATCACCGTCGTGTCCTTGCCTTGCGCATCGGTGATGGTCCACTGCCGCAATTCATAAGATTTCGGATCGAACATCATGGTGATCTTCGAATTGCCGAACACCGATTTGTCGGCAAGCTGGATGGTGGTGAGATCGTCCTCTTCCTTGACGCTTCTGACGCGCCCGCCCGACAGATCGATCTTGTCGTCGAGCAGCAGCTTCAGCGGCGTCTTCGACAGCGGATAGAGGTCGGAGGTCCGCAGCTTCTTGTTGAGGATGACCACCGACTTGCCATCGGAAATCACTCTGAAATTCGAGGCGCCGTCGTAATTGAAGCGGATCTTGCCCGGCCGTTCCAGAAAGAACTTGCCGCCGGTCTGCTCGCCCTTGGGTCCGAACTGCACGAACTCGCCGCTCATCGATTTGACCGAGGAGAAATGATCGGCGATCTTCTGCGCCGTCGCCGGAACCGCTGCTTGCGCCGACGCCAGCAACTGGACGCCGGGCACGAGGTTGGCGGCCGCCGCACCGGCCAGGACCAGGCCGAGGCCGAGCACCTGCCGGCGGGTTGGGGCGAAATCCCTGCTTGGGGCGAGAGTTGCGTTTTTCATGCCGGTCACCATCATCTGATTGCTTGCTCGTTATATTGGTCTGGCCCCCCAGTTGGGCTTAAGTTTGGCGGCCGCACGGCGCCCGTCGTTGCAACGCGCCAAAAGGTTCAAAGTTGCCGGCGCGGACGCGCTCTAGAACTTGTCGTCCTCCGTCGGCACCAGGATTTCGCGTTTTCCGGCATGGTTGGCCGGGCCGACAATGCCTTCCTTCTCCATCTTCTCGATGATCGAGGCGGCGCGGTTGTAGCCGATGCCGAGCCGGCGCTGGATGTAGCTGGTAGAGGCCTTGCCGTCGCGCAGCACCACCGCGACCGCCTGGTCGTAGGGATCGTCGGAATCCTCGAAATTACCGCCGTCGCCGCCGCCACTGCCTTTGCCCGTCGGCTCATCGTCATCCTTGTCGTCGTCCTCGGTGATGGCGTCGAGATATTCCGGCACGCCCTGCAATTTCAGATGCGCGACAATCCTCTCCACCTCGTCGTCGGAGACGAAGGGACCGTGCACGCGCTGGATGCGGCCGCCGCCGGCCATGTAGAGCATGTCGCCCATGCCGAGCAGCTGTTCGGCGCCCTGCTCGCCCAGGATGGTGCGGCTGTCGATCTTCGATGTCACCTGGAAGGAGATGCGGGTCGGGAAATTCGCCTTGATGGTGCCGGTGATGACATCGACCGACGGCCGCTGCGTCGCCATGATGACATGGATGCCAGCGGCGCGCGCCATCTGCGCCAGGCGCTGCACCGCGCCTTCGATGTCCTTGCCGGCGACCATCATCAAATCGGCCATCTCGTCGATGATGACGACGATGTAGGGCATCGGCTCGAGGTCGAGGTTCTCCGTCTCGTAGATCGCCTCGCCGGTTTGGCGGTCGAAGCCGGTCTGCACGGTGCGCGAGATCCTTTCGCCCTTTTTCTCGGCCTGCTGCACGCGCGCGTTGAAGCCGTCGATGTTGCGGACGCCGACCTTGGACATCTTGCGGTAGCGGTCCTCCATCTCCCGCACGGTCCATTTCAGCGCCACCACCGCCTTCTTCGGATCGGTGACGACCGGCGTCAGAAGATGCGGAATGCCGTCATAGACCGAGAGCTCCAGCATCTTTGGATCGATCATGATCAGCCGGCAGTCCTGCGGCGTCAGCCGGTAGAGCAGCGACAGGATCATGGTGTTGATGGCGACGGACTTGCCCGAGCCGGTGGTGCCGGCGACCAACACGTGCGGCATCTTGGCGATGTCGACGATCACCGCCTCGCCATTGATGGTCTTGCCCAGCGCCAGCGCCAGCTTGGCCTTGGTGGTTTCGAAATCGCGGCTGGCCATGATCTCGCGCAAATAGACCGTCTCGCGCCTGGCGTTCGGCAACTCGATGCCGATCGCGTTGCGGCCGGGCACCACGGCGACACGGCAGGCGATGGCGCTCATCGAGCGGGCGATGTCGTCGGACAGGCCGATGACCCGCGACGATTTGATGCCGGGCGCCGGTTCCAGCTCGTAGAGCGTGACGACCGGACCCGGACGCACATGGATGATTTCGCCCTTGACGCCGAAATCCTCCAGCACGCCCTCAAGCAGGCGGGCGTTCTGCTCCAGCGCGTCCTTGGACAGGCTGGCGTCGCGCACCACGTTCTTTGGTTCCGACAGGAAGTGCAGCGACGGCATCTCGAATTTTTCCGAGCCGATCAGCGAAGTCTGCGCCTCGCGCTGGACGCGGGCGCCGGGGGCCGGCCGCGGCGCCGGCGCCTCGACGCGTGTCGCCGCGTCGGAACGGAAGTTCTGCACCCTGGCCGTTGGCGCGGCGCGGCGCTGGCCGGCCGGCTCGGGCGCGAAATCCATGTCGTCGTCATTATCGTCGTTATCGAAGACGTCGGCATCGTCAGGGTCGATCGAGGCACTGCGGTCGTTGACCATGGCGGCGAAGAATTCCGGCTCGACGCGGGCGCGCCCGCCCGGGCTCATCCGCGCCTCGGCGAACTCGGCCGATTCGACCCGTTCGGCCGCCCGCCGCCAGGCGCTGGGGCGCGGTTCCATCTCCGGCTCGAAATCGTCGCGCTCGCGCCGGCGCGCGGCGCGGCGGCGCAGATAGGCCCGCAGCGACAGCCACCAGTGGGTGATGGCGCCAAGCGCCAATATACCTTCGTCGCCCTCGTCCTCTTCATTGTCGAAAAGCAGGTCGTCCTGCGGATCGGGCACTGCGGGCTGTTCGAGGACGGCAAAGCCGTTCTTGCGCGAAATCAGCGCCGAGCCATACAAGAATACCCACAGCGCCGGCGCTGCCAGGAGCACGGCGAGCACGCTGGCGACGAGGCCGGTCGGATAGCCGCCGATGACCAGGCCCGGGATATTGAGCACCATGTCGCCGAAGACGCCGCCGAGGCCGGTCGGCAGCGGCCAGGTCTTGGGCGGCACCACGCAGCCGGCAATTGCCGCGCCAAGCAGCGAAAACCCGAACCAGGCCAGTGCCCGTTTCGGCAGCCGGTCGACGCCGCGCGCGGTAAACAGCAGAAATCCCCAGATCACCGCCGGCACCAGCGCCGCAACGGCGGCAAGTCCGAAGAACTGCATGGCAATGTCGGAAAAGACGGCGCCGGCATAACCCATTGCATTGGTGACGATATTGTCGGTGGCGTGCGAAAAGCTCGGATCGGCGACGTTCCAGGTGGCAAGGGCGGCGACGCCGAAACCAACCAGAGCAAACAGCCCGGCACCGACCAGCCGCCCGACCTGGCGCCTCGCGAACGACCGGATGCCGTGCTCCGTATCGGCCAGCGCAAGCGGTGCTGAAGCCCCTGAACGCATGCTTTTCCTCGTCTGTCGTTGCCCGGCCGGGCGCGGACGCGCAACACGGCAGATTCGGCTGTCAGACTAGCGGCGGGAAGGTTAAGGGCGCATTAACCATGGGCATTCTGCGTCACCGGAACGGGCGACCGCCACCACAGTTCGGAGCGTTGCGGCCGCTGTTTCACGCCGCCGGCGGATCGAGCCACCTTGATCAAGCGATTGTATGATCGAGCCATAACGGCCGCCTGCACACAAAAAAGAGGCCCGGAAGGTTTCCGGGCCTCAAGGCGTGAGCCCTTTCGGGAGCATCACGACGGGATCTTCCCGGCACCGGCAAAACGCCGGTGCCAGCCAATAAACCTCACGGCACCACTTCGCCGTGCTGGCTGATGTCGAGGCCTTCGACCTCTTCCTGGGTGGAAGGACGCAGGCCGACCAGCGCCTTGACGATATAGAGGATCACGAAGCTCGCGATCGCCGTCCACAGGATGGTGAAGACGATACCGTAGAGCTGCTTGCCGACAGAGGCACCCGAGCCAAGGCTGTTGATCGCCGGATCGGCGAGCACGCCGGTCAGCAATGCACCGATGATGCCGCCGATGCCGTGCACGCCGAATGCATCGAGCGAGTCGTCATAGCCGAACGCGTGCTTGAGCTTGACGGCCGAGACGTAGCAGAGCACGCCGGCGACGATGCCGACGATGAAGGCGCCGGTCGGATTGACGAAACCGGAAGCCGGCGTCACCGCGACCAGGCCGGCGACGGCGCCCGAGATGATGCCAAGCACGCTCGGCTTCTTGGCGACGATCCATTCGGCGAACATCCAGGCGAGCGCCGCAGCGGCAGCGGCAACCTGGGTGTTCAGCATCGCGGCACCGGCAAGGCCGTCGGCGGCCAGTTCCGAGCCGGCGTTGAAGCCGAACCAGCCGACCCACAGCAGCGAAGCGCCGATGACGGAGTAGACGAGGTTGTGCGGCGCCATGTTGGTGGTGCCGTAGCCTTCACGTTTGCCGAGAACCAGCGCGCAGACCAGGCCGGCAACGCCGGCGTTGATGTGAACGACCGTGCCGCCGGCGAAATCGAGAACGCCGGCTGTGCCGAGGAAGCCGCCGCCCCACACCCAGTGCGCGATCGGGGCGTAGACCACCAGCAGCCACGCGCCCATGAAGATGAGAAGCGCCGAGAACTTCATGCGTTCGGCGAAGGCGCCGGCAATCAGCGCCGGCGTGATGATGGCGAAGGTCATCTGGAACATCGAGAAGACGAACTCAGGAATGTTCGCCACGCCCGGCAGCCACAGCGAGGAGGTGGTGATGCCGTTGTGGAAGAACTTCGAGAAGCCGCCGAGATAGGCATTCATGCCGCCGCCATCCGAGAAGGCCAGCGAGTAGCCGAACATGAACCACAGCACCGTCACCAGGCAGGTGATGGCAAAGCTCTGCATGATGGTGGCGAGCACGTTCTTTTTGCGCACCATGCCGCCATAAAACAGCGCCAGGCCCGGTACGGTCATCATCAGCACCAGCGCCGTCGAGGTCAGCATCCAGGCTGTGTTGCCGGTGTCGAGCGCGGGCGCAGGGGCAGCCGGTGCCGCCGGTGCCGCTTCCTGCGCGAACGCAGCAACCGTGCCCAGTGCAGCGAGAGCGAGCGAACTTAAAACGGCCGCGCGTCCCGTTATCTTCAAGGTAGAAGGAATATTCATTGAACTCTCCATTGGAATACGTATCCGCAGCTCAAAGCGCGTCGGTGTCTGTTTCGCCGGTGCGAATGCGCACCGCCTGGTCGATGCCGAAAACGAAGATCTTGCCGTCGCCGATCTGGCCGGTCTTGGCCGCCGCGGTGATGGCTTCGACGGCCTTGTCGACCATGTCGACAGCGACCGCGACTTCGATCTTGATCTTCGGCAGGAAGCTGACCGCGTATTCCGCCCCGCGATAGATTTCCGTGTGACCCTTCTGACGTCCGTAGCCTTTTACTTCGGTGACGGTCAGGCCCTGGATGCCGACTGCGGTGAGCGCCTCGCGCACCTCGTCGAGCTTGAACGGCTTTATGATTGCCATCACGATCTTCATAAGGTTTCACCCTTTGCTGTTGCGGGTCCCCGCGTTTGCACGACTTCGCCGATCCCCATGAGAGCCGGAGAGTGCCCGCTAGGATTCAAGCTCCGTGCCAATTGCCGAAGCAGGGTGTTAAGCTGTTGTTAAACAACGAAATCGAGAAGGTCTGGCAGCTGCCTGTTCACAGGCGCGGCAGTGCATATGCTTAAAAAATAGGCAAATTTCGAAAAATGCCTACTCCGCAGGCGGCCGCTTCAGCCGGATGAGTCCTTCTTGGGCAACCGAGGCGATCAAGGTGCCGTCGCGGGCAAACAGCGAGCCGCGGGTAAAGCCACGCGATCCTTGCGTCGACGGACTGTCTTGCGTGTACAGCATCCAGTCGTCGAGCGGATGGCTGCGGTGGAACCACATGGCGTGGTCGAGGCTGGCTGCCTGGATATCACGATCGAAAATGGCGCGGCCATGAGCAAAGGTCGAGGTGTCGAGCAGCGTCATATCCGAGAGGTAAGCGAGCACGGCCGCCTGCGTGGCGCGGTCGGCCGGCACCGGGCCGGTGGTGCGGATCCAGATGTTCTGCTTCGGCTCGAGCTTTTCCCGGCTGGTATAATGCTTCAGCATCACCGGCTTCATCTCGATCGGCCGGTCGCGCTCCCAATAGCGCTTGATGCCGTCGGGCACGGCTTCGCCGAACTTGCCCAGCAATTCGCGCTGCGACAGCAACGTGTCGGGCGCCGGCACGTCCTGCGGCATCGGCACCTGATGTTCCAGGCCGACCTCATCCTGCTGGAACGAGGCTTCCAGCGAAAAGATCGCCTGGCCGTGCTGGATCGCCACGACGCGGCGCGTGGTGAAGGAGCCGCCGTCACGGATGCGGTCGACCTCGTAGATGATAGGCACCTTGGTGTCGCCCGGCCGCATGAAATAGCCATGCAGCGAATGCACGTGGCGCTCGGGCTCGACCGTTCGCTGCGCGGCGACCAGCGCCTGGGCGATGGTCTGGCCGCCGAAGATGCGCTGCCAATCGAGCTTGGGGCTGCGACCACGATACAGGTTGTGTTCCAGCTGCTCGAGGTCGAGAATGCCGAGAAGCTCGTCCATGGCTGCCGTCATCTTGACCTCGCCGCAAAATTACCATGGCGGTTTCCGACAGGAACAGCGGGCAGTCAAGGGCGGAATGCCCGGCGACAGTCAGGCTGCGAAAGGAATTGCCATGGTCGACAGCAAGAATTCGCTCGATGTTCTGGTCGCCGGCGCCGGTTATGTCGGCCTAGCCGCCGCCGTGTCGCTGAAGCAGGCGCGGCCGAGCCTCGCCGTCGCCGTCGTCGATGCGGCACCCGCCAGGGTCTGGCAGAAGGACGGCCGCGCCTCGGCGATTGCCGCCGCCGCGTGCCGCATGCTCGACCAGCTCGGCGTCTGGAACGAGATCGCGCCGGGGGCGCAGGCGATCACCGAAATGATCGTCACCGATTCGCGCACATCCGATCCGGTCCGCCCGGTGTTCCTCACTTTCGACGGCGAGGTCGCGCCCGGCGAACCCTTTGCGCATATGGTTGCCAACAAGGATTTGAACGGCGCCTTGCGCCGGCGCGCCGAACAACTCGGCATCGGCATCATCGAAGGCGTCGCCGTCAGCGCCTTCGACATCAACGGCGCCGGCATCACCGTGCATCTTGCCGACGGCGCGACGCTGAAGGCGCGGCTGCTGGTTGCCGCCGACGGCGTCAATTCGAAGCTGCGCGACATGGCCGGCATCAAGACGGTGAAATGGGAGTATGGCCAGTCCGGCATCGTCTGCACGGTGGCGCACGAGCGGCCGCACAACGGCCGCGCCGAAGAGCATTTCCTTCCCGCGGGCCCGTTTGCCACGCTGCCGCTCAAGCCGGGCAAGGACGGCACCAACCGCTCGTCGATCGTCTGGGTCGAACGGTCGCAGGATGCCGAGAAACTGGTCAGTGGCGACACGCTGGTCCTGGAATATGAGCTCGAGCAGCGCTTTGGCCTGAAACTCGGCGAAATCCATATCGCCGACAAGCCGCGTGCCTGGCCGCTCGGGCTGATCATTGCGCGCGCCTTCGTCGCGCCGCGCATCGCCTTGGCCGGCGACGCCGCCCACGGCATCCACCCGATCGCCGGCCAGGGTCTCAATCTCGGCTTCAAGGACGTGGCGGCGCTGGCCGAAGTGGTGGTCGAGGCCGACCGGCTCGGCCAGGACATCGGCGCGCTCGACGTGCTCGAGCGCTACCAGCAATGGCGGCGTTTCGACACGGTGCAGATGGGCATCACCACCGATGTGCTGAACCGGATGTTTTCCAACGATTTCGGCCCGCTGCGCACTTTGCGCGACATCGGCCTCGGCCTCGTCGAGCGCATGCCGCGGCTGAAGGGGTTTTTCATCCGCCAGGCGTCGGGTCTGTCCGGCGACACGCCGAAACTGTTGAAGGGCGAGGCGATTTAGGCTTGGCAAGTGCGCGTTACTGGCCGTTCGGTCAGTTGACCTCGAAGCCCAGCTTCTGGCGCAGCCGCAGCATGCGCTGGTCGGGAATCTGCAGGTTTTGTCCGCCGGCTTCCGCCGCACGGCTGACCATCCGCAGCAGATCGCTCCTTTCGACCGCGTCGAGCCGTTCGCGCAGGAACGGTGCCAGCTTGTCGATGACGACCGTGGCGTCGTCGATTTGCGATGCCGCCCATTTGGCGTAGATCACCGCTTCATCGGTCTGTTTTTTGTCGGCAATCTCCGAGATCACCGATCGAATGGCAGCTTCGCGTTGCGGCAGCACAGGACCATGTTCGGAAACGATGGCGGTGATCAGCGTCGCGGCGGCGACGACCGGATCGTCGATCGCCGTCAGCGGCGAGAGCGCCGCCTGCTTGCGCAGTTTCTTGCGGCGGACGTTGCCCTGGACGCGGCCAACCACGTCGGCAACCTCACGCGCCGCGTCGTTCATGATCTTCAGCCGGTACCACCAGAAGCCCGCTGCTCCGAGCAGGCCGATTGCTGCAATCAATATATGCATGCCCCGAAATCCCCCGATCTCGGCGACGATAGGAGAAGTATTGCTTCGCTTCAACACGCAAAAGTTGCGTCCGGCGAAGAAAACGAAAGCCCATGCCAGTCGTTGGTCGCCACCGCTCCGCGGAGGAACTTATCGAGACATCTCTATGACCCGGGCACCTTGTAGATCGCCCGCACCTCGATCGTGCCGATTTCGGCGAGCGGAATCTCGCCCGCGATCCCCAGCGCCTCGTCGAGGCTCTCGGCCTCGATCATGACGAAACCGAGCAACTGCTCCTTGGTTTCGGCGAAGGGGCCGTCGGTGACCAGCCGCTTGCCCTTGCGCCTGCGAACGGTTTTCGACGTTTTCACCGATTGCAGCGCCTGCGCGATGATCAGCATCCCGCGTTGGTCCAATGACCGGTCATGGGCCATCGAATCGGCGTCGAGCTTGGCCAGCCTCTCGGGGGTCATTGCGTAGAGATCTTTTTCTTCACCATAGACCAGGCAAACATACTTCATTTTTATCTCCATTCCTGGCTTGAAGCCGAAGACGAGGCTACGGAAATCTCCGCGGAGCCCTTGCCTGCCGCAGAATCGAGACCGGCCGCAGCATAGTCGAGAAGAGATACCGCAATCCCAATGATGGCAATCGCCGCAAGCAGTCGGCCGAAGCCGGAAGGCTGCAGGCGCGACCAGTCGGCTTGTTGTTCACCGGCCCTGTGGCCGGTGCTTGTCCAGTGAGCAGAAAACAGATTGTTCATGTGGTCCTCCATCCGGCCACCAAGTCCATGGCCGCCCGCAGGACGGCCGGGACAGATGGAAGTCGACATTTTTGCACGCATATTTTTTTCGAATTTTTTTCGCTCGACATGATGTGTCACGCCGCCGCCGATACGAAAGCGTGGGTGGCCTTCGCTCCCGCGCGCGCTATAGTCGACTGGATGCCGATCACGGGCTCAGCCACGACAATCAAGGAGGAATTGATGGACCGCACCGCCAACGCCGTTTGGAAAGGCAGTTTCAAGGAAGGCAAGGGCACACTCGAAACCCAGAGCGGGGTGCTGAAGGGCACACCCTATTCGGCCAAGACGCGTTTCGAGGATGAAAGCGGCAAATCCGGCACAAACCCGGAAGAGCTGATCGCCGCCGCCCATGCCGGCTGCTACGCCATGCAGCTTTCGCATTTTCTCGCCGAGAACGGCACTCCGGCTGCCGAGCTCGACGCCAAGGCCGTAGTAACGCTGGTCCCCGGCACCGGCATCACCGGCAGCGCGATCACGCTGGTCGGCAAGGTACCGGGCATTGATGCCGCCAAGTTCAAGGAATTGGCCGAGAAGGCCAAGGCCGAATGCCCGGTCTCGAAAGCGCTCGGCGCCATCAAAGTATCGCTCGACGCCAGGCTCGGGTGAGAGCTGGTCTGCGAAGCGGGCGATCCTTCGCGCCCCCTCTCGAATGATTATTGGCTTTTTTCGCCAACGAGCGCGTCGAGGCGGGCGCGCAATGCCGCGACCTCCTCCTCGAGGGCCCGCACGCGCATTTCCATATCCGACGCCGGCGAGGACGACTGCAGGGGTGCTGCGGCAGCCGACAGCTGCGGCGGCCCGCTGAGCAGATGGACGTAGCGATCCTCGCGCTGGCCTGGGCCGCGATCGATCTGCTGCACCAGCGGTGGCCGGCGGCCGATCAGCAGATCGAGATTGCCGCGAAGCTCGTCGATCGACGGCAGCCGCGCCATGCGCTCGCTTCGCGCCAGCAATTCATAGGCCGTCTGCGGGCCGCGCAGCAGCAACAGGCCGAGCAGCGCGATCTGCGCCGAGGTCAGGGAAAAGCGCTGCGCCACGATATGCTCGTAGCGCTCGACGCGCGACGCGAACACTTGCCTGACGAGGCCCTTCTGCTCCAGCTGGCCAAGCGCCCGCCTGACCTCGGCAAGCTCGACCGACATTACCGGCTCGCGCGCCGTCTTCTGGTTGGCCGCCGCATGTGCCGCATTGAGCGTCAGCGGATAGACGTCCGGCGTCAGCTCCTTCTTCTCGATCAGGCAGCCGAGCACGCGGGCTTCGATGGGAGAGAGGATGGGAAGGTCGGAATCGGTCATAAGTTTGCTATCCTTTCGAACTCGGCGGGACAGCGCCCCCCTCTGTCCTGCCGGACATCTCCCCCTCTAGTGGGGAGATTGGCTGTCATCACCGCTTCGCCACTTTTCAAGGCTGCAGAAAGGGCGCTGTCCTCCAAGCTGCTAATCTCCCCCCTCAAGGGGCCTCAAGGGGGGAGATGTCCGGCAGGACAGAGGGGGGCGCGAAGGATCGCTGCGGACGAGACGATCTCGGCTGCAACCCGCCCGCCGCCTAAACCCGTCGCTCCACCATCATCTTCTTGATCTCGGCGATCGCCTTGGCCGGGTTGAGCCCCTTGGGGCAAGTCTGGGCGCAGTTCATGATGGTGTGGCAGCGATAGAGCCGGAACGGGTCTTCGAGATTGTCGAGCCGCTCCCCCGTCGCCTCGTCCCTGGAATCGATCAGCCAGCGATAGGCCTGCAGCAGCGTCGCCGGGCCGAGATAGCGCTCGCCGTTCCACCAGTAGCTCGGGCAGGAGGTCGAGCAGCAGGCGCACAATATGCACTCGTAGAGCCCGTCGAGCTTTTCGCGGTCCTCATGGCTCTGCAGCCATTCCTTGGCCGGCTCGGGCGACACCGTCTTCAGCCACGGCTCGATCGAGGCGTGCTGGGCGTAGAAATTGGTGAGGTCGGGCACCAGGTCCTTGACCACGGCCATGTGCGGTAGCGGATAGACCTTGATCGCGCCGGAAATGTCGTCGCAGCCCTTGGTGCAGGCCAGCGTGTTCGACCCGTCGATGTTCATGGCGCACGAGCCGCAAATGCCTTCGCGGCAGGAGCGGCGCAGCGTCAGCGTCGGATCGATCTTGTTCTTGATCCAGAGCAGCGCGTCGAGCACCATCGGCCCGCAATCGTCCATGTCGACGAAATACGTATCCATGCGCGGGTTCTCGTCATCGTCCGGCGACCAGCGGTAGATGCGATATTCGCGCAGGTTGGTCGCGCCCTCCGGCTTCGGCCAAGTTTTTCCGGCCATGATCTTCGAGTTTTTCGGAAGCGTGAGTTCGACCATTACCTCAGGTCCTTTCGGATGACGAGCTTCAGCCCGGACCAGATCTCGTTCACGGCGGCGACCTTGACGTCGACAAGGTCGAGCTTCAGCGCCTCTGTGCGGATAACGTCCTCGGTGACGTCGGTCGGCACTTTCGATGCCTTCTTCGGCCATGACACCCAGACCATGCCGTCCCGCTTGATTGCCGCTTCGACGTCGCCAAGACGGTCCTCGATCTCGACGCGCTGCCGGGTGAAAGCATGTACGGCATCGTATTTCTCATGAACGCCCGAAATCGCCGACCAGTTGGCCAGCCGATCGAGCTCGGCAAAATCCACGGCTTCGGCCAAATCCTCGAGTTCGGCCGGCAAGGCGACGAAAGCGGCAATCATCCCGTCCTTCAGGCCGAGCTTGGCCGGAAGGGGCGTGCCGGAATATCCCGCAACCGCCAGCAGCCTCATCTCAATACACCCTGGCCTTCGGCGCGATCTTGGCCGGGTTGATGCCGCCGTCTGCTTCCTTGAGCAGCGTTTCGGTGTGCACCGGCCGGTAGGTGAGCGCCACCTCGCCGGCCTCGTTGAGCCGGGCCAGCGTATGCTTGCGCCAGTTGGCGTCGTCGCGGGCCGAAAAGTCCTCCCGCGCGTGCGCGCCGCGGCTTTCCTTGCGCGCCTCGGCGCCGTAGACGGTGGTGATGGCGTTGGCCATCAGGTTTTCCAGCTCCAGCGTCTCGACCAGGTCGGAGTTCCAGATCATCGAGCGGTCGAACACCTTGACGTCGCCGAGTTCACCCCAGATCTGCGAAATGCGCCTGCAGCCGCTTTCCAGCGATTCCTGGGTGCGGAACACCGCCGCGTCCTCCTGCATCGCCTTCTGCATCTTTTCGCGCAAAACCGCTGTCGGCGTCGAGCCGTTGGCGTGACGCAGCCGGTCGAAGCGGTCCATTATCTTTTCGACGGCGGTCTCGTTGGGCGAAGGGATCGCCGATGTGCGGTCGATCACCTGGCCGGCCCGGATTGCCGCCGCGCGGCCGAACACCACCAGGTCGATCAGCGAGTTCGAACCAAGCCGGTTGGCGCCGTGCACCGAGGCGCAGCCGGCTTCGCCGACCGCCATCAGCCCGGGCGACACCTGGTCCGGATTCGACGCCGTCGGGTTCAGCACCTCGCCCCAGTAATTGGTCGGCACGCCGCCCATATTGTAGTGGACCGTCGGCAGCACCGGGATCGGCTCCTTGGTCAGGTCCACGCCGGCAAAGATCTTTGCCGATTCCGAAATACCCGGAAGCCTCTCGTGCAGAACGGCCGGGTCGAGATGGTCGAGATGCAGGAAAATGTGATCCTTCTTCGGGCCGACGCCGCGGCCCTCGCGGATTTCCAGCGTCATGCAGCGCGAGACCACGTCGCGCGAAGCCAGATCCTTGGCCGACGGCGCGTAGCGTTCCATGAAGCGCTCGCCCTCGGAATTGACGAGATAGCCGCCCTCGCCGCGCGCGCCCTCGGTGATCAGGCAGCCGGCGCCGTAGATGCCGGTCGGGTGGAACTGCACGAACTCCATGTCCTGCAGCGCCAGGCCTGCGCGTGCGGCCATGCCGCCGCCATCGCCGGTGCAGGTATGCGCCGAGGTGGCCGAGAAATAGGCGCGGCCATAGCCGCCGGTCGCCAGCACCACCATCTTGGCCGAAAAACGGTGGATGGTGCCGTCGTCGAGGTTCCAGGCGACGACGCCGGTGCAGGTGCCGTCCGGCTCCATGATCAGGTCGAGCGCGAAATACTCGATGAAGAACTGCGCATTGTGCTTCAGCGACTGGCCGTAGAGCGTGTGCAGCATGGCGTGGCCGGTGCGGTCGGCGGCCGCACAGGTGCGCTGCACCGGCGGCCCCTCGCCGAAATTCATCATCATGCCGCCGAACGGCCGCTGGTAGATTTTCCCGTCCTCGGTGCGGCTGAAGGGAACGCCGTAGTGCTCGAGCTCGTAGACCGCCGCCGGCGCTTCGCGCACCATGTATTCTTGAGCGTCGGTGTCGCCCAGCCAATCTGAGCCTTTGACGGTGTCGAAGAGATGCCACTGCCAGTTGTCGGGACCCATATTGGCGAGCGAGGCGGCGATGCCGCCCTGCGCCGCAACCGTATGCGAGCGCGTCGGGAACACTTTGGTGATGCAGGCGGTGCGCAGGCCCTGTTCGGCCATGCCGAGCGCGGCGCGCAGGCCGGCGCCGCCGGCGCCGACGACCACGACGTCGAATTTGTGATCGACATAGCTATAGGCGGAAGCCGTGTTGGCGTTCTTCGCGTCCTTGGCCAAAAAATCAGCCTCCAAATGCCAGTTTAAGCAGGGCGAAGACCGAAGCGACGCCGACGACTACGGGAAAGAATGTGTTGAGGGCGAGCAGCGCCAGCCTGGTGCCTTCGCCATGCACATAGTCTTCGATGATCGCCTGCATGCCGAGCCGCATGTGGTAGAGCACCGACAACAGCACCAGCGCCAGCACCAGTGCAACGAACGGATTGGCAAGTGCGGCGCGCACCTCGAGATAGCTGGCGCCGTTGAGTGCGATCAGGAAGCCGACGAAGAACAGGACCAGGGGGATGTTGGAGATCGCCGTCAGCCGCTGGCGCCAGAAATGGCCGGTGCCCTCGCGGGCGGAACCGAGGCCGCGGACCTTGGCCAGCGGCGTGCGCATGTCGGTGTTCTTGCCGTTCATGTCAGGCTCCCCGCGCCATGTAGCCGGCGATCCAGATCAGCAGCGTCAACGTGACCGAGCCGGCAAGCGTCGCCCAGGCGATCCTCGATGCCGTATGCTTTTCCAGCCCTGCCCCAGTGTCCCAGATAAGATGGCGCACACCGCCCAGCATGTGGTGCATCAGCGCCCAGCTGTAGCCGAACAGCACCAGCCGTCCCAGCCACGAGCCGAAGGCCCAGTTGACGGCATTGAAGGTCGCCTCCGAGCTCGCCGCCGCCATCAGCCACAGCGCGACCAGCAGCGTGCCGAAATAGAGCGCCCCGCCGGTGATGCGGTGGACGATCGACATCGTCATGGTGATCGGCGGCCGATAGACGGTCAGATGCGGCGAAAGCGGCCGTTCACGTCTGGCAAATTCGCGGGTGGCTGGTGATTTGCTCATGGCTCCCCCAGTTCGGCGTCTCTGGAGCCTCAGGTGGGAATGCGGCATTACCGCTTCCGGTTGCGACTTCGGACAGCCGGTTTCTAATGCTCTTTTTGCACCGCGTCAAAGCCGGAAAACCGTTTCGAAAACGTAATTTAGTCTGATGAGAGCGAGGCTTTCAGCTTCAATCGATTAGGACTGTCGCCTTGCGCCGGTACAATGTCGCTGCACTGCAAAATATGGCTGGCGCAAGGGGCGGGTCAGCGCTTGCAGGCCAGCGGTGGTGCACCGCCCTTCATCACCAGCGCCTCACGCCCATCGATCACGATTGCGTCATGCGCCTCGCCGTAACGGCTGGTCTGATTGGCCGGTGAGGCCGGCAGCTCGGCGCTGGCGCCGTTCTGGCCGAGGACGCGCACCGACGTGCCGAGATTCTCGATGGTCATCACGCTGCCGTCGGCGCAGTTGTAAGTAGCTGTGCGCGGCTGCGGTGCCGTCGGTTCGCTAGCAGCCGGAGCAAGCGACACGGAAGCGGCGGCCGTGTTGCCGAGCTTGGGCGCGCTGGTCTGCGGCGCGCAGGCGGCTGCAGCCAGCAGCGGCGGAATGGCCAGCGCCATCCGAAACGTGCGGCGTAATCTCATTTGCTGCCTTCCCCACCGCGTATCGAGCCCGCCGCGATGCTCCGGCAAGCCACCGGATTTCATGCTTTTTGAGTCGCGCCCGATGCTGGGAATGGTGGGAACAAGGCGTGGCCGAATGATGGCCGGTGGGCGATCGGGTATTAACCATATTTTCCGAGACCTCGCCCGTGCTGCGGTTGCCCTCTTAACAAAGGTTAATAAAAGGTTAATTTCTGATTCGAGGAGGCTTGCCTCTCAGCAACTGGAGCAGCACGCCATGCATTCGAATTCAGCAGGATCGCGCCTTCCCTGGTTCCTATTGGCGGCGCTCGCCGTCGGCGTCGTCGCACCGGCATTCGCCGGGACGCGCCATCATGACCGCGTCTATGCCGATTCCTTCGGCAATCTCGTCATCGACAGCGCCGCCGGCTACAAGCGTATCCTCGTTGGCGAGGGCAAGCTGGCCAAGGAATTGTCCGACTACACCAGCGCCGGCCAGCCCGACGTGATCTACGAAAACGAATCGGACGATGTCCGCGGCGGCGACTGCTATAGGCCGCCGGTTTTCGTCAAGGGCCGCAGCTATATGTACGGCCTCTCCGACGGCGAAATGCCGGAGCTCAGCCCCTGCCGCTGACGGCCACGCCGCCCTTGGTTGACGGCGCCGGCAGGGCAACAGCCGGCCCCACCGAGACACGCACGCAATCGCGACCGCTGCCCTTCGCCTGATAGAGCGCTTTGTCGGCGCGCCGCAACAGGTCGGAAAAGCTTTCGCCCGGACCAAGCTCGGCAACGCCGAAGCTGGCGCTGCAGCGGTGATCCGCGGGCAGGCAGTCGATCGGCGTGGCACCGAAGGCGCTCCGCGTGCCCTCGGCAAAGAGCCGGGCGGCGGCTAGATTGGTCCCCGGCAGGAAAATCGCGAATTCCTCGCCGCCGATGCGGCCGGCGACATGATGGTCGGCCGCGGCA
This sequence comes from Mesorhizobium sp. M0968, assembly GCF_040319065.1. Lineage (NCBI taxonomy): Bacteria > Pseudomonadati > Pseudomonadota > Alphaproteobacteria > Hyphomicrobiales > Phyllobacteriaceae > Mesorhizobium > Mesorhizobium sp. M0968. The sequence continues at coordinate 26,483 of NZ_JAMYNL010000009.1, forward strand.
TCGCGGAGAAAACCGGCAAAGGTCTCGATGACCCGATCGCCCGACGCGTGGCCGTAAGTATCGTTGATGCGCTTGAAATGGTCGAGATCGGCAATGACCAGTGCCGCTGGAACGGCGCGCCGCATGGCGTCACGCAGTGCGATCTCGGCATGGCGCTCGAAGCCCCCACGGTTGAGCAGCCGCGAAAGCGTGTCGGTTTCCGATTTCGACGTCGCCTCGGCGAGCACGTCGCGGACCAGGATAGCCAATGTCACCAGCGCAAGCGCCAGGCCGAACACGGTGCCGACCGACTGCGACACCAACGCATAGCTGGTCTGCGCATAAGATTGCGGGTTGGCGCCCCAGCCACCAAGCGCATGGGCGATGAAGGGTTTGCTGGCGAACTGCAAGGTGCTGGCCGCAAGGACAGCCATCAGCATATAGTCGAGCCGCTCGCGTCTTTGCCTGGACGACAAGACGATCGCCAGCCCGGTGAACTGCATGGCCGCATAGGGAAGCTGGTAGGCCGCCATTCGCACGAACGATTGGCGTGGCAGGTCCTGCACGAAGTAGACCGCGAGGGTGGCGAAGACCAGGAAGAACAGCATCGGCGGCCAAGGCGGCGAAACGCGGTATTTATGGGCAAGCCCGCCATTGAAGGCGACGGTAGCGCCAAGGAAGGCGGCAAAGGCGGCGACAACCACGGGGCGCGCATTGTCGAAGGCAGGAATGCTGAACTCGATCGCGAAATAAGCCGTGCCGAGCACATAGCCGAACGCCAGCCAGCGTGCCGACACCCGGCCGGCGTCATAGACCGCGATCGTCATGAAGGCCGCCGCCAGCAGCCCGGCAACGAACAGGTTGATCAGCAGGATGAAATTAGCGCTGCCCATGGCGTTTTGGCACTCCCCCGAACAGCAAATCACCAACGCGCGAAAAAGACGTTAATTCGAAGCCGTCGCTGACGCTCAGCCAGCACTGGTCCTATTGGGAAGGACGACCGTTTCAGGCCGCTGATAGGACAGGTATACGCTGTCGCGGCCACTCCTTTTGGCTTTGTAGAGCGCTTCGTCGGCGCGGCGCATCAGCGGGTCCAGCCCTTCGTCGCTGGTGCGGGCGGCCACGCCGAAGCTCGCGGTCACTCTTGTGTCGGGCGGAAGTCCGTCGATTCTGCCCGCCGAATAGACCGTGCGAATGGCTTCGGCAAACAGTCTTGCCGCGCCAAGGTCGCTGAGCGGCAACAGCACGGCGAACTCTTCGCCGCCGATACGGCCGGCAACGCCGCGCGTACCTGCAGCCCACAGAAGCTTGGCAGCGAAGTCGGCGATGACGCGATCGCCGGCCGCGTGGCCATGCTGATCGTTGAGCGCCTTGAAATGATCGAGATCGGCAAGCACCAGCGCAACCGGCAATTGCGCCGTGGCACAGTGCTGCAGGACCAGCATGGCGCGCTCCTCGAAGCCGCGGCGGTTGAGCAGGCCCGACAGCGGGTCTGTCAGGGTTTCGGTCTTCAGGGCCTTCATCACATCGAGCGCGGCGGCGCCGAACAGGCAAAGCGCAATAAGCAGCGACAGCAATGCATGCGACAGCAGAGCCGTCGTCCAGTAGGACGAGGAGTAAAGCCCTTCATAGCTGGTGAACGGCCCATGCGCGATGACGACGGCAAGCGTCCGCCCCAGGAAGTTCAGGCCGGAAAGCAGCGACAGCACGAACAGGATCATTTCCGTCGGGCCGTTGTTGCGCACCACGCGCAACTCGGCGGCGACAACCAGGCTGATGCCGCCGAAGCTGAAATTGATGGCAAGGATGCGCCAGGTGAGATCCGGCCGGGCAAAAAGAAACCACGAGAACGCGGCCAGGCCGCCGCAGGCCAGAATGCCGACCGCCGGGTAAGGCACGCGCCGCCCATAGCGCGCAATGACCGCGCCGGCGAGACAGCAGGTGGCGAAGGTGAAGCACAGGATCGAGATGAGCTTGGTCGGCGCCATGCCGACCGGCAGCGTGAAATGCTGGAGCAGGAAGCCTGCGGCCGAGGCCGAGTAGCCCGCCGCCAGCACAGCCAGATAGGGACGGTGGCGCTGATAGAACCACAGCACGAGAAATGCCGCGCCGAGTGTGAGGGCGATGCCTGGATTGAGCAGCGCTATGAGCAGGCCGGTGTCCAAGCGCTGTAATTTCCCCTCGCTTCCCTTGGAGGACCTTAGAGCGGAAGCCCAAACAAGCGGTTAAGCGAAAGCGAATATACGACAGGTGCGTCGACAAAGCCGCTGGGCGGAACCGCGAACGGCGAGCGGCGTTTCACGACGGCAACCAGGAGACGCTCCGATGGCCGACACGATCATGCTGACCGATCACGATGCAATTCGCTCATGGGCCGCGGCACGCGCCGGCTTTCCGGCGATCGTCGACGTGTCGCCCGAAGCCGGAACGCAGCCCATGCTGAGGCTGGTCTTCGGCCAGCATGCCTACCAGGACCAGGATGAGGCCGAACGCCCGGTCAATGCCGGCGGCTACGAACTGGTCGAATGGGACGAATGGTTCAAACTCTTCGACGAGCGCCAACTGGCGCTGGTCGTCGCAAAGGACCAACCCGGCCGCCGTGAGGGATTCCACGAATTCGTCAGGCGGCCCGACTGAAGAATGCCCGAACCGCATTGCGGCTCGGGCTCCTCATATCCGACTGCGCGCGCCTGCCCTATTTCCACTCGCGGATGTCGACGAAATGGCCGGCGATCGCCGCCGCCGCGGCCATTGCCGGCGACACCAGATGCGTCCGGCCCTTGAAGCCTTGGCGCCCCTCGAAATTGCGATTCGAGGTCGAGGCGCAGCGCTCATGCGGCTTCAGCCGGTCGTCGTTCATGGCAAGGCACATCGAGCAGCCCGGCTCACGCCAGTCAAAGCCGGCGGCGACAAAGATCTTGTCGAGGCCTTCGGCCTCTGCCTGTTCCTTGACCAGGCCGGAGCCCGGCACGATCATCGCACTGACCCGCGGATTGACTTGTCTGCCCTCGATCACCTTGGCGGCGGCGCGCAGATCCTCGATGCGGCCATTGGTGCAGGAGCCGATGAAGACGCGATCGAGTTCGATATCGGTGATCTTGGTGCCCGGCTTCAGGCCCATATAGTCGAGTGCGCGCTGCTTGGAGGTGCGCTTGTTCTCATCAGTGATGTCGTCCGGGTTCGGCACGATGCCTTGCACCGAGACCACGTCCTCGGGCGAGGAGCCCCAGGAGACGATCGGCGGCAGCTTTGCCGCGTCGAGCACGACCACCTTGTTGAAATGCGCGCCTTCGTCGGACTGCAGCGTCTTCCAGTAGGCGAGCGCGGCGTCCCAGGCTTCGCCCTTGGGGGCGCGCGGCTTGTCCTTGACATAGGCGAAGGTGGTCTCGTCGGGCGCGATCAGGCCGGCGCGCGCGCCGGCTTCGATCGACATGTTGCAGATCGTCATGCGGCCTTCCATCGACAGCGCACGGATTGCCTCGCCGGCATATTCGATGACATAGCCGGTGCCGCCGGCCGTGCCGATCTCGCCGATGATGGCAAGGATGATGTCCTTGGCGGTGACGCCTTCCGGCAGTGCGCCGTCGACGCGCACCAGCATGTTCTTGGCCTTGCGCTGAATCAGCGTCTGCGTCGCCAGCACATGCTCGACTTCCGAGGTGCCGATGCCATGCGCCAGCGCCCCGAACGCGCCATGCGTCGAGGTGTGGCTGTCGCCGCAGACGATGGTCATGCCGGGCAGCGTAAAGCCTTGCTCGGGACCGATGATGTGGACGATGCCCTGGCGGATATCCTTCTCGGAATAATATTCGATACCGAAATCCTTGGCGTTCTTGGCCAGCGCCTCGACCTGGATGCGGCTTTCCTCGTTCTTGATGCCGAACTTGCGCTCGGGCGAGGTCGACACATTGTGGTCGACCACGGCCAGCGTCTTTTCCGGATGCCGAACCTTGCGGCCGGTCATGCGCAGGCCTTCGAAAGCCTGCGGGCTGGTGACTTCGTGGACCAGATGGCGGTCGATATAGAGCAGGCAGGTGCCGTCGTCCTGGCGGTCGACGACATGGTCGTCGAAAATCTTGTCGTAGAGGGTGCGCGGTGCGCTCATGTGCGTAAATCCGTCGATTTAAAAAGGGAAAAGGACGCCGATCGGCCCGGCGAAGCAGCCTGGCGAGTCTGCCCTAGCGAAGTCGGCTGGTCAGAGCGCCGGAAACGCGCGCGGAAAATCGCGACGGCAGGCGTTTCCTGTCCTGCAGCACGAAACCTTTATAGGCCGGATCGCCAAAAAGCTCTTCCATGGCGCTGCTCATATCAATGTTTTGGCTTTTCAGCAATCGCGTCTGCCTTCGCAGGCGCTTCACAGCACCTTGAACACAAACGTCTTCACCAGCGCGTCGGGCTCGGCGATTGCATAGCAGCGGAACCACGGGCTCTCCTCGACCGGCCGCCATTTTTTCGCCTGCTCCAGTTCGCCAAACACGGCCTTGAACCCGCCGCTTTCAAACACCTGGTCGCGGACCGTGAAGATGGCGTGGCCGCCCGTCCTGGTGATGCGTATCAGTTCATGCAGGCCCGACGCCGGTGCGTGGCTGATGGTGAACACGCCGGTCGAGAAAAAGGCGCGGAAATACCCGTCCGCCCAAGGCAATGGCCCGCCGAGCATCGCCTGTTTCAGCTCGCTGTAGGCCTGCCGGCTGCCGGCGATTTTCAGCATGTCCTGCGACAGGTCGAGCCCGGCAATATCGTGGTAGCCGAGTGCCTTGAGCGACGGCCCCGACAGGCCGGTGCCGCAACCGGCGTCGAGCACCGGCCCTTCGCCCGGCGGCACATGGCGCGCCACCCAGGCGGTGATCAGGAACGGCAGGAGATAGCCGAGCGCCGCGGTTTCGCCGTCATAGGTCGCGGCCCATTGCGCATAGGCCTTGGCGAGCGTCTCGGGCGTGTCGGCCGTATAGACCGCTTCCAGCGCCGCATTGGCCTTGTCGATGATCATGGGTCCTCCCCGGTCGCGTCCGCTCGATGGTAGCGCCGTTTTCGCCTGCCTTCTATTCCCCATGCTGGTGGCGCAGCCGCTTCTCCAGCGCCCGCAAGGCCAACGACAGGCCGACGGTCAGGATGAGATAGATATAGGCGACGATCGAATAGGTTTCGAAGAAGCGGAACGAGCCGGCGGCGTAGATCTTGCCCATCTGGGTGATGTCGGCGACGCCGAGCACCGAGACCAGCGAGGAATCCTTGACCATGGCGACGAAATCATTGCCGAGCGGCGGCAGGATAGTGCGGATCGCCTGCGGAAAGATGACCAGCCGGAAGCGCTGGGTGCGCGTCAGCCCGAGCGCCTTGGCCGCTTCGATCTGCCCCTTCTCGACCGCCTGGATACCGGCGCGGAACACCTCCGAGATGAAGGCCGAATAGCCGATGGTCAGCGCCATGACGGCGCGCCAAAGCAACGACACGTCGCGTACCAGCAGCTCACCGAAGAGGCCGGCGCTTTGCAGCGGCGCCATCAGCGCGTTCCATGCCGCGACGAAGGCCGGCGCGCCGGCAAAGGCGATCCAGAACAACAGCACCAGCATCGGCACGCCGCGGATGATCTCGACGTACAAGCGGGCGATCTGGCTGAGCCAGCGTGAGCCCGACAGGCCCATCAGCGCGACGCCGAGGCCGATCGCGCAAGCCAGCGCGAAGGCGACCACCGTGACGAAGATGGTGACGCCGATGCCCTTGGCGACGGTTGCGAAGACCTGGGCATAGACGTCGCTGGCAGCGATGAAGATGGCGGCGGCCAAGGCGATCGCCACGGCCACGGCAAGCCACCACGGGAAGTCGGATTTGGCTGAGGCGAGAGGCGCCGACGGCATCAAGCGGTACCGATAACAGAGTCACGAAGGCAGCGTTCTGTCACACCCCCCTCTGGCCTGCCGGCCATCTCCCCCTCAAGGGGGGAGATCGGCAGCTTTGACCTCGCGGCCCGTTCTGCAACACTGAAAATTGGCGAAAGCCGATGCGAAATCCGATCTCCCCCCTTGAGGGGGAGATGTCCGGCAGGACAGAGGGGGGTGTACGAGCGCAGAGTCAGCGCGAGTTCCCGCGCACAATCGTCATGAAATGCGCGCAACAAGCGGGCCTACTGCCCCATCTTGTAATCAAGGAACCACTTCTTGTTGAGCGCGTCGAGCGTACCGTCGGCCTTGAGCGCGGCGATTGCCGCGTTGACCGGCTTCACCAGGTCGGAGCCCTTGGGGAAGATGAAGCCGAAATCCTCGGTGCCGAGTGGGCCGCCGATCAGCTTAAGGCCGCCATTGGACGCATCGACATAGCCCTTGCCGGCAGTGCCGTCGGTGAGCACGACGTCGACGTCGCCGGCCTTCAGCGCCTGCACCGTCGCGCCGAATGTCTCGAACAGCTTGATGCGCGGGTTCTGCTCGTTGCCGTCGAGCACGCTGTAGACGGCGGTGTAGAAGGGCGTGGTGCCGGCCTGCGCGCCGATCAGCCCGTCCTTGAAGGCGGCGAACGTCTTTGCATCGGTGAAGCGCTTCTCGTCGCCGCGCACCAGCATGAACTGTTCCGAGCGCATATACGGATCGGAGAAATCGACCTTCTGCTTGCGGTCGTCCTTGATGGTGATGCCGGTCATGCCGATGTTGTACTGATTGTCGGAAACCGCCTGGATCATCGCGTCCCAGGAGGTATTCTGGTACTCGACCTTGAAATTCAGCCGTTTGGCGATCTCGTTCATCGCGTCATATTCCCAACCGATCTGCTTGCCGGTCTTGGCATCGATGAACTGCAGCGGCGGATAGGCGTTTTCGGTCACCACCACCACTTTCTTGCCCCCGAGGTCGGGCAGCGCCTGCGCCAGAGCCGCGACAGGCACGAGAAGGCAAGCCAGCAGGCCGGCCAGCAGCAGTTTCGAATTGATCATGACGATGCTCCCCAGGAACTGAACCGCCTCGATCGGCCGAGGCATGCAGGAAATCCGGCGCCGACTTTAGCTTTCCGCCGGCGCCTTGCAAGCCGCTCCGATGCGGCGTTCGGCACGAAAATGGATTTCAATGCTTTCAACGGCGGCATTACGGAACGATCCGTATCGATTGCGGCCGATGCAGCCCGGCAAAATAGAATCCGCCTCGCGAAACAAAAAGGCGGCCGAAGCCGCCTTTCCGAAAATACGTTCTTGAAGAGCCTTATTCGGCGGCAGCTGCTTCCGCGGCCTTGGCGGCCTCGTCGGCGGCCTTTTTCTCGGCGGCGTCCTGCGCGGCCTTCTCGGCGGCCAGCGCCTGGGCGGCGGCCACTTTCTCGGCCTCGATGCGCGCCTTCTCGGCGTTCAGCGCATCGCGCTCTTCGTCGTTCAGCTTGCGGGCGCGCACGCCGGTGTTTTCCGAAATGCGGGCCGATTTGCCGCGACGGTCACGCAAATAGTACAGCTTGGCGCGACGCACCTTGCCGCGGCGCACGATCTCGACGCCTTCGACCATCGGTGAATAGACCGGGAACACCCGCTCCACGCCTTCGCCGTAGGAGATCTTGCGGACGGTGAAGTTTTCCTGGAAGCCGGCGCCGGCGCGGGCGATGACGACGCCCTCATAGGCCTGGACGCGGGTGCGGGTGCCTTCGGTCACACGGACCTGGACGCGCACGGTATCGCCGGGCTGGAATTCGGGGAGCTTGCGCTTGGCTTCGATCTTGGCGGCCTGCTCGGCCTCGAGCTGACGGAGGATGTCCATCTCAATAATCCACTTCTTGTTCTTCCGACAGTCAGAGCGTCCGACACTCGCCTTGCAGTCGCATCGACCGCTCGGCTATGCCCTTCGTTCGAGAACTTCTGTTCGAGAACATCGGGCAGGGGCGACTACACCGTCATTGTTGACGGGCCAGAAGATCGCTCTTGGCATATTTTCTTCCGGTTCGGCGCGCACATACAGCTATTTCGGCGCTTTGTCACGCCTTCGCTGTTTCTTTTTTGGCGCTGTTTCTTTTTGGCTGAGGCCGCTGTGGCAATCCCGTGATCGCTTGTGGTCCAGGGGGTTGCGCCCGCGCGTCAAGCTTCCTAAGCCGGAAGATAAGCATTTTCCTCCAGCGACGACACCCTCATGCCAATCTTGGACGCGGTCCTGCTCTTTCTCGCCGGCTTTCTATCAGGCGCGGTCAATGCCGTTGCCGGCGGCGGCACGTTCATAACCTTTGGCGCCATGACCCTGGCCGGCCTGCCGCCGATCGTCGCCAATGCGACATCGTCGGTGACGCAATTTCCTGGCTACATCACCTCGACGCTCGCCTATTGGCACGACATCAAGCATTTCTGGCGTGGCGCACTGCTGCTCAGCCTCATTTCGGCTCTCGGTGCGCTGTCTGGCGCGCTCATCCTTCTAGGGCTCGACAACCCGTCGTTCCGCGCCTTGGTGCCGTGGCTGCTGCTGGCGGCAACCGCATTGTTCGCTGCCGGGCCATGGCTGAAGCCGGCGCCCAAGCCGGGGCATGAGGCCGCGGTAGGTTCGCTGGTCGGGTCGCTGGCGCAGTTCGCCACCGCCGTCTATGGCGGCTTCTTCGGCGCCGGCATGGGCGTCATGATGCTGGCGACGCTCGGTCTCACCCAGTCCGGCGACTATCACCGGCTGAACGCACTGAAGAACATGCTGGCCGTAGTCATCGCTGCGGTTGCCATCCTCGTCTTCGTCTCGGGCGGCGTCATTGCCTGGCTGCAGGCGATCATCATGATCCCGGGTGGCGCGCTGGGCGGCTATGCCGGCGTCTGGATCGCCAGGCGCGTGCCGCAGAACGCGGTGCGCGGCTTCGTCATCGCCGTCGGCCTGTTCCTGGCTTTCTACTATTTCGATAAGGGCTGAGCGGCTGAAAGATCCGGTCGTCGCTCCTTCGTCAGCCTCTCCGCTTCGGCCCGCCGCCACGCCGCGATCTTCCTGTGATTGCCCGAAATCAGCACTTCGGGGATCGGCCGCCCCTCGAATTCCTGCGGCCGTGTGTAATGCGGATGTTCGAGCAGGCCGTTTTCAAAGCTCTCTTCCTCGCCCGATACCGCATTGCCCATGACGCCGGGCAGCAGGCGCACCACGGCGTCGAGCAGCACGAGTGCCGCCGGCTCGCCGCCGGACAGGATGAAGTCGCCGATCGAAACTTCTTCGAGGCCGCGCGCCTCAATGACCCGCTGGTCGACGCCTTCGAAGCGGCCGCAGACGATCACGGCACCCGGCCCAGCGGCGAGTTCGCGCACGCGTGCCTGGTTCAGCGGCTTGCCGCGCGGGCTCATCAGCAGGCGCGGACGTGGATCGGCTGCCGGCGAGGCATGGTCAATGGCGCTGGCCAGCACGTCTGCCCGCATCACCATGCCGGCGCCGCCGCCGGCCGGCGTGTCATCGACGGTACGGTGACGATCGCTGGCAAAGTCGCGGATCTGGATCGTTTCGAGCGACCAAATGCCGGTCTCGAGGGCGCGGCCGGCCAGCGACAGGCCAAGCGCGCCGGGAAACATCTCGGGATAGAGCGTCAGCACCGAAGCCGAAAAACTCACCGGTTGCCTCCGGCGTCCCTCGGCCCGCGCGGCCTGCCCCTGGGGTCGAAACCGTCGTCAGCGGGAGGCTCGCCGTCCTCATCCTCGACCAAACCTGCGGCGGCTGGATCAACGCGGACAAAGCCGCCGGCGATCGACACTTCCGGAACGGCGGCCTGAGTGAACGGGATGAGCACGCTCTTGCGCCCCGCCAGCGTCACGTCGAGAATGTCGCCGCCGCCGAAATTGTGCACGGCGACGACCTTGCCGACGACCGCACCGGTGTCGTCCTTGACCTCCAGTCCGACGAGGTCGGCATGGTAGAATTCATCCTCTTCGCCCTCATCGGGCAACACCGAACGATCGACGAACAATTCGGTGCCGGCCAGCGCCTCGGCGGCATTGCGGTCGTTGACGCCTTTGAAGCGCACCACCACCACGGTGTTGGCGGGCCTGATGTCAACGATCTGGAAGGCGCGGCCGTCCCTGGCGTAGAGGGGACCGTAATCGGCCAGCGCCAGCGGGTCGCCGGTAAAGCTCTTGACGCGCAATTCGCCCTTGATGCCGTGCGCGGCACCGATCACGGCCATCTGGACGGGGTTTTGCGGCTTGCTCATCTGCGGAAAATCCTTTGCTTTGCTCTAACCCCAGCCCGTCGTCATTTCAATGACGCCGCTCTTCACCGCTTCCTAACCCGCGTGCCGGAAGATGGCGGGAACTGGAAGAGTGCAATGCAGGAATTCCTCATATCGGCAAAACCCGACCTGCAGGCGGCGCGCGAGGCCTGGCTGAAGATGCTGGCGCGCGAACGCCGGCTATCGCCCGAAACCGTCGAGGCTTATGAGCGCGACACACGCCAGTTCCTGCATTTCCTGACCGGCCATTGCGGCGGCTCGCCCGGCATTTCCGACATCGCCGATCTGCGCCCCGCCGATTTGCGCGGCTTTCTCGCTGCCCGCCGTGCCGAGGGCGCCGGCGCCCGTACGCTCGGGCGCGGGCTGGCCGGCATCCGCTCGCTGTTGCGTTTCCTGGAAAGGCGCGGCCTCGCCAATGCGGCAGGTGCGACAGCCTTGCGCGCGCCGCGGCAGCCGAAATCGCTGCCCAAGCCGCTGACCGCAAGCGATGCAAAACACGTCGTCTCGGTGGAAGGCCAACTGGCGGAGGAGCCGTGGATTGCCGCGCGCAACGCCGCCGTGCTGACCCTGCTCTATGGGTCCGGTTTGCGGATTTCCGAGGCGCTCGGCCTGTCGAGCGCCGATCTTTCCTCACCTGGTGATACCGTGCTGCGCGTCACCGGCAAGGGTGGCAAGACCCGGCTGGTGCCGGTGCTGCCGGTGGCGCTGCGGGCGATTGCCGAATACCGCCGCCTCTGCCCTTGGCATCTCGATCCCAAGGGCCTGCTGTTTCGCGGTGCCCGCGGCGGCCCACTCAACCCGGCAATCGTCCAGCGCGACATGGCCAAGCTGCGCTCGGCGCTCAACCTGCCCGACACGGCGACGCCGCATGCGCTGCGCCATTCCTTCGCCACGCATCTGCTAGGGCGCGGCGGCGACCTGCGCACCATCCAGGAGTTGCTCGGCCACGCCAGCCTGTCGACAACCCAGATATACACCGGCGTCGACACCGCCAGGCTGCTCGAGATTTACGAAGCAGCTCATCCTCGTGCGTGATCGATGCATGTGTCGGTGGCCATCTCGCAACAATTTTGATGCGCCGGTTAACCGTTTTGCCGCTTTTTGCGCCTAGAACCGCAGCATGAAACGCCTCATCGCCATCGCCGACCGCGCGACCCATGTGTCGCTGAAGCTGCTCGTCGCGCTGAACGCCCTGTTTTTCCTCTCTTTCCTCATCGTCGCGCTGCTCGCGGCGGGCAAGGCACGCGCCGAGACTTCGGCCTGCACCGGTAGCGATATGCTGAGCGCGCTGCAAAAGGACGACCCGGCTGCCTACCGCAAGATCGAGGCGGAGGCGGCAGCGACGCCGAACGGCAAGGGCCTGCTGTGGAAGCTCGAAAAATCGGGCGAAAAACCGTCCTTCCTGTTCGGCACCATGCACGTTACCGACCCGCGCGTCACCACGCTGCCACCCGCCGCGCAGAAGGCATTCGATGCGGCTGGCACCGTCATCATCGAGACCACCGAAGTGCTCGACAAGCAGAAGATGATGGCAGCAATGCTGAAAGAGCCGGATCTGATGATGTTCACCGACAAGACGACGCTTTCGTCGCTGCTGTCGCCGGAGGATGCGGCGGTGGTCAACAAGGCGCTCGATGCGCGTGGCGCCCGCCAGCGACCGTCGCCAAGATGAAACCCTGGTTGCTGTCGGCGATGGTGGCGCTACCTGCATGCGAAGTAGCCCGCCAGGCTGGCGGTGCGCCGGTGCTCGACGTCAAGCTTGCCAAGGACGCCGAGGCTTCGGGCAAATCGGTTGAGGGGCTGGAGACAATCGCCGACCAGCTGCGCGCCATGGCTTCGCTGCCGATCGCCTTTCACCTGAAGGGGCTGGTCGATACGCTGAAGCTTGGCGACAAGGTGAACGACGTCAACGAAACCATGATCGTGCTTTACCGGCGTGGCGACACTGGCATGTATGTACCGCTGTTTCGGGCTGTCGTCCCCGAACAGGTCGACGACCAATCGGGTTACGCCGAATTCGAGCAGACCATGATCACCAGCCGCAACAAGGTGATGGTCGATCGTGCAGCGCCGATCCTCGCCCACGGCAATGTCTTCATGGCGGTCGGCGCCATGCACCTTCCCGGAGCGCAAGGCTTGGTCGAGGGTTTCCGCAAGACCGGCTATACGGTGACCGCCGTCAACTGAACGACACGGCGGAGTTGCACACCGAATCATTGCCGAGGCGGGATCAGCCCTTACGCGTGGCGCGCCGGCGGATCAGCCGCGCTTCGTGCCAAGAAACCGAAAAAGGTTCGGTTTGGCTCGATCGAACCCATTTTGCGGTGGAAATGCATGCCTGCGAGCGATTCCGGATCAGAATTGCCCTGTTTTCGGCGTTTTCAACGCCTAATGTGAAACCGATTCAACGATTGTACGTTGATGGCTATTACTTGATGTTTTTCATCCACGGAGGACACTTTTATGGCGAACACACCCAATCCGAACGACCCATTCACCTCGCCGGGCTCCGCACGGCCAAGCGGCGGCGGCAGCGGCTGGCTGATTGCCCTGGTCGTCGTTATCCTGGCAATTGTCGCCTATTATGTTTTTGGAAGACGTAGCGAGGCACCTGCGCCTGCCGAACCGCCCGCAGCCAGCACACCAGCTCCCGCCCCAGCGCCGGCCGAGCCGATGAAACCAGCCGAACCGGCTCCTGCGCCAGCTCCGGCAACACCCGCTCCGGCTCCGGCCCCGGCAACACCGGCTCCGGCCCCTGCGCCAGCCCCGGCACCAGCACCAGCGCCGGCACCGGCTCAGTAATCAGACTGCTGATTTAATATATGAACGGTCCGCTGAAAGGCGGGCCGTTTTTTTGGGGAGCAGCCGTCGATGCTCTGAGCTGCGATTAGCCATGGGCCAACTTCATCTTCGTCATCCAGCGAGGAGCAGGAGCGAAGCGACATCGCGGAGACCCTGGAATCCATCTGCGGTTGAGAATGGAAGCCGTCTGGTGATCCTTCGCGCCCCTCTCTGTCCTGCCGGACATCTCCCCACTTGGGGCCACTTGGGGGAGATTGGCTATTTCGCCAATCGCCACCGTCGCCTGCGATTCAACCGCTCAGATATGGATCGGCTTGAAGAACGTCGCCAATGCCGCCTCCTTTACCGCTTCCGACATTGTCGGATGGGCGTGACAGGTGCGGGCTAGGTCTTCCGACGAGCCGCCAAATTCCATCAGCACGGCCGCCTCGTGGATCATCTCGCCGGCGCCGAAGCCGACGATGTGGACGCCGAGTACACGGTCGCTGGCCTTGTCGGCCAGGATTTTCACAAAGCCGTCGGTGTGCAGCATGGCGCGCGCGCGGCCATTGGCGCTGAACGGGAATTTTCCGGCCTTGTAGTCGATGCCGGCCTTCTTCAATTCTTCTTCGGTCTTGCCGATCGTGGCGATTTCCGGCGTGGTGTAGACGACGCTCGGAATCACGTCATAGTTCACATGACCGGCCTGGCCGGCGATGGTCTCGGCCACCGCCACGCCCTCGTCTTCGGCCTTGTGGGCAAGCATCGGCCCGGCGATGACATCGCCGATGGCGTAGATGCCGGGCACGTTGGTCCTGAGATGGCCGTCGGTCTTGACCCGGCCGCGCTCGTCGACGTCGACGCCTGCCTCCTTCAGCCCGAGAGCGTCCGAATAGGCCCGTCGTCCCGTCGCAATCAGCACCGCGTCCGCCTCGATCGTCTCGGCTGCTCCGCCCTTGACCGGCTCGAAGGTAACCGTCGCCCCCTTCTTGGCCTTGGCGACGCCGGTCACCTTGGCGCCCAGCCTGAATTCAAAGCCCTGCTTCGACAGCAGGCGCTGGAACTGCTTGGAGACCTCGCCATCCATGCCGCCCAGGATGGTGTCGAGGAACTCGACCACGGTGACCTTGGCGCCGAGCCGCGCCCATACCGAGCCGAGCTCCAGACCGATGACACCACCGCCGACCACCACCAGATGGCCCGGCACCTTGTCCAGCGACAGCGCGCCGGTCGACGAGACGATCACCTTCTCATCGAAATCGACCTTGACGCCGGGAATGCCGGCGACGTCGGAGCCGGTGGCGATGACGATGTTCTTGGTCTCGATCTCCTCGACCTTGCCGTCATCGGAGGTCACCGACACCTTGCCGGCCGCAACCACCTTGCCGATGCCACGAAAACTGTCGATCTTGTTCTTCTTGAACAGGAAGGCGACGCCATTGACGTTGGCCGTCACCGTCGCATCCTTGTGTGCCATCATCTTCCCAAGGTTGAGCTTGGGCGCGCCGATCTCGACGCCGAGCGCCTCGAAGGAATGGCCGGCCTCGGCAAACATCTCGGACGCATGCAGCAGCGCCTTTGACGGGATGCAGCCGATGTTGAGGCAGGTACCGCCGAAGGTCGGGTTCTTTTCGACCACCGCCGTCTTCAGACCGAGCTGCGCCGCCTTGATGGCGCAGACATAGCCGCCTGGTCCCGATCCGATGATAACGACGTCATAGGCCATGATACTGTCCCTTTTGCTTTAGCGGCCGCCGCCGATTTCCAGATTGGCGCCGGTTGTGTAGGACGCCTCGTCCGACAGCAGCCAGAGAATTGCGGCTGCGACTTCCTCGGCGGTGCCGACGCGCTGCATAGGCACCACCTTGCGCATTCTCTCGGCCCGATCCGGCTGACCGCCGGAGGCATGAATTTCGGTGTCGATGATGCCCGGGCTGACCGCGTTGACACGAATGCCTTCGCCGGCCACTTCGCGGGCAAGCCCGACGGTGAAGGAATCGACCGCGCCCTTGGAGGCGGCGTAGTCGACATATTGACCCGGCCCGCCAAGCCTTGCCGCGATCGAAGAAACGTTGGCGATGGCACCGCCCTTGCCGCCATGCCTGGTCGACATCCGCTTCACCGCCTCGCGGGCGCAAAGCATCGGCGCGATCACATTGATGCGCATCATGCGCTCCAGCCTCGCAGCGCTCAGCTCGTCGACGCGCGCGCTCTGGTCGACCACGCCGGCATTGTTGACGAGCGCGTCGAGCCGACCGAAACGGGCATCGACAGCCTCGAACATGGCCAACACGTCCGTCTCGCTGCCGACATCGCCCTTGACCGCAAAGGCTTCTCCGCCAGCAGCCTCGATGTCGGCGACCACCGTTTCGGCGGCTTTTGCATTCGACATGTAATTGACCGCAATACGATAGCCGGCCCTGGCGGCAAGCCTGCATGTAGCGGCGCCGATGCCGCGGCTGCCGCCGGTCACCAGCAGGATCTTTCCGCTCGCGCTCATTCCTGACATCCTTTCAGGGCAAAGACGTCCCAGGGCACCTTGGAAAAGCCGTTGGCGCCGTAGGCCGCCGACATCTGCAACGACGCTCCCAGATCGGGCAGGATCAGCTTCTTCGGCGCATCCTTTCCTTCGCCCGGCAGCAACGCGACATTGCCCTGGTCGTCGGCAGTGTAGATGACGCCCTCCCACACGGTGCAGGCGGCGAGCTCGTCGCCGGTGACGTCGCCGGCCGGGCATTTGTACATCAGCGAGCCATGCGGCCGCGCCGCGCTCTCGGTCCACATGACGATGCCGTCGAGCACGACGCCCTTGTCGAGCACCATCTTGAAGCTGTTGGTGACGGCGGTCGACTCGCCGGTCGGCCTGAAATCGATCTCGGCGGCGTTTTCAGGATCGCCATAGACGGCGAGCTCGAGCGGGCAGGCGGCGAGGGCCGCGGAGACCGTCTGAACGCCGAGTGCGCAGATTGTGACAAACAAACCGGACCGGAAACGAGACGAACTCATCCGGCGGCGCAGATCCATGCTCCGGCTCACGTCGGCCGCCCCTAGAGGTCGAGCACCAGCCGCTCAGGATCCTCCAGGCTTTCCTTGACGCGGACCAGGAAGGTCACCGCTTCCTTGCCGTCGACGATGCGGTGGTCGTAGGACAGCGCCAGATACATCATCGGCCGGATCACGATCTGGCCGCCGACCACCACCGGCCGCTCCTGGATCTTGTGCATGCCCAAAATGCCCGACTGCGGCGCATTGAGGATCGGCGTCGACATCAGCGACCCGTAAACGCCACCGTTGGAAATCGTGAACGTGCCGCCTTGCATATCGGCGACCGACAGCTTGCCGTCGCGCGCCGCAAGCCCCAGCCTGCCGATGTCCTTCTCGATTTCGGCGATCGACATCTGGTCGGCATTGCGCACAACCGGCACGACAAGGCCTTTCTCGGTACCGACGGCAACGCCGATATGAGCGTAGTTCTTGAAGATGATATCGGTGCCGTCGATCTCGGCATTGACCGACGGGATCTCCTTCAGCGCATGGGTGACGGCCTTGGTGAAGAAGCCCATGAAGCCGAGCTTCACGCCGTGCTTCTTCTCGAACACGTCCTTGTATTTGCCCCTCAGCGCCATCACCGCGCTCATGTCGACCTCGTTGAATGTGGTCAGCATGGCGGCGGTCGATTGCGCTTCCTTGAGGCGGCGCGCGATCGTCTGGCGCAGCTTGGTCATGCGCACGCGCTCCTCGCGCGACGCATCGTCGGCCGGGGACGGCGCGCGCGCGGCAACGGGTGCCGGTACAGGCGCTGCCTTCGGCATTTCGGCCGGCTGCGACGGCGCGCCCCTGGCGATAAGGTCGAGCACATCGCCTTTCAGCACCTGGCCGCGCTTACCCGAGCCCGATACCTGGTCGACCGCGAGATTGTGCTCGGCCAGCAGCTTTGCCGCCGACGGCGCCGGCGGCATTGTGCGCGTCTCGATCGCGCCGGCGTCGCCGGCGATCTTGGCCGTCTCGGCAGCGGCCTGCTTGACGCTCGAGGCTGCGGTGGGAGCCGAAGCCTGCGATACCGCATCCTGTTTGTCCGCCGGAGCGGCGGCGGCATTGGCTGCCGCGCCGGCGCCCGCCGAAATCGTGCCGAGCAGTGCGCCGACGCCGACCGTCTCGCCTTCCTTGACGGCGATCTCGGCGAGCGTGCCCGCGGCGGCGGCCGGCACTTCCACCGTCACCTTGTCGGTTTCGAGTTCGACCAGCGGCTCATCGGCGGCGATCGCGTCGCCGACCTTCTTGAACCATTTGCCGATGGTCGCCTCGGTGACGGATTCACCAAGTGTCGGGACGCGGATTTCGGTTGCCATTGTGCCTGTCCGTTTCTTTCGGTTCTGTTCTATTCACCAAGCGCGTCGTCGAGCAAGGCGGCAAGCTGGGCGAGATGCTTCGACATCAATCCGGTCGCCGGCGAGGCGGCGGCTGGCCGGCCGGTATAGCGCACCCGCTGATGCTTGGCGTCGATATGCGCCAGCACCCATTCGAGATACGGGTCGATGAACGACCATGCGCCCATGTTCTTGGGCTCCTCCTGGCACCACACCATCTCGGCATTGCGAAAGCGCGACAGTTCGGTGATCAGCGCCTTGGCCGGGAACGGATAGAGCTGCTCGACGCGCAGCAAATAGATGTCGTTGATGCCGCGCTTCTCGCGCTCTTCGTAGAGGTCGTAATAGACCTTGCCCGAACAGAGCACGACACGGCGGATTTTCGAATCCTTGGTGAGCTTGATGGCCTGGCCTGACAGCAGCTGCGCGTCGTCCCACAACAGCCGGTGAAAGGCGCTTTCGCCCGACATTTCCGGCAGCGTCGATACCGCCCGCTTGTGGCGCAGCAGCGACTTCGGCGTCATCAGGATCAGCGGCTTACGGAAGTCCCGCTTCAATTGCCGGCGCAAGATGTGGAAGTAATTGGCCGGCGTCGTGACGTTGGCGACCTGCATATTGTCTTCGGCGCAAAGCTGCAGGAAGCGCTCGAGCCGGGCCGACGAATGCTCCGGCCCCTGGCCTTCATAGCCATGCGGCAGCAGGCAGACGAGGCCCGACATTCTGAGCCATTTGCGCTCGCCCGACGAGATGAACTGGTCGAACACCACCTGGGCGCCGTTGGCGAAGTCGCCGAACTGCGCTTCCCACAGCGTCAGCGCCTTCGGCTCGGCCAGCGAGTAGCCATATTCGAAGCCGAGCACGGCCTCTTCCGACAGCATCGAGTTGATGACCTCGAAGCCGGCCTGCGCCGCCGACAGATTGTTGAGCGGAATGTAGCGTGTCTCGTCGCGCTGGTCGTAGAGCACGGAATGGCGCTGCGAGAAGGTGCCGCGCTCCGAATCCTGTCCGGACAGCCGGATCGGATTGCCGTCGAGCAGGATGGCGCCGAAGGCCAGCGCCTCGGCCGTCGACCAGTCGATGCCTTCGCCGGACTCGATCGCCTGGCGGCGGTTGTCGAGGAAGCGGATGATCGTCCTGTGCGCCTCGAAATCCTTCGGCACCTCGGTCAGTTTCTTGCCGATCTCCTTCAGCATCTTGACCGGCACGGCGGTCTTGCCGCGCCGCTGTTCGTCCTGGTTGTCGGCCGAGCGCAGGCCGGACCACGCGCCGTCCAGCCAGTCCGCCTTGTTCGGCTTGTAATGCTGGCCCACCTCGAATTCCTGCTCGAGATGCGCCCGCCAATCGGCCTTCATCTTTTCGAACTCGGCCTGGGTGATGTGGCCTTCGGAAATCAGCCGGTCGGCATAGATCTGCACCGTCGTCTTCTGGTTGCGGATCTTGCGATACATGATCGGTTGGGTGAAGGCGGGCTCGTCGCCCTCATTGTGGCCGAAGCGGCGGTAGCAGAACATGTCCACCACGACAGGCTTGTGGAACTTCATGCGGAATTCGATCGCCACCTTGGTCGCATGGACCACCGCTTCCGGATCGTCGCCATTGACGTGGAAGATCGGCGCCTCGATCATCTTGGCTACGTCGGACGGATAGGGCGACGAGCGCGAAAAGCGCGGGTTGGTGGTGAAGCCGATCTGGTTGTTGATGATGAAATGCAGCGTGCCGGCGACGCGGTGGCCACGCAGGCCCGACAGGCCGAGGATTTCGGCAATCACGCCCTGGCCGGCAAAGGCGGCGTCGCCATGCAGCAGCAACGGCAGCACCTTGGCACGCTCTTCCAGCGGCACGATCTCCTCGCGGCTGCGGCCGAACAGATAATCCTGCTTGGCACGCGCCTTGCCCATCACCACCGGATCGACGATTTCCAGATGCGACGGGTTGGCGGTCAGCGACAGATGCACCTTGTTGCCGTCGAACTCCCGGTCCGACGAGGCGCCGAGATGGTACTTCACGTCGCCCGAGCCCTCGACCTCGTCGGGCGCGGCGGAGCCGCCCTTGAACTCATGGAAAATGGCGCGGTGCGGCTTGGCCATCACCTGCGACAGCACGTTCAGCCGGCCGCGATGCGCCATTCCGAGCACGATCTCCTTCATGCCGAGCTGGCCGCCGCGCTTGATGATCTGCTCCAGCGCCGGGATCAGCGACTCGCCGCCATCGAGGCCGAAGCGCTTGGTGCCCTTGTACTTGACGTCGATGAACTGCTCGAAGCCTTCCGCCTCGACCAGCTTCTGCAGGATCGCCTTCTTGCCGGCTGCGGTGAAGGAGATCTCCTTGTCGGTGCCCTCGATGCGCGCCTGGATCCAGGCCTTCTCCTCGGGATCGGAAATATGCATGAATTCGACGCCGAGCGTCGAGCAATAGGTCCGGGTCAGGATATCGAGCATCTGCCGGATGGTGCCGAATTCCAGCCCGAGCACATTGTCGAGGAAGATCGGCCGGTCGTAGTCGGCTTCGGTGAAGCCGTAATTCTCCGGCGACAGCTCGTTGTAATCCTCCAGCGGCTTGGCAATGCCCAGCGGATCGAGATTGGCGTGCAGGTGGCCGCGCATGCGGAAGGCGCGGATCATCATGATGGCGCGGACGGAATCGCGCGTCGCCTGATGCACGTCGGCGTCGGAAAGCGCTGCGCCGTTGCCGGCCGCCCTGTCCTTGACCTTCTTTTCGATGTGCTTTTCGACCAGGCCCCAATTGCCGTCCAGCGCCGAGACCAGCTCGCCATTGGCCTGCATCGGCCAGGAGGGCTTGGCCCAAGAGGCGCCCTTGGCGTTCCTGCGCACGTCGCCGGCGTCATCCTTCAGCGCCGCGAAGAAGTCCTGCCATTCGGGATCGACCGAAGCGGGATCGTCCTCATAGGCGGCATAGAGCGCGTCGATATAATCGGCATTGCCGCCATAGAGGAAAGAGGTAAGCGAAAATTGGTCGTTGGCCTGATCTTGTCTTGCCATGTCACTGTCGAAGCCTTTGCTTCGTCTCCTTTGTTGGAGGGGAGTAAGGGAATAGGGGAGTAAGGGAGTAGGGCAAATGCCCTCGTCTTGTTCCCTACTCCCCTATTCCCGTACTCCCTTACTCCCCTAACCCTTGATCGCCTCGACCAGCGTCGTGCCGAGCCGGGCCGGCGACGGCGAAACCTTGATGCCGGCCGATTCCATCGCCGCGATCTTGTCTTCCGCGCCGCCCTTGCCGCCGGAGATGACCGCGCCCGCATGGCCCATGGTGCGGCCCGCCGGCGCGGTGCGCCCGGCGATGAAGCCGGCCATCGGCTTGCTGCGGCCGCGCTTTGCCTCGTCCTTGAGGAATTGCGCGGCGTCTTCCTCGGCCGAACCGCCGATTTCACCGATCATGATGATCGACTTGGTCTCGTCGTCGGCGAGGAACATCTCCAGCACGTCGATGAACTCCGTGCCTTTGACCGGATCGCCGCCGATGCCGACGGCGGTGGTCTGGCCGAGGCCGACATTGGTGGTCTGGAACACCGCCTCATAGGTAAGCGTTCCCGAGCGGGAAACAACGCCGACCGAGCCCTTGCGGAAGATGTTGCCGGGCATGATGCCGATCTTGCATTCGTCGGGGGTCAGCACGCCGGGGCAGTTCGGCCCGATCAGCCGCGACGTCGAACGGTCGAGCCTCGCCTTGACCTTGATCATGTCCATCACCGGTATGCCCTCGGTGATGCAGACGATCAGCGGGATCTCGGCCTCGATCGCTTCCAGGATCGCTTCGGCAGCACCCGCCGGCGGCACGTAGACGACCGAAGCGTTGGCGCCGGTCCTGGCCTTGCCTTCGGCTACGGTGGCGAAGATCGGAAGCGCCTCGCCCTTGGCGCCGGTCCAGGTTTCGCCGCCCTTCTTGGGGTGGATGCCGCCGACCATCTTTGTGCCGTGATAGGCGAGCGCCTGTTCAGTGTGAAACGTGCCGGTCTTGCCAGTCAGGCCCTGCACCAGCACCTTGGTGTTCTTGTCGACGAGAATGGACATCGGAGCCCTTTTCTAAAAACCGTTGATCGAGGAAGGCGAGACGCGCCGGTAGACGCCGCTCACCATGTCTTGCCAGCCATCGCCGCCGGCAGGTTTGAAATGCAGTCGCATGCGGAAGGCATCGGCATTGTCGAAAATATAAGTCACACGCGCGGAGCCGCGCTGCGACGACCGCTCCAGAACCAGCTCCGTGCCGTTCCAGCTGCCTTTGGCCGGCGACATCGGCACGAAACCCATCGAATCGAACTGGTGCATGGTGACGATTTTGTTTTGCTGGTCGAAGCCGAACACGCTGTACGCGCCGAACGAAACCGTGCCGTCGCGGCGCTGGCGATAGCGCTGCACTATGAACAAGCCGCCGAACTGTGCCTCTGCCAGTATTTCCGAACTCGCTGTTCCGCCATCGGCCCATTTCGTGGCCGACACCTCTTCCTCGCCGCGCCACGCTCCGACCAGCGCCCCCAGGCGCTGGTGATCGGCCGAGAGTGAGGAGAAGGGCGCAGCGTTCATGGTCAGAGCCGCTTGAGATCGGCGACGGTGAGGTCGCTCTTAGCGTTGCCGGTGTTGAGCGTCGTCGCCGGCTCGAACATCAGCACGACAGGCTCCTCGCTCAGTGAGCGCGGACGGTGCTCGACGGCGCGCGGCACAACGATGAACTCGCCGCTGCCAAGCTCAACCGTGCCGTCGCGGAAATCGATGGCGATGCGGCCGCGCAGCACCAGGAATGCTTCGTCTTCATTGTCATGCGCGTGCCAGTCGAAGACATCGCCGAATTTGGCGATCTTGACTTGGGAATCGTTGACATCGCCGGCAATATGCGGATCGAAGGCCTTCTTGATCTTCGCATCCGCCGCCTCGACGAGGTTTATCTTATGCGGAGGCACAGGCTCATTCCCTCTTGTCATTTGCTATCTGCAACGCGATCTGGTCTCTCAAATAACGATCAGGCGTAAGTCCGAGAACGTTCTCTTCGGCATACATCCAGCCTCTCATTTTCATGGTGGATTTGAATGGGCTCTTGCCAGTTCCAACAATAATGTACCACTCACGCCTAATCTCATCTGATGCTTGGTACAGCCAGAAATGTCGTTCATCTTCTGTCGCTTCAGCGACTGCACCCTGCACTTTGTAGTGCATTGGTTTTTCATCCAGCTTCCAATGATAGTGGCACTCCCAAAGATACTGCTCGATTTCTTCGGCCGAATAGGGGCACCCGACCAACTGATCAATGGTCTGAACTTCTTCCTCCCAGTGAATTGGGAAGCCACTCAATCTACCACTCCTAGTTTCAGCCCTTCACCGCCGCCACGATCTTCTTGGCCGCGTCATCGAGGTCATCGGCCGACACCACGTTCAGCCCGCTGTCGTTGATGATCTTCTTGCCGAGCTCGGCATTGGTGCCTTCCAGCCGCACCACCAGCGGCACTTGCAGGCCGACCTCCTTGACCGCGGCGATGACGCCCTCGGCGATGATGTCGCACTTCATGATGCCGCCGAAGATGTTGATCAGGATGCCTTTGACCGCCGGATCCTTGGTGATGATCTTGAACGCCGCCGTCACCTTTTCTTTCGACGCGCCGCCGCCGACATCGAGGAAGTTGGCCGGCTCGGCGCCATAGAGCTTGATGATGTCCATCGTTGCCATGGCAAGGCCGGCGCCGTTGACCATGCAGCCGATATTGCCGTCGAGCGCGACATAGGCGAGGTCGTATTTCGACGCCTCGATCTCCTTCTCGTCCTCTTCGGTGGTGTCGCGCAATTCGAGCACGTCGGGGTGGCGGAACAGCGCATTGTTGTCGAACGACACTTTGGCGTCGAGAACGCGCAGCCGGCCGCTCCTCATGACGATCAAAGGGTTGACCTCGAGCAGGCTCATGTCCTTCTCGACAAAGGCCTTGTAGAGGATGGGGAACAGCGTGGCGCCATCCTTGGCGGCGTCGCCGTCGAGCTTCAGCGCCGCGTTGAGCTTCCTCACATCGTCCGCAGTCACGCCCTTTTCCGGGTCGATAGCGACGGTGATGATCTTTTCCGGCGTGTCGTGGGCGACCGCCTCGATGTCCATGCCGCCCTCGGTCGAGACGACGAAGGCGACGCGCCCGACCGAGCGGTCGACCAGGATCGACAGATAGAGCTCGCGCTCGATGTCGGCGCCGTCCTCGATATAGAGCCGGTTGACCTGCTTGCCGGCCGGGCCGGTCTGCTTGGTGACCAGCGTATGGCCGAGCATCTCCTTGGCGTTGGCGACGACCTCGGCCACCGACTTCGCCAGCCTGACGCCGCCCTTGGCATCGGGGCCGAGCTCCCTGAACTTGCCCTTGCCGCGGCCGCCGGCATGGATCTGGCTCTTGACCACATAGAGTGGGCCGGGCAGCGCCTTGGCGGCAGCTTCCGCCTCGCTCGCCTTGAACACCGGCACGCCCTCGGCCACGGGTGCGCCAAAGCCTTTCAGCAGCGCCTTGCCCTGATACTCATGGATGTTCATGCGCTATGTCTCCAGCTTGCTTGGCGGGCTTGGTTACCGGCTTACTTGGCCGCGAGATGCGGAGCGATCTTGACGCAGGCGTCGCACAGGCCCTGCACCGCCGCGACCGAATTGTCGAACATCTTCTGCTCGCTCTTCGCGAGCTCGATCTCGATGATCCGCTCGACGCCGCCGGCGCCGATTACCACGGGAACGCCGACATAGGTGTTCTTGACGCCATATTGGCCGGAGAGGTACGCCGCACAGGGCAGCACCCGCTTCTTGTCCTTGAGATAGGCTTCGGCCATGGCGATGGCCGAGGCGGCCGGCGCATAAAAGGCAGAGCCGGTCTTGAGCAGGCCGACGATCTCGGCGCCGCCGTCGCGGGTGCGCTGCACGATCTGGTCGAGCCGCTCTTTCGAGGTCCAGCCCATCTTGATGAGGTCGGGCAGCGGGATGCCGGCAACCGTCGAATAGCGGATCATCGGCACCATGGAATCGCCATGGCCGCCGAGCACGAAGGCGGTGACGTCCTCGACCGAGACCTTGAATTCCTCGGCCAGGAAATAACGAAAGCGCGAACTGTCGAGCACGCCGGCCATGCCGACGACATGGCTCTTGGGCAGGCCGGAAAACTTCTGCAGCGCCCAGACCATGGCGTCGAGCGGATTGGTGATGCAGATGACGAAGGCTTTCGGCGCGTATTTCTTGAGGCCGGCGCCGACCTGCTCCATCACCTTCAGATTGATGCCTAGAAGATCGTCGCGGCTCATGCCGGGCTTACGCGGCACGCCGGCGGTGACGATGCAGACATCGGCGCCCTCGATGCCGGCATAGTCGTTGACGCCGGTCAGCCTCGAGTCGAACCCATCGACCGGCGACGACTGCGCGATGTCCAGTCCCTTGCCTTGGGGGATGCCTTCGGCGATATCGAACAGCACGACGTCGCCGAGATCCTTGAGGCCGACCATGTGGGCGAGGGTGCCGCCGATCATGCCCGAGCCGATGAGCGCTATCTTGTTGCGTGCCATGTCAGGATGTTTTCCCTTTGACTATGACGGCGCCCAAATCCTTGACGATTTGATGACGGCGTCGGAGGAAGAGGCCGGAATGCTGCGGAACCGCGAAATTCGCCGCACGCAATAGCCCCGGCCGCACAAAAATTCAAACGATTATTTTGGAGTGAGTAATTTCAATCGGTTAGAAACAATGGGAATTACGTAAACGTCAAAATTCTGAAGCCGACTAGAGGAATTCTACACAATGGCACTGGAAATCAGAAGGCTGTTTCCTGACGATGACGCCCTTGTGATGCGGGTTGCCGATGAAGTCTTCGACGAGCCGGTCAGGCCGGATCGGCCCTCCGCCTATCTCGCGGAGCCCTGTCATTTCATGGTCGTGGCCCTCGCCGACGGCATCGTCGTTGGCCAATGCGCAGCCGTCATCCACCGCCACCCGGACAAGGTGAGCGAACTCTACGTAGACGAGGTCGGCGTGGCGCCGGCCTTTCAACGCCAGGGCATTGCGACGAGGATGCTCGGCGCCATGTTCGCACTCGGTCGCGAGCATTGTGAGGAGGCGTGGGTCGGCACCGAGCCGGACAATGTTGCTGCTCGCGCATTTTACGAGTCGCGAAAAGAGCCGCATGGGCCGGCGGAGGGGTTGGTCATGTATGTTATCAATTATAGGCGCCGGCGGCAGCGCCACCTTCGGTACTATCCCTCACGCCTGTGCCTGCCGTGCCTCCGTCGATGATCCCTGCGCCCTCTGCCTCTCCGCCCAGTCCTCCAGCCAGTCGTGGCTCTGCATCTCGATCAGCCGCGATGCGGTGCGCTCGAACTCGAAGACTTCGTTGCCGCGCTTGGCCGTATAGAGCTGCGCCGGCGGTGCCGCGGCGCTCATCACAAGCCGTACATGATGATCGTAGAGCGTATCGACCAGCAGGATGAAGCGCTTGGCTTCGTTGCGCTTGCCTTCGCCGAGCACCGGCACATGGTCGATGAAGATGGTCGAGAAACGGCTGGCCATGGCCAGATAGTCGCGGGCGCCGAGCGGCCTCTCGCAGAGATCGGCGAAGGAAAACCGCGCAGCCTCCCCTGCAGCCCGCGGCACCATGACGTGCCGGCCCTTCACCGTCAGCATCGTCTCGGCCGTCGGCCTGCCATGTGTCATCACCGCCCACGCGTCGTCGAGCGCATGGTCGGCGGCGGCATCGGCCGGGGTGACGTAGACCGGCATGCGGCTGAGCTTGTCGAGGCGGTAATCCTTGTCGGCGTCAAGCGCCAGCACCTGCGCGTGGCGCTCCAGGATAGCGACAAACGGCAAAAACAACTGACGGTTCAGGCCGTCGCGGTAGAGATCCTGCGGCGCAACATTGGAAGTGGCAACCAGCACCACGCCATTGGCAAACAACGCCGAAAACAACCTTGACAGGATCATCGCATCGGCGATGTCGGTGACGGAGAACTCGTCGAAGCATAGCACCCAGGCTTCCTCGGCCAGCGCGCGCGCCACCGGCGGGATCGGATCGTCCTCCTTGGCCGTGCCGTTCTTGCGAGCCTGTCGGTGCTTCTGGATGCGGTCCTGCACGTCGGCCATGAAGTCGTTGAAATGCACCCGGCGCTTGCGCCGCACCGGCAGCAGCTCGAAAAACATGTCCATCAGCATGGTCTTGCCGCGGCCGACGCCGCCATGGATATAAAGGCCCTTGACCGCCTCGTGCACCTCGCGCTTGCGGGCGAACAACCACCCCAGCGCGCTTGATTTCTGCGCCAGCCGCTTTGCCGATATCTCTTCGATCAGCCGGTCGAGCGCAGCGGCGATCCGCTCCTGCGCCGGATCGCGCCCGATGGCGCCCGTCTCGACCAGATGGTCATAGCGCTGCTTGACGGTCGCATGAGTCTGGAGGCCGTCACGCAGATGCATTGGTCACGTCGTTCCGGAGCAATTCCAAGAAAAGTGTGCAGCGGTTTTCTGTCCGGAATTGCGTAAAAAACAAAAGAGAGCAATTCCAAGAAAAGTGTGTAGCGGTTTTCTGTCCGGAATTGCGTAACAATGGGGGGCCGTTCACTTACCTTGTAAGCGAGATCGGCAGGCCGTTGGAAGTCTGGCCGTCGAATTTCTCGCCGCCCGAAGAATAGAGCCGTGCCAGCGTGCCGCCATTCTCGTCAAAGAGCGTCAGCTGTTTGCCGGCGACGTTCCAGGATTTGATGCCGTCGAGCGGCGCCGGGCAATGCAGCGGTCCGGCGCGGTAGCCCGAACCGAATTTGGTCTGCGGCGTCGCCACCTGACAGCTCTGGCCGGACACGCTTGCCTTCCACACGCCGGCGACGCTGGACGCGGTCAGATCGGCCGCACCGGCCGGCGCCGTTCCGTCGGGCGGCAGCGAGGCGACCTGCGTGTTCTGCGGCGCGGTCGGAAATTTCGACGGGTCGGCCGGGCCGGGTGTCGCCGGTGGCGGCAGCTGGTTTGCAGTCACCTTGCCGGCGGGCGCAGCTTCCAGCGGCGCCGGCTGCTGCTCGTCCATCGATGTGAACCGTGAGGTTGAACAGCCGCTCGCAACGAGCACGGCCAACGATACGGCCAGCGGGCCGGTTTTCGAAAATTTCATTCTTCAACCTCCGTCGGATCGGGCTGGGGGTGCCGTCCGCGCAATGTCCCCCTCACCAAGATGGAGAAGGTGGCGAAATTTCAACCCGATATGGTTAAAATACGGTTTGCGCCGGTAATGTTGCAAATTTGTCGCAAAATGCACATTGTCTGAAATTGCGTTACGCCTTGGCCGTTTGGCCGACACCTCCGGTTGATTCGATACGGCGCGCTGGCGCCAAATCCTTGGCGTTCACCTCAAATGCTTGTGCGGGCCGGCGCCGGCATTATCTCTTGGGATCAGCAAACTGCAGGGAGCCGATTTCTTGGCCGCGAGAAAGAGAGCCGCCAACCGCTATTACAGCGGGCCGCCCAGCGATCATTTCGACGGCACCTTGTTCTTCAATCCCGACGGACGGCCGCCCGGTCGCTTTGCCGATCTGTTGAAATGGCAATTGAACCGCGAGCGCTCGAAATGGCCGGCGGCGGATCCGAGCCCGTTTCCACCGGCAAGACCGGTCGAGCGCATCGATGGTTCTGCGCTGCGCCTCACCATGGTCGGTCATTCCTCGCTGCTCGTCCAGACAGCCGGCCTGAACATCCTGACCGACCCGGTCTGGTCGCGACGCGTCTCGCCGCTCTCCTTCGCCGGGCCGAAACGCGTCAATCCGCCGGGCATCGCGTTTTCGCATTTGCCGCCGATCGACCTCGTGCTGGTCAGTCACAACCATTACGACCATCTCGACCTCGCCACGCTGAAGCGCCTGAAGACAAGACACGACCCGCTGCTGCTGACGCCGCTCGGCAACGACACGATCATCGGCGCTGCCGTGCCCCGTATGAGGCTTTCCGCGCATGACTGGGGCGACCGGGTCGATATCGGCGATGGCGTCGCCGTCCATGTCGAGCCGGTGCACCACTGGTCGGCCCGCGGTACTCGCGACCGGCGCATGGCGCTGTGGGCGGGTTTCGTCGTCGAGACGCCCGACGCAAAGATCTATTTCGCCGGCGATACCGGCTTCCACGGTGGCATCAATTACCGGCTGATGGCGCAAAAGCACGGCGGCTTCCGCCTCGCCATCCTGCCGATCGGCGCCTACGAGCCGCGCTGGTTCATGGCGCCACATCACCAGGATCCGGAGGAGGCGGTGCAAGGCATGCTTTTGTGCAACGCCGCCTATGCAGCCGGCTGTCACTGGGGCACGTTCCGGCTCACCAACGAGCCGATCGACGAGCCGCCCAGAAAGCTCGGCGAAGCGCTCGATGCTGCCGGCCTGCCGCGGCAACGTTTTCGCGCCTTGCGGCCGGGCGAAGTCTGGGACGTGCCGGCGGTCTAGCGCGGCGGAACCTAAGGCATCACATAGACGTTTGTAGGTGTTCAAACCTGTCGCCTGCGAGGTGTCTCTCATGATCAGGTGGATCATCATTCTTTTGATTATCGCGGCCGCGGCGAGCCTGCTCGGCATGCCGGCACTGGCCGGAGCCGCCGCCACCGGCGCGCGCATCCTCATCGGCATCGTGCTGATCATCTTCCTGCTGATCGTGCTTGGCGTCTTCGCGGTGACTTGAAAATCACGCCGCGCTGGTAATTTCTGCCGCTATCCGCCATATAGGCGCCAAACGGCAAGAGACCTTTCGATCGATGGCAAGCGCGGCCCCTTTCGCCAAGATGAACGGCATCGGCAACGAAATCATCGTTGCCGATATGCGTGGCCGTGCCGATCGCGTGACGCCTGCGGCAGCCGTCGCGCTTAATGCCGATGCGGCGACCAGGTTCGACCAGATCATGGCGATCCACGACCCCAGGACGCCGGGCACCGCCTTTTTCATCGACATCTTGAATTCCGACGGAACCAGGGCGCAAGCCTGCGGCAACGGCATGCGTTGTGTCGTCCAGGCGCTCGCCGCCGAGACCGGCCAGAAGACATTTGCCTTTGAAACAGTCGCCGGCATCCTCAATGCCGAGGAACATGCCGACGGAATGATCTCGGTCGACATGGGCAGGCCGCGCTTTGGCTGGCAGGACATCCCGCTGGCCGAGGAATTCCGCGACACCCGCATGATCGAGCTGCAGATCGGCCCGATCGATGCTCCGGTGCTGCATTCGCCGTCGGTCGTCTCGATGGGCAATCCGCACGCCATCTTCTGGGTCGACCGCGACGTCTGGTCGTACGAGCTCGAGCGCTTCGGCCCGCTGCTCGAAAACCACCCGATCTTCCCCGAGCGCGCCAACATCACCATCGCGCAGGTGACCTCGCCGGAGACCATGGCCATCCGCACCTGGGAGCGCGGCGCCGGTCTGACCAAGGCCTGCGGCACGGCTGCTTGCGCCGCTGTGGTCGCTGCGTCCCGCACCCGGCGTACCGGCCGCGGCGTCACGCTGATGACGCCCGGCGGCGGCTCGCTGCATGTTTTGTGGCGCGACGACGACCACGTCATCCTCACCGGTGCCGCCGAATGGGAATTTTCCGGCAGCTTCGATCCGTCGACCGGGGCGTGGGCGCGCGACACCGAAAGCGCCGCCTGATGGCTCCTCTTGGCAACAAGGGTATCGAGGTCGTCACCTTTGGCTGCCGGCTGAACACCTATGAATCCGAGGTGATGCGGCGTGAAGCCGAAAGTGCGGGCCTCGGCGGGCTCGAAGGCGGTGCCATCATCTTCAACACCTGCGCCGTCACCGGCGAGGCTGTACGCCAGGCCAAGCAGTCGATCAGAAAAGCCCGCCGTGAGAACCCGGCCGCCCGCATCATCGTCACCGGCTGCGCCGCGCAGACCGTCCCGCAGGATTTCGTCGCCATGGACGAGGTCGATCTCGTCCTCGGCAATGAGGAAAAGCTGAAGGCGCATTCCTATCGCGCGCTGCCGGATTTCGGCATCAACGACACTGAGAAGGCGCGCGTCAACGATATCTTTTCGGTGCGCGAGACGGCCGCCCACATGGTCGACGCCATCGAGGGCCGGGCGCGCGCTTTTGTCCAGGTGCAGAACGGCTGCGACCACCGCTGCACCTTCTGCATCATTCCGTACGGTCGCGGCAATTCGCGCTCGGTGCCGATGGGCGCCGTGGTCGAGCAGATCAAGCGACTCGTCGGCAATGGTTATGCCGAGATCGTGCTGACGGGCGTGGACATGACCAGTTTTGGCGCCGATCTGCCGGGCGCACCGAAGCTCGGCAAATTGGTCAAGACCATCCTGAAGCAGGTGCCAGACGTGAAACGCCTGCGGCTTTCCTCGATCGACTCGATCGAAGCCGACGACGATCTGCTGGACGCCATCGCCACCGAGCCGAGGCTGATGCCGCATCTGCATCTGTCGCTGCAATCGGGTGACGACATGATCCTGAAGCGGATGAAGCGCCGGCACAGCCGCGACCAGTCGATCCGCTTTTGCGAGGATGTGCGCAAACTGCGCCCCGGCATTGTTTTCGGCGCCGACATCATCGCCGGCTTCCCGACCGAGACGGACGCCATGTTCGAAAACTCGCTGGAGATCGTCGAGGAATGCGGCCTGACGCATCTCCACGTCTTCCCGTTTTCGCCGCGCCAGGGCACGCCCGCCGCGCGCATGCCGCAGCTCCGCCGCGACGTCGTCAAGCAACGCGCGGCACGCCTGCGCGCCGCCGGCGAGGCCGCCTATCGCCGCCATCTTGCCTCGCTCGCTGGAACGCATCAGTCGATCCTGGTCGAGCGTGACGGCCTTGGCCGCACCGAAGGGTTTACGCTGGCCGCGGTCTCTGCCGGCGCTCCGGGCGACATTGTCGAGGCTGATATCGCCGGCCATGACGGTATCCGACTGATCGCCGCGCCGCTTGCCGCCCGCGCCGCCTGAGAGCGCAAGACATGGCTGGGTTTTTCAAGAAGATATTTTCGTTCGGCAAGAAGGAAGTCGTCGAGGAGCGGCCCGACGAGGCCGCGCCGCTGCCGCCGATCAAATGGGACGAACTGGAGGCGCTGAAACCGGCCGCCGAGCAGGCCGTCCCGGAGTTTTTGAAACGCGAAGAATCGCGGCCCGAAGTCGAAGCCGTACCTCCACCGCCAGTCGAACCAGAGTTGCCTCCGGCACCGCAACCGGCGCCGGAAGAGCAGAAGCCTGAGCCGCCGCCGACCATTCCACCCGAGCCGGAAACGCCTGCTGAGGAACCGGAGGAGATCCGGGCCGAGCCGCAGCAGCCAGAAATCGTCCCCTCCCAGCCGGAACCTGCACCCGTCGAAGTGCCGGTAGTGCCCACCGAGGCTCCCTCAGCAGCGCCAGTGCACGAAGTCCCGCCCGCCGAAATACCGCCCCCGATCCGCCAGCCAGCGCCGGCCGAGACGAAACCGATCTTGACCGAGATCGCGCCCGAACCGGAGGTCGTGCCGGCGCCCCACCCTCCCATCGAGGGGGAGGTAAAGCCCGAGCCGGAAGCCGTTCCGCAACCAGCGCCGGAGCCAAAGCCCGCCCCCGGCAAAGTCACCGTAACCAAGAAGGTCGAGCAGAAAGCCGAGCCGCAGAAGGCGCCCGAACCGGCGCCGAGGCGTTCCTGGTTCCAGCGCATGCGAGACGGGCTTGCCCGGTCTTCCCGGGAGTTGTCGGGCAACATCGCCGGCGTCTTCACCAAGCGGAAGCTTGACGAGGATACGCTGCAGGACCTGGAGGATGTGCTGATCCGCGCCGATCTCGGCATGGAGACGGCTTTGCGCGTTACCGACGCGCTCTCCGCCAGCCGCTACGGCAAGGACGTCTCCGACACCGAAGTCCGCGCCATCATGGCGGCCGAGGTGGAGAAGGTACTGACCCATGTCGCCATGCCGCTAGAACTCGATCTCAGCCACAAGCCGCATGTCATCCTGGTCGTCGGTGTCAACGGCACCGGCAAGACCACAACCATCGGCAAGCTGGCGGCAAAGCTGACCGATGGCGGCCTCTCGGTGATGCTCGCCGCCGGCGACACTTTTCGCGCCGCCGCGATCGAGCAGCTGAAGATCTGGGGCGAGCGTACCAACTCGCCGGTCATTGCCTCGAAGCTCGGCGCCGATGCCGCCGGCCTCGCCTACGATGCATTCGAGCGCGCGAAGGAGGCCGGCTCCGACGTGCTGATCATCGACACCGCCGGGCGGCTGCAGAACAAGACCGAACTGATGGCGGAACTGGAAAAGATCGTCCGGGTACTGGGCAAGCTCGATCCGGAAGCGCCGCACACCGTGCTGCAGACGGTCGATGCCACCACCGGCCAGAATGCGCTCAACCAGGTCGAGATCTTCCGCAATGTCGCCGGCGTCAACGGCCTGGTAATGACCAAGCTGGACGGCACGGCGCGCGGCGGTATTCTGGTGGCGATCGCGGCAAAGCACAAATTGCCGGTCTATTTCATCGGCGTCGGCGAACAGGTCGACGACCTCGAACCCTTTTCCGCAAGCGAATTCGCCAGGGCGATCGCTGGAGTGGCTTGACGAGCATGATTCCGAAAAGTTGCAGGCTCTTTGGATTGGATCATGCGTAAGAAGGACGCTATGAACCCACCCATCCTCGAAGGCGACCCGTCCGATCCGCGACGCAGGACGTTGAACCCCGGCCTGAAATTCCTGCTCGAACTCGGGCCTGGCCTGGTGTTCTTTTTCACCACCATCCGCGGCGCGTGGCTTGTCGGGAAGTTTCCGATCCTCGGCCATATCGGCGAGCCTATCCTGATTGCCACAGCGTTCTTTATGGTGGCGACGGCGCTATCGCTCAGCGTTTCGTGGATTTTGACGCGCAGCTGGCCGATCATGCCGTTGGTCTCGGCCATCGTGGTGTTTGTGTTTGGCGCGCTGGCGCTGTGGCTGCAGGACAAGACCTTCGCTTTCATGAAGCCGACAATCATCAACAGCCTGTTCGGCATCACGTTGCTTGGCGGGTTGGCGTTTGGCAGATCGCTGTTGGGCTATGTCTTTGATTCCGCCTTCAATCTCGACGCCGAAGGCTGGCGCAAGCTCACTTTCCGATGGGGACTCTTCTTCCTTTTTCTGGCTGCGCTGAACGAGATCGTGTGGCGCAACTTTTCTGAGGAAGCCTGGCTTTATTTCAAGGTCTGGGGCACGATTCCCATTACCCTTGTCTTCACGTTAAGCCAAATGCCGTTGATCCTGCGCCATTCGCTCGAGGACAAGGCCGGCAAGGAAGAGAAGGCCGGCAAATAGAGCAATTCCAGGAAAGTGTGTAGCGGTTTTCCCGGGAAAAGCGCGTAGCGTTTTCCCTAGGGAATTGCATCAGAATAAGGGGAGAGGGGCATGGAATTCATCACCACGCGCGACGAGTTGAGGACGATCTACAAGACGCCTCGGCTGACCGACGGCTCGATCCGCAAGGAATTGAAGACATTGGACGGCCACTGCCGTTCATTCATCGGCAAGAGCCCGTTCGTGCTGATCGGCTCGTCCGACGGCGCCGGCAATGCCGATGTGACGCCCAAGGGCGACAGGCCGGGTTTTGTGGCAGTGCTCGACGAGAAGACCATCGCCATCCCCGACCGGCCGGGCAACAACCGGCTCGACACGCTGGACAACATCCTTCTCAATCCCTCGGTCGGGCTGCTCTTCCTCATTCCCGGCATGAACGAGACGCTGCGTGTCAACGGCGATGCCCGCATAACCGTCGATGCGGCGTTACGCGAGCGGCTGGCGGTCGACGGCAAGGCGCCGCAAAGCGTCGTCGTGGTGACGGTCAAGGCCGCCTATATGCATTGCGCCAAGGCCTTCATGCGCTCCGAACTGTGGAAGCCGGAGAGCTGGTACGACCGCGCGACGCTGCCGACGCTCGGCCAGATCCTGCGCGACCAGCTGGCGCTCGCCGATTCGGCCGAGGCGACCGACCGCTGGCTGGATGAGGAATACAGGGAGACCATGTGGTAGCGTGCCCGGCAACGAATCGCCCAAGCCGGTCTCCATTCCTTTGCTGAACATCCTCGCCATCTCCGGCAGCCTGCGCGCCGCCTCGACCAATTCGGCCCTGGTCGCGGCACTCGCGCAAAACGCGCCGCCGGACTGTCACGTCTCCGTCTACGATGGACTTGGCCGGCTGCCGATCTTCAACCCCGACGACGAAGGCGAGCGGACGCCGCCGCAAGCAGCGGCGCTGATCGACGCGGTCACCGCCGCTGACGGCCTCATTGTCTCCTGCCCGGAATATGCCCACGGTATGCCAGGCGGCCTGAAGAACGCGCTCGACTGGCTGGTGTCGCGCGATGCCGCCGTCGGCAAACCGGCCATGCTGGTCCACGCCTCGCCGCGCTCGCTGTTTGCCCGCGCCGCACTGGCCGAGGTCATGCGGACAATGTCTTTCGCGCTCTATGGGGAGGCAGCGCTCGAAATAGCGCTGCTCGGCAAGAAGCCGCCGGAGGTGGAGGATATCTTATCGCAGCCGGAAAACCGGCTGACGATGCGCGATGCCCTATCCGCCTTCGCGGAGTTCATCCGCTCGCGTTAAGTGGCGGCCATCGTGCTGTCGTTATCCCAGGGCAGAGCGAACGCGAAGCGAGCGTCGGCGATCCTTCGCGCCCCCCTCTGTCCTGCCGGACATCTCCCCCTCTTGGAGGGAGATTGGCCGTCATCCCCGCTTTCGCCAACCTCCAACGGTGAAAGACGGGCTAGGCGACGAAGCTGCCGATCTCCCCCAAGTGGGCCCTCGTGGGGGAGATGGCCGGCAGGGCAGAGGGGGCGCTGTCCCGCAGGCCTCTCGCAAACTTCCGCCTCGCTGCCGTTCCGTCGGGAGATTAGCCCTTCCGTCTCCGCGTCTCGACGTCGGTCCCGCCGACGAACCAGTCGCGTGCAGCGACCTCCTCGAAAACCACCCAGACATCGTTGTTGGTCAGGCCGGTGACGCCGGTGATGGCCGCTGTCACCTGGGCGGCGATCGCGGCCTTTTTGCCGGCCGGGTCGTCGGCAATCACCTCCTTGACCAGGCGGATATTCACGAATGGCATGGTTCCCTCCCTTGCATATGCTTGGCAGCCGCTCAGTAGGTTTTGGCGCCGTTGACCATGAGCCGGACCATGTAGAGCGATGTGGTGCCGGCGATGTAGAGGCAGTTCAGCTTGTTGCCGCCGAACACGCAATTAGCAACGACTTCTGGTACCTTGACCTTGCCGATCAGCGTCCCGTCTGGATCGTAGCAATGGACCCCGTCGGCGGTGCTGGTCCAGATGCGGCCGTCCGCATCCAGCCTGAAACCGTCGAACAGGCCGGCGGTGCAGTCGGCAAAGACCTTTTCGCCTGAGACCGTCTTGCCGCCCTGGCCGACATTGAACACCCGGATGTGCGCTGGGTTTTGCGCACCATGCGTGCGGCCGGTATCTGCGACATAGAGCTTGCTCTCGTCGAGCGAGAAGGCGAGCCCGTTGGGCCTGACCATGTCGGTGATCACCGCCTCGGTCTCGCCGGTGCCGGGATCGACCCGGTAGACATGGCAGGCGCCGATCTCGCTTTCGGCCTTGTCGCCCTCGTAATCGGTATCGATGCCGTAGCTCGGATCGGTGAACCAGATCGAGCCATCGGACTTGACCACCGCGTCATTGGGCGAGTTCAGCCGCTTGCCGCGCCATTTGTCGGTGATGGTGATGACCGAGCCGTCATGCTCGGTGCGGCTGACGCGGCGGCCGGAATGCTCGCAAGTAACCAGCCGGCCTTGCCGGTCGACGGTGTTGCCGTTGGAATTGCCGGACGGCTGACGGAACACGCTGACGCTGCCGTCGGTCTCGTCGTAACGCAGCATGCGATTGTTCGGGATGTCGGACCAAACCACATAGCGCCCGGCTGCAAACCAGGCCGGTCCTTCCGCCCATCGGCAGCCGGTAAACAGCCTGTCCACCTGTGCATTGCCGTTGAAAAGCCGCGAAAAGCGCGGATCGAGAACTTCGTAGAATTCGCTGGCCATGGTTCCTCCCGGTAGCAGTCGCTTGGCAAGGGCGCGATCAAGCCAGCCTGCGATCGATATGGCAAGATCGATGATGCGTCTGAAGCATTATGGAAGCGAATGCTGGCCCGGACGGCAGGTCACATCCCGTTAACCGGCTATGCGCCCAGCGCAATGGTGCATTGCAACATCTTATTTTTGCAACGCACCATAAC
This sequence comes from Mesorhizobium sp. M0968, assembly GCF_040319065.1. Classification (NCBI taxonomy): domain Bacteria; kingdom Pseudomonadati; phylum Pseudomonadota; class Alphaproteobacteria; order Hyphomicrobiales; family Phyllobacteriaceae; genus Mesorhizobium; species Mesorhizobium sp. M0968. The sequence goes on from NZ_JAMYNL010000009.1 coordinate 62,904, forward strand.
TATGTCATGCTCCGTATCGATCAAGGGAGGAACAACTGGCCGCGAAATGCGGCGCAAAAGGAAACTCGCTATGATCATCGACAGCCTCATGAGCCGCGCTCGCGCCAGCATCGCCAAGCGCCGGCATTACAACCGCCTCGTCGCCGAAATCGACAGCTTCAGCAGCCGCGACCTCGCCGACATGCGCGCCGACCGCTCAGAAATGCTCTACCAGGTCCACAAGCAGATCTACGGCTGAGTGAATGGGATCGGGCTTAGCCCACCCATTCGATCCAGCGGCCGTGGTAATCGCAATGGGCCAGGCGGTGCGTCTCGCCGCCCGGCCATAAAGTCAGGCTGAGTACCGCCCAATTGTTTGTGGGATCGCGCGGCTCCATCCTCAGCCTTGCGATAGGCGCAGCGGCCGTGGCCTGTCTGCCCGCCTGCTCCAGGGCGACGATGATCGCATCCTTGGTCGCCCGCGGCAGGTATTGCCACATGATCGAATGATAGAGCACAAAAGCGCCACCCTCCTGCCGCGCGGCCAGCGCCTTCCCGACAAAATCCGCCGCGTCCGCTTTGACAAGTGGCGGTCGAAACTTTTCGGCAAGTGACAGCGCAGCGTCGAGCCGGGCCAGCCGCGTAGCCTGATCGGCCCAGACGTAAGACCGAAGCCGTAACCGTGTGGCTGCGTCGGCGACATCTACCGGCGCGATGTCACAGCCGGCGCGGTGGCGGACGTCGATCGCTCTACCAAGCGGAACAGCGAGTCCGCGCACCTCCGGCGCCAACCGAACGGTGGAGGTCCGGTCGCCCCACTCGGCATCGCCGTAGCGGTAGTGAAAGCTGTCGAACAGGAGATTGAGCCCAGCGCTGGCGCCAATCTCGCACAAGTCCAGCGGCAGGCCGGTTTCCCGCGCGACCGTCAGAAATCCAGGCAGCAGCATCGCCGACCGGGCGATTTCATTGGTCTGCGGCGCACCGGCGAGGCCGGCGACGATCCGCTCGTCGGATCGCGCAATTGCCTCCGGCAGCACCGCCGCGATCTCGGATTCGCTTGTCTGGTTGGGCGGATAGATCAGTGCCAATCGCTCATTGGCACCCGTCAGGACCAACCCATGCAGCGCGCCGCAAAGCCGCAATGCGAGGGCGTCGGCGCGCGCGTCGCCCGGCCAACCGAGCACCGCCTGCCCGGTCCTGGTGTTTGCGTCGAGAACCTTAGCGAGCGCACGGCATAAATTCGCGGTGAAAGGCGAGCCAAGTCCATCGCAGGCTTTCGCCTGTGCCAGAAAATGATCGCGGATGTCTCGTTCGTCCATCGCGTTTCAGGTGTCTCAGCCCGGAGCCGCGAGCGCCTTCTCGATTTCGGGTAACAGCAGCGTCCGCGCCGAGTCCGGCGTCAGCGGCCCGACATGCTTATAGGCGATCTTGCCATCCTTGCCGATGACGAAGGTTTCCGGCACGCCGTAGACACCCCAGTCGATCGCCGTGCGTCCGGCTTGGTCGACGCCGATCGCCTGGAATGGATTGCCGAGATCGCCAAGGAACCGACGGGCGTTTTCCGGCTGGTCCTTGTAGTTCAGCGCCGCCATGACGAAGCGTCTGTCCTGCGACAGCGCCAGCAGCACAGGATGCTCTTCGCGGCACGGCGCGCACCAGGACGCGAAGACGTTGACCAGCGTCACCTTGCCGGCGAACTGTTTTGAATCGAGGCCCGGCAAATTGGTGCCTTCGAGCGCCGGCAGGTTGGTCTGCGGCGCCGGCAGGCCGATCAGCGCTGACGGCACTTCCGACACGTCGCGCCCGGACAAAAGCTGCGCCAGGAACAATCCCGCCAGCCCGAGAAAGACCACCAGCGGCAGCAGCACGATCAGGCGGCGGCGCGCCGGTGTTTGGGTTTCCGTGCTCATGATTTTACTGCCTTATCGGAGCGCCGGCGCACGCCGGATGCCTCCAGCTCGGCAAGCTCTCGCTTGCGGCCGCGCTGGTCGAGCAGAATCCAGCCGATCAGCCCACCCAGCACCACGGCCGTGATCGCATAGGCGGCGGTGACATAAAGGGCGTGAACGCTCATTTTCCCGATCCAAGGCTTCTCACGGCGGAATTCATAGCCTCACCGGCTGTTTGTCGCAATGAACGGGTCTGCGGCAGATTTGCGGTTATCGCAAGCCGAAGGTCACTGCGAACGCAAAACACCTGATATGTTTTTGATACGCATGTATTGGCACGTCAGAGACAGCCTGACAGCCCCTTCGCAGGTAAGCAGGATTCTACCGGCGTCATCCCACATCCTGATTGCACTCCAGCCATGGCTCCGGAACTTGCGAAGGCTAATCGATTCGACCGCGATGAACTCAAGCCCGAAAGACACGGCATTGAACGCCGCCCATTTGGCGGGGGGCCGGTAGGGGAGGACGGTCGAGATGAAGGAAAGGTACATGCTAGGCCCTTCACGATTGATTTCGGCCTTGGTTACCTCGACGGAAGACAGGTCCGGATAGTTGCCGTAGATTGTCTGGAGAAAGATCGGGTTCTCTATGCGCAGCGGCCACATCAATCCGTTCCGTGCCGAAGCGCCAGCGCCGCCGCCACCGGCCCGAGCACGGCAAGGAACAGGGTCAGCGCGGCGAGAATGAGGAAGGGCTGCAGAAAAGGATCGGGGTTCGCCACCGCGCCATAGCTTGCTGATACGCCGAAGATCAGCACGGGAATGGTTAGCGGCAGCACCAGCACCGAGATCAGCAGGCCCCCGCGCGGCAGCGCCACCGCCACCGCGGCACCGGCGGCACCGATGAAGGTGATCGCCGGCGTACCGACCAGAAGCGTCAGCGCCGTCGCACCGATGCCGATGGGCTCCATGTTCATGAACAGGCCGAGCAAGGGAGCGGCGATGACCAGCGGCAGCACGCTTCCCGCCCAATGCGCCAGGCATTTCGTCAGAACGGTCAAGGCCAGCATGTGCCGGTCGTTGCCAAGCACCAGAAGATCGAGCGAGCCGTCCTCGCGGTCGGCCTGGAACAGCCGGTCGAGGCCGAGCAAGCAGGCCAGCAATGCGGCGATCCACAGGATCGCCGGGCCGATGCGGGCCAGCAGCTTCAGCTCGGGACCGACGCCGAAGGGGATGGTCGCGATAACGGCGAGAAAGAAAATCACGCCGGTAAGCGCCCCGCCGCCGGCGCGGATACTCAGGCGGATGTCGCGCAGGAAGAGGGCTAGCATGATGTGAGATGCTTTCGCCCGTGAAGGAATGCCAACATCAGCCGGTCATCCTCAATTCCTTTCCCTCGATCCCCAGCGGCAAATGCGTCGCCGCAACCACGATCCCCCCACTCTCGAGGTGTTTCCCCATCAATTCGCCGAATCTCTCCTCCGAAGCCTTGTCCAGTCCTGCCGTCGGCTCATCGAGCAGCCACAATGGCCGGTGGCTTACCAGCAGTTTTGCAATCGCCGCGCGGCGACGTTGCCCGGTCGAGAGATAGCCGAAAGGCAGATGGCCGATGCCGCCCAGCCCGACGGTTTCCAGCGCCTCTTCAACACCCGCGGAACCGGCGCCCGAAAAATCGCGCCAGAAGCACAGGTTTTCCGTAACGCTCAGCGCCGTCTTCATCGCGTTGAGGTGGCCGAGATAGTGACACGCCGAGGCGGCCGACGGAAAGTCTTCGCCACCACCTTCGAGCCGCACACGGCCTGCCGCCACCGGCAACAGTCCGGCGACGATCCTGAGCAGCGTCGATTTGCCGGCGCCGTTCGGCCCGGTGACGACCAGCGCCTGGCCATCCCCCAGCGCGAATTCGATGCCGGAAAATACCGTCTCGCCGCCGCGTTCGCCGCCCAGATTTTCGGCGATCAGCCGCATCCGTCCCCCTTCGCCGAAAGTTCAGGCGCGGCTTCGGTGCGCCGCAGCAAAAATGGCGATTCCGTGTCTAGAACTATTCCAGAAAATTCTCTATATCCGCATCATCCGTGCCAGCGGTCGGCACGGGAACCGAATTTGCGCCGAACCAGCGCGCGTGCCGCCTTGAACGGCCCGGACGCTTGGGAACGGATAGCGGAAATGGCCGTACCCGCACCTTTGCGCGTGATTTGCATGCCCACTGGCGTCCGTTCCCTTCCGGCAACCGACAGTTAGGGATCGCACGTGTCCAAATCACTCGACAGCTTCAATTGCCGCCGCACGCTGACCGCCAGCGGCACCGAGTACATTTACTATGACCTTGTCGAGGCCGAAAAGAACGGCCTCACCGGTATTGCCCAATTGCCCTATTCGATGAAGGTGCTGCTGGAGAATCTGCTGCGCAACGAGGACGGCCGTTCCGTTACCAAGGAGAGCATCCAGGCGGTCGCCGGCTGGCTGACTGACCGGGGCACCGCCGGCGTCGAGATCGCCTATCGCCCGGCTCGCGTGCTGATGCAGGATTTCACCGGCGTTCCAGCCGTGGTCGACCTTGCCGCCATGCGCGACGCCATGGCCTCGCTCGGCGGCGATCCGCAAAAGATCAATCCGCTGGTGCCGGTCGATCTGGTCATCGACCACTCGGTCATCGTCGACGAATTCGGCACGCCGTTGGCTTTCGCTCGCAATGTCGAGCTTGAATATGAGCGCAACGAGGAACGCTACAAGTTCCTGAAATGGGGCCAGCAGGCGTTCCGCAATTTCCGCGTCGTGCCGCCCGGCACCGGCATCTGCCATCAGGTCAATCTCGAATATCTCGGCCAGGTCGTGTGGACCAACAGCGAAGACGGCGAGACCACCGCCTATCCCGACACCTGCGTCGGCACCGATTCACATACCACGATGATCAACGGCCTCGGCGTGCTCGGCTGGGGCGTCGGCGGCATCGAGGCGGAGGCCGCGATGCTTGGCCAGCCGGTCTCGATGCTGCTGCCTGAAGTCATCGGCTTCCGGCTCACCGGCAGGCTGAGGGAAGGCGTCACCGCCACCGACCTGGTGCTCACCGTCACCCAGATGCTGCGCAAGAAGGGCGTCGTCGGCAAGTTCGTCGAATTCTTCGGGCCGGGCCTGTCCAACATGACGCTGGCCGACCGCGCCACCATCGGCAACATGGCGCCGGAATATGGCGCCACCTGCGGCTTCTTCCCGGTCGACAGCGAAACCATCCGCTATCTGACAATGTCCGGTCGCGACGAAAGCCGCATCGCCCTGGTCGAGGCCTATTCGAAGGCGCAAGGCTTGTGGCGCGATGCCGGCTCGGCCGATCCGGTCTTCACCGACCTGCTGGAGCTCGATCTCGGCAGTGTCGTCCCGTCGATGGCCGGCCCGAAGCGGCCGGAAGGCCGGGTCGCACTTGAAGACATTCCGGCTGGCTTCGCCAAGGCCATGGAGTCCGAATACAGGAAGGCCGCCGAAATCGACAAGCGCTATGCCGTCGAGGGCACGAGCTACGATCTTGGCCATGGCGATGTGGTCATCGCCGCCATCACCTCCTGCACCAACACATCGAACCCGAGCGTGCTGATCGGCGCCGGGCTGTTGGCGCGCAATGCCAACCGGCTCGGCCTCAAGCAGAAGCCGTGGGTCAAGACCTCATTGGCGCCGGGCAGCCAGGTCGTCGCCGAATATCTCGAGAAATCCGGCCTGCAGAAGGAGCTCGACCAGATCGGCTTCAACCTGGTCGGCTTCGGCTGCACCACCTGCATCGGCAATTCCGGCCCATTGCCGGCGCCGATCTCCAAGACCATCAACGATAAGGGCTTGATTGCTGCGGCAGTCTTGTCCGGCAACCGCAATTTCGAAGGCCGCGTCTCGCCCGACGTGCAAGCGAACTATCTCGCCTCGCCGCCACTGGTCGTCGCCCACGCGCTGGCCGGGACCGTGACCAAGGATCTGACCACCGAACCGCTCGGCGAGGATCGCAACGGCAATCCGGTCTATCTCAAGGATATCTGGCCGAGTTCGGTCGAGATCCAGGAATTCATCGAGAAGAACGTCACGCGCGAATTGTTCGCCCGCAAATATGCAGACGTCTTCAAGGGCGACGAGTACTGGCAGAACGTCAAGGCGCCGGAAGGCCAGACCTATGCCTGGGACGACAATTCCACCTATGTGCAGAACCCGCCCTATTTCGCCGGCATGACGTCGGGCTTCGGCAAGATCGGCGATATCAAGGGCGCGCGTGTGCTCGGTCTGTTCGGCGACAAGATCACCACCGACCACATTTCGCCGGCCGGTTCGATCAAGGCGGCCTCGCCGGCCGGCAAGTACCTCACCGACCACGGCGTCGGCGTCGCCGATTTCAACCAGTACGGCACGCGCCGCGGCAATCATGAGGTAATGATGCGCGGCACCTTCGCCAACATCCGCATCCGCAACCACATGCTGGGCGAGAACGGCCGCGAGGGCGGCTACACCATCCATTACCCGTCGAAAGAAGAGGAATCGATCTACGACGCCGCCATGCGATACAAGAAGGAAGGCGTGCCGCTGGTCATCTTCGCCGGCGTCGAATATGGCAACGGCTCGTCGCGTGACTGGGCGGCCAAGGGCACCAATTTGCTGGGCGTCCGCGCGGTCATCGCCCAGTCCTTCGAGCGCATCCACCGCTCCAATTTGGTCGGCATGGGCGTGATCCCCTTCGTCTTCGAGGAAGGCACCTCATGGGCCTCGCTCAACCTCAAGGGCGACGAACTGGTCGAGATCGACGGACTGGGGAACATCAAGCCGCGGCAGAAGATGATCGCCAGGATCACCTACGGCGACGGCAGCGTCAAAGAGGTTCCGATCATCTGCCGCATCGATACGCTGGACGAGCTCGACTACTTCAAGAATGGCGGCATCCTGCAATACGTGCTGCGCGATCTGGCCGCTTAAGGGAGTAGGGCAATAAGGGAGTAGGGCAGTAGGGTGAAGCAAGGAGAAGCGACTTATCCCCTACTGCCCTACTGCCCTACTGCCCTACTGCCCTACTGCCCTACTGCCCTAATTCCCGGCTTTCCGAACCGCGCTGTCGCCGCCAGCAGCACGCCGAGCATCAGCCCGTTGAATATGTGCCACAGGAAATGCGTGCCGAGCGGAAAGCCGCCGCAGACCAGCGGATCGATCATCCGGCAGATGACCGACACGACGAAGATCGCCGAGCCCGCCAGATTGTACCAGCCGGCACGGTTGCCGCTGGCCGCCACCATGGCGCCGAAGAAGGCGAGCGCCAGGAAGGGCGGCAGATAGCCGGTCGTCCCGTTCGACGCCTGGCGCAGCCAGTCGGGCACGGCAAAGGTCACCAGCCCGGCGACGGCATAGAAGGCGACGAAAATGGCGATCGCCTTGCCCCATTTCATGCCGAGAAAACGCCGCAGGTTGAACAGCGTGTAGGCCAGCGTGAACCCGGCGATCGGCAGCACGTCGGCCCAGACCGTGCCACGGTTGGCAAAGGTGTGGAACAGCGACGAGCCGACGCCGATCGCCACCACCCACCAGGCCAGCACTTCGGCGAAGGTGCCGGTGCCGCGCTTGCGCACCTGCCAGACACCCCATAGCCCGGCGGCAAAAAAAGCCAGATTGCTCAGCGCATTGAGCGGCTCGGCCCAGAATTCCGGCCCCGTCCGTTCGCAATAGAGGTCGACCGGCGCCAGGAGAGATTGCCACATGCTGATTGCCGCCCGAATCGCTTCCATCGTAAAGTGCAAGTCCACCTATTGCGCCCTTGCCAGCGGTTGCAACGGCAAAATTTCACCGCAACGTGACTTCCCGTTGACTGCCGCTTCTGCCACATATTTCGACAACCAGAACAAAGCCGGCGTCACCGGCGGGATCGGAACGGCTATGCCATCTCGAAGACCATTGCGGCTTGCGGCCCTTGCGCTGGCCCTCTCGGCGTTTGCCGGCAGGGCCCTTGCCGAGCCAACCGACAAGCCATTAGGCGTCGTCGAGCTCTTCACCAGCCAGGGATGCAACTCCTGTCCGCCGGCAGATGAATTCTTCGCCGAGCTCGCCGCCAAAGAGGACATCGTCGCGCTCGCCTATCATGTCGATTATTGGGATTACCTCGGCTGGCAGGACACGCTGAGCCGCAAGGAAAATACCGAGCGGCAATACGAGTATATGCGCGCCTTCGGCAGTCGTTCCGTCTACACCCCGCAAGCCGTCATAAACGGCCGCAGCCATGTCAACGGCGCCAGCCGCAAGGAAGTCGACGGCGCGCTGGCCCGCATGGAGAGGGTCGGCGAAGGCATGCGCGTCGGCATCAAGGTCAGCCGGACCAGCGATCGCGTCATGATCGATGCCGGCGACGCTGTGACCGGCCCAACCGACGCGCATGTCGTCATCGTCTATTTCAATCCGCCGCAGACGATAAAGATCGGCAAGGGCGAAAACAGCGGCCGCAGCATGACCTACTGGAACGCCGTCTCCAGCATCCAGACCGCCGGCATGTGGCACGGCAAGGCGCAGCGCTACGAACTGCCGATGAGCGAGATCGCCAAGAAGGGCGGCTGCGCCGTGCTGCTGCAGTCGGTCGGCAAGGACGGCATGCCCGGGCCGATCCTGGGCGCAGCCTTTATCCGCAAGCCTTAAGCGGGGACCTCTCCTTCTCCCCTTGTGGGAGAAGGTGGATCGGCGCGCAGCGCCGAGACGGTTGAGGGGTGCTGGAAGAATTGAGGCGGCGGCGATTTCAAGGAAATTGCCAAGCTGGAACACCCCTCATCCGTCGCCTTCGGCGACACCTTCTCCCACAAGGGGAGAAGGGATAACCGCGCTCAAGCCTCCGACGACAGCCTATCTGGATGGATCGCATCGCCACGGCCAATAAAAAACCGGCGTCAGCTTGCTTCTGACGCCGGTCATTTAGGTTTTGGGATCGTCGCACCCGATCTTTCCAAGGAAAAACCGAGGTTGGTTCGATCCGACGCAGACCCGTGGGCGGGGGGCTTGGGGTTTACGAGCCGGTGCCGGACCGAACCGTCTCAGGCAACGCCGGTAAATTCGTCGGACATTGGGGCATGAGCACGGATAAAAAAGGGCAGGATTGTGGCAAAGCATCACCAATTTCAACAGGCGTTTCGCAAACGTGACTGGACGCTGGAGAAACCGCGCGGTGCTGCCGTTGCCCGGCCGGGCCTTGCAATTCGGCAACGAAAGCGCCAACTTTGGTCGGCGTACGATTCATTGCGAGGATCCAGGCATGACTGATCGCAGCAGCGGGACGGAGGATGGGGACGCATCCGCAATATTGATCCCGCTGCATGAGGCAAGACGCGAACGCCTCGACCAGCCGGTGCGGTTCGACCGGCGCGAACTGGACCAGATCCTCAGGCTCTACGGCCGTATGGTTGCCGCCAATGAGTGGCGCGACTATGCCATCGACCATCTCGCCGACCGCGCCGTTTTTTCCGTCTTCCGCCGCACCAGCGAAGTGCCGCTTTTCCAGATCGTCAAGGATCCGAAGCTGGCGCGCCGGCAAGGCGCGTTCGCCGTCATCGCCGCCGGCGGGCGCATCCTCAAGCGCGGCCAGGAACTCGGCCGGGTGCTTGGCGTGTTCGACCGAACACTGAAGCTGGTCGAGGCGTAACCCTTTATTTTTGCAGGCGGAACTTGCGCTCGGGCAGCGATTGCGGATCAGGCGGGATGGACGCCCCGCCGTTGATCGGCAGCTGCATGAAAACCGTGTCCAGCCAGCGTCCGTGCTTATAGCCTGAGCCTTCCAGGCGGCCGGAATGACGAAAGCCGAGCTTCTCGTGCAACCTTACCGAGGCGCTGTCGGGCCGGCCGTCGCCGATCACCGCGATGATCTGGCGAAAACCCGCCGCCTTGGCCGCTTCGATCAGCCCTTGCATCAAGAGCAGCCCGACGCCTTGCCCTTTGGCCTCGGGCGCGACATAGACGGAATCCTCGACGACGAAGCGGTAGGCCGGGCGCGGCCGGAACGCCCCGGCATAGGCATAGCCGAGCACGGCGCCGGCCTTTTCCGCAACGAGATAGGGAAAGCCGCCCGCCATCAGAGTGTCGAAGCGCGTGCCCATCTCGGCGCGGCTCGGCGGTTCGAGTTCGTAGCTCGCCGTGCCGTTTATCACCGCGTCGGCATAGATTTCCGTGATCTGGTCAAGGTCGGCCAATGTCGCGGCGCGTATCGTGATGCTGCTCATAATTTAGGCACGTCGTTCATCTGCCCTATATCACAGCAAAAGCCGGGACAAAAGAAAAGGGCGGCCATTGGGCCGCCCTTTCCAAACTCGCTGGTCCAGGAAAACCGTACTTAGCGACGGTCGCCCATGAACTGCAGCAGAAACATAAACAGGTTGATGAAGTCGAGATAGAGCCTCAATGCGCCCATGATCGCCTTGCGGCCGGCGACATCGGTCTCGTCGCCCTCGAAGTACATCTCCTTGATGTTCTGCGTGTCGTAGGCGGTGAGGCCAGCGAAGATCAGCACGCCGATCGCCGAAACGGCGAAGGAAAGCGCCGACGACTGCAGGAAGATGTTGATCACCATCGCGATGATCAGGCCGACCAGGCCCATGACCAGGAACGACCCGAACGCCGAGAGATCGCGCTTGGTCGTGTAGCCGTAGAGCGACAGCCCGCCAAAGGCGGCGGCGGTGGCGAAGAAGGTCTGCGAGATGCTGGCGGTGGTGTAGACCAGGAAGATCGACGACAGCGACAGGCCGACGAGGCCGGCGTAGACCCAGAATGTCGTCTGCGCGGCCGAAACGCTCATCGACTGGACGCGGAACGACAGGAACATCACCGCTGCCAGCGGGGCGAAGATCACCAGCCATTTCAGCGGCGAGCCGAAGATCGCGTAGCCGAACGAGGTCAGCATCTCGCCGCTTGGCAACGTCGCGACCGCCGAGGCGGGATCGCTGGTAGTGGCCAGCATGATTGTGCCGACCGCGGCAAGGCCGGTGATGAGGAGGCCAAGCCCCATCAGATTGTAGACCTTAATCATGTAGGCCCGCAGGCCCTGGTCGATGGCAGCATCGACGCCGGCGCCGGGCACGGCGCGCGTCTGATAATTGCGAACGGGATCAGCCATGGAAATCCTCATATTGCTTCTGCCCCGTCCGGTGTCAGGTCCTTTTGAACCCAGGCGCCGCTGGCGGGGCTCCAGCATGCCTGCGCCGAAATATGATGGTTCTTGGCGTAAAGGACAAGACCGTAACCAAGCGTAATGCTCCGTGAAGTGCCGGAGATACGGTTTTATTGGCCTTCCCGCCCGGAACATTACCGAGATTTAATCGAAACCGGCTCTGGCTCAAAGATTCCGCAGCACCGGCGCCGCCTTGTGGCCCAGCACCCGCCACGTGCCGGCAAGGCCGATGCCGACCGTGACCACCAGCGAAAAGCCGATGGTCGCCACCGCCACCTCGGGCATGAAGTGCGATGGCAGCGTCATGATGCGCGCGACGACGAACCATGCCGCCACAGCGCCCGCCGCCAGCGCGAAGATCGCGGTAGCAAGGCCGATCAGCATGTATTCCAGCGAAAACGCGGCGATCAGCGTTTTTCTGGTCGCACCCAGGGTCTTCAGCACCACCGCGTCGTGAATGCGAGCCCGGTTGCTGGCGGCGAGCGCCCCGGCCAGCACCAGCACCGAGGCGATCAACGCCACCCCCGCTGCTGCCCTGATTGCTGTGCCGAGCTGCGCCACCAGCCGGTTGACGATTTCGAGCGCGTCCTTGACCCTGACCGTCGTCACCGCGGGAAAGGCACGCGTGACGGCGTTGAGAAGATGCGCATCGTCGGCTGCCGACGCATTCGTCTCGGTCAGCGTCGCCAACCAGCCATGCGGCGCACCGGCGAACGTGTTGGGCGAGAACACCATGACGAAATTGATGCCTATGGTTTCCCATTCGACCTGGCGGAAATTGGCGATCTTGGCCGTGATGTTGCGGCCGAGCACGTTGACGGTGATGGTGTCGCCGAGCTTCAGCCCGATCTCTTTGCCTTCCTCGGCGGAAAACGAGACCAGCGGCTCGCCGGCATAGTTCTCCGGCCACCAGCTGCCCTCGGTCAGCGTCGCATTCTCCGGCAGCTTTGCGTCATAGGTCAGGCCACGGTCGCCGCGCAGTACCCAGGCGCCTTCGGCCGGAACCTTGACCTTGTCGACATTGACGCCGTTGAGCGCCATCACCCGGCCGCGCAACATCGGCACCTTGATCAGCCTGCCTTGCGGTGCCTCTTTGCCGACCAGCGCGGAGAAGGCATCGACGTCACTGCTCTGGATATCGACGAAGAAGAAGTTCGGTGCCCTTTCCGGCAGGCTGCCCGAGATCTGCCGCCTGAGATTGCCGTCGATCAACGCCAGCGTCACCAGCAGCGTCAGCCCGAGTCCCAACGACAGCACCACGGACGGCGTCAAGGCGCCAGGCCGATGGATGTTGCCGATGGCGAGCCTGAGCGCGGTCGAGCGCACGCGCGGGCTTTTCTTCGCCGCCCACTGCACCAGCGAGCCGACCACACGCAGCACCAGGAACGAAAAGATCGTGGCGCCAACGAAGATCGAGGCAATACGGCGGTCGCCGGAAAACAGGATCGCCAGTACCGCGAGCAACAGCGCGATGCCCAATGCCGCGGCGATATAGAGCGGGCGGGGAAAACCGCGGCCCTCGAAACCCATTTCGCGAAACAGCGCCGTTGCCGGCACGTCGCGGGCGCGGCCGAGCGGCAGCAAGGCGAAAGCCAGCGTCACCAGCAGCCCGAACAGCGCTGCCATGCCGAGGGCGCCGGGATAGAACCCACCTTCCGCCGGCACTGGAATGACCGATTGGAGTGCGGCGCTGGCCGCGAACGGCATCAGCGCGCCAAGCACAAGGCCTAGCGTGATGCCGAGGGCGGCGATCATCAGGATCTGCACCAGATAGACGGCAAAGACGAAGCCGCCCGAAGCCCCCAGGCTCTTGAAGGTGGCGATGACGCCGCGCTTGCCGTCGAGATAGGCACGCACCGCATTGGCCACGCCGACGCCGCCGACCACCAGCGCCGTCAACCCAACCAGAGTCAGGAATTGCGAGAACCGTTCGATGTTGGAGGACAGCGCCGGCGCCGCGTTGCTGCGGGTGCGGATCGACCAGCCGGCCTGCGGGAACTGGTTTGCCGCCTGCTCCTGGATCGCCTTGATCAGTGCCTCAGTGGTGCCGCCAGGCAGGCGGACCTTATAGGCGTTCTCGACCAGGCTGCCCGGCTGGATCAGGCCGGAAGCGGCAAGCCCGTCGGTCGACACCATCAGCCGCGGCGCAAAACCGAAGCCATCCGACACTGCATCCGGCTCGTTGACCAGCCTGGCACGCAGCTCGAACGTCGCGCTGCCGAGCTTCAGCCGGTCACCGATGCCAAGGTTCAGCCGCTCGAACAAGAGGTCCGGCGCGGCGGCGCCGAAGACCCCGGATTTTTCGCCGAACAGATCTTCTCGCGACAGCACCGGCTCGGTCTCCAGCGCGCCGTAGAGCGGATAGGCGCCGTCGACCGCCTTGGCCTCGACCAGCGCCTGGTCGGAGCCGTCCTCGAGCCTCGCCATCGAGCGCATATTGGCACTGTGCGAAACCGTGCCAAGCCGGTCGAGGAAGCTGCGTTCGGCTCTGGTCGGATCGCGTTGGTTGAGCTGGAAGCGGAGATCACCGCCGAGCAGCGTCTGGCCCTGGTCGGCAACACCGGCGGAAATAGCCTGCGCCACCGAATTGACGCCGCCGATCGCAGCGACGCCGAGCGCGATGCAGGCAAGGAAGATCAGGAAGCCGGACAGCCCGCCACGCATTTCTCGCAGCGAAAACCGAAAGGCGAGCCTCAGCGTGCGCGCCAGCGGCATCATGCGGTCATCCTGCCAGCCCTGGTGGCCGGCTTAGGCGCGTCTTCGATCAGCCCCGACCGCATCGACACCTGGCGCGAGCAGCGCGCCGCGAGTACCGGGTCATGCGTGACCAGCACCAGCGTCATGCCGCGTTCGGCCGCCTTGGCAAACAGCAGGTCGGCGACGTGCCGCCCCGTCGCCTGGTCGAGATTGCCGGTCGGCTCGTCGGCGATCAGGATGCGTGGCGACGGTGCCAGCGCCCGGGCGATCGCCACGCGCTGCTGCTCGCCGCCAGACAATTCGCCGGGGTAATGGGTGACGCGATCGCTCAAGCCCACCGCCGCCAGCTCGCGTGCCGCCACGCCGAATGGATCGACATGGCCGGCAAGCTCCAGCGGGACCGCAACGTTTTCCAGCGCCGTCATATTGGGGATGAGATGGAAAGACTGGAACACGATGCCGATGTTTCGTCCCCGAAACGATGCGATCTGATCTTCGCTTTTGCCGTTGAGCAGCTCGCCGGCAATTCGGACCGTGCCCGAATCGACCCTTTCAAGCCCGGCCAAAACCATCAGCAATGTCGACTTTCCCGAACCTGAAGGTCCAACGATGCCTGTCGCTTCGCCGCCCGCCACATCGAGGCTGACGCCCTTCAGCACATGGACCGAGGATGCACCTTCGCCGAGCGTCAGCGATACGTTTTTCAGCGAAATGACGGCTTCTTCCAAAATCAAATCGTCCTATATGGGGGATGAAGGCTAGTGCATCCGATGCTCGACAAAGACGAAAACCTGCCTTCGCCAACAGATGTTCCTGGTCATATGGGGCCGGCCGCATGGCTTTCAAACACACCTTTGCCGCAGCGTTCGCCCTTTTCCTCGCCATTTGCGGCGCCATTTCGTCGGCGCGTGCTGAACCATTCACCATTGTCGGTTTCGGCGACAGCCTGATGGCGGGTTATGGCCTCGGGCCAGGTCAGGGCTTCACCGAGAAGCTGCAGGCGGCGCTGCGCGCCAAGGGCTACGATGTCACGGTCGCCAACGCCGGCGTCTCCGGCGATACGACGAGCGGCGGTCTGTCGCGGCTCGACTGGTCGGTGCCGGACGGCACGCAACTGGTCATCCTGGAGCTCGGCGCCAACGACATGCTGCGCGGCGTTTCGCCCGCCATAGCGGAAAAGAACCTGGACGCCATGCTGGCAAAGCTGAAGCAGCGCAAGATCGCCGTTTTGCTTGCCGGAATGCGCGCGGCGCCCAATCTCGGCGCCGACTACCAGAACGCCTTCGACGCGACCTTTCCGCGACTGGCTGAAAAATATGGCGTGCCGCTCTATCCTTTCTTTCTCGAGGGCATCGCCGGTCAATCCGTCCTGCAACTCGAGGACGGCCTTCATCCGAACGCCCGAGGCGTCGACCGTATCGTCGAGGGTATCCTGCCCAGTGTGGAGAAGACCATTGAAGCGGTCCGGGGCAATTCCTGAAGGCGAGGGTTCGCCGTCGCAACACCTTCCGCAAGGGAAGCTTTTAGGCAGGCCTGCGACCAACAAACCCCTTGCCCCGTTTGAATATCGATGATTCGCTAGGGGCAAGAGTTCGATTCGAGGACAGGAGGCTTCCCATGCCGCGTCTTTTTACCGCCCTCGAGATACCGCGTGATGCCGCTCTTTCGCTGTCCCTGCTCAGGGGCGGCCTGCCGGGAGCCCGCTGGATCGACGTCGAAAACTATCATCTGACGCTGCGCTTCATCGGCGATGTCGAGGGCCATGTCGCCGACGACATCGCCAATGCGCTTGACCGTGTTCACCGCCCGTCCTTCCCGCTGACGCTGTCCGGCGTCGGCGCCTTCGGCCAGAAGAAGCCGCATGCGGTGTGGGCCGGGGTCGCCGCTTCGCCCGATCTTTCCGCATTGCAGGCCGAGATCGAGCGCATCTGCCAGCGGCTCGGCATTCCGGCCGACCCGCGCAAGTTCATGCCGCATGTGACGCTGGCCCGCCTGCGCAATTCGAGCCCGCTCGACGTCGCCCAGTACCTGTCGGCACGCGGCAATTTTTCGACGCTGCCGTTCCGGGTCGGCCGCTTCGTGCTGATGTCGTCGCGCGATTCGGTCGGCGGCGGGCCTTACGTCGTCGAGGAGGCCTGGCCGCTTTCAGGTGCTGACAACCGCGTCGCCAGCCGTTTGGTCGGCGGCGCCGACGCTTCGCGGATCATGCGGTAGACGGACATGGCCAGGGAGAAACTAGCAAAAGAAGCGATCCGCGCCGAACTTGCCGGCCTCGACGGCTGGTCGCTGGCCAAGGATGGCGGCTCGATCACCCGCACCTTCACCTTCAAGAATTTCTCCGAAGCCTTTGCCTTCATGGCCCGCGTCGCCCTGGCCGCGGAGAAGATGGACCACCATCCCGACTGGTCGAACGTCTATAAGACGGTAAACGTGACGCTCAGCACGCACGACGCCGGCGGCCTGACCGCGCTGGATTTCGATCTGGCCAGGAAAATGAACCGCTATTTCGGCGGCTGAGCCTGTCTGCACCTTGCAGCGAGGTTCGGCTTTCACCACATTTTGCCTCGCGGTCACGCGTGAAGCCACGCGACGGCCGCAAGGAGAGGTTGATGGCGCAAAAATCCGGTTTTGATTTCTTCGGCCTCGGCAGCAAGCCGGGCAACGAGAGCGAAGTGCGCGAAAAGTTCTGGCGTACGGCGAAGAAGGCCGCCCGGCAGATCCCGTTCATGGAAGAGGTGGTCGCCGCCTATTACTGTGCCATGGACAAGAAGACGCCGCTTCGCGCCAAGGGCACCTTGCTTGCTGCGCTCGGCTATTTCGTGCTGCCGACGGACGTCATCCCCGATTTCATCCTTGGGCTAGGCTTCACCGACGACATCGCCGTGCTGACCGCCGCGATTACCGCCGTCAGCGCCCACATCACGCCGGCGCACCGGCTCGCCGCCAGGCAGGCCATCGCCGACAAGAGCTGAGCCGGTACGGCGCAAAAAATCGCGCGAGACTTTCCGGCCGTCAAACCCACCGCCGCACCCGCGCCTTGTAGGCGCGATAGGCATCTCCGAACTTCCGCTCGAGATAGCGCTCTTCCGGCGCGATAACGCCGGTATTGATCACCCACAGCAGGGGGATGACGAGCGCGATAGCCCAAAGACTTCCGGCCGCGACGCCGAGGCCCAGATAGACGAGGGTCGTTCCCAGATAGAACGGATTCCTGGTGCGCCGATAGATACCGTCGACGACCAGCGCCGTCGTCGGCAAGGTCGGTGGTATGTTGGTGCCAGCGGCCTGAAAGCGGCCCGCCGCCATAAAGATGAACACGAAGCCGCACACCGCGAGCACAGCGCCGGTCAGATAGCGGGCGAGCGCCTGCCCGGCCATGACCGGGAGCGGCACGAGCACCTCGAGCACGGTTGCCGCCACCAGGAAGCCAAGGAAGATCAAAGGCGGCAGCGCAATGACCCCGGCCACGTCGGGCGCGCCCGATCCGCCCGCCGTCTCCCCGGCATCCGACCGGCGCACCGCGCCACCGGCCGTCCGCCGCATGGCGACACGAATGCCGAACACAATCGCCAGGACGGCTGTGCCGCCCGCGAGGATCAGGACTGTCTCGGAAACGGCCATGGCCAAATCTCCCGTAAGCCGCCAGGGAGGGCACCCTGGCCGAGCGCCGTAGCGGCGAACGCAGACATGGTACCGCCTGCAGGGAAATTCGTCACGCACCTCAAAAAGCGAGAATCGCGGCAAGACCTAGCTGCTTGAAAAGTCAAACTCTTGCCGTTTTCGTGGCCTCCAAGTCGCGGCAGGGACATTGCGCCAGCCGCTTTTTCGAGCGGCAGCGTGAAGACGGCGGCGGTTTCCTGGCGTGAACATCCTTTTCTCAGGGGAATTTCACCGTTTGGTAACCCAGATTAAATCAAAATGAAGCGACGGGCAGGACGCCGAGCCGGCCTGCCGCCGCACCAGTGGAATACGGGAAAAGCGATGCGCGGATTGATTGCTATAGTTTCCAGCCTGGCCCTGGTGGCCTTGACGGCGCCTGCGCTGGCGCAGTCGGCAACCAAGATCGGCCAGCATAATGCCTGGGGCACCTACAGTTATCAGGCGTCGGGCGGCGGCAAGGTCTGCTATGTCCTGACGGTGCCAACCGACAAGCAGCCGCCGACGCTCGATCACGGCGACATGTTCTTCTTCGTCAGCCAGCGGCCTGGGCAGCAAGTGTCCTACGAGCCGCAATTCATCGCCGGCTATACCTTCCAGGAAGGTTCCAAGGCCACCGTCACCATCGACAAGAAGTCTTTTTCGATGTTCACGCGCGGCAAGTCGGCCTGGGTCGAGAACGCCGCCGAGGAGCCGGTGCTGATAGCCGCGATGAAGACCGGCACCGACATGAAGGTGTCGGCCAAGTCCGGCCGCGGCAACACCACCACCTACGTCTTCTCGCTGAAGGGCATCTCGGCGGCGCTGGCCTCGATCGCCAAGTGCAAGTAGGCGGTTAGGCGCGGTCTTCCCTTCTCCCACAAGGGGAGAAGGAAGAACCCCGGCATGACTCCGCCGCTAACCTGTGCTATGCGCCGCGCTTGATTTCGGGCACGATGCTGTATTCGGCCGCAAATCGCTTATATTGGCGCAACAATGACCCTTACATTCGATCTTACCGCCGAAGGCGCGCGTGACGCGTTGCGCACCCGCACGACGCCTGAAAAGCCGTCGCTGATCGGCTTGACGCGCGCCGAACTCGGGGCCGCCCTCGTCGCCGCCGGCATCGTGCCGGAGCGCCAGGCGAAAATGCGCGCCCAACAGCTCTGGCATTGGATCTATGTGCGCGGCGTTTCCGACTTTGCCGGCATGTTCAATATCTCCAAGGATCTGCGCGCCGCCCTCGACACGCATTTCACCGTTGCCAGGCCCGAGATCGTCGAGGAGCAGATTTCCTCCGACGGAACGCGCAAATGGCTGTTCCGCTTTCCGCCGCGCGGCGCTGGCCGGCCGGTCGAGATCGAGACCGTCTACATTCCCGAAGAAGGCCGCGGCACGCTGTGCATCTCTTCGCAGGTCGGCTGCACGCTGACCTGCTCCTTCTGCCACACCGGCACGCAGAAGCTGGTGCGCAACCTGACGGCGGAGGAAATCCTCGCCCAGCTCTTGACCGCCCGCGACCGGCTCGGCGACTTCCCCGACCGCGATACGCCCGACGGCGCCATCGTGCCGGCCGAGGGCAGGAGAGTGTCCAACGTCGTCATGATGGGCATGGGCGAGCCGCTCTACAATTTCGAGGCGGTGAAGAAGGCGCTGCTGATCGCATCCGACGGCGACGGGCTTTCCCTGTCGAAGAGGCGCATCACGCTGTCGACCTCCGGCGTCGTGCCCGAAATCTTCCGCACCGGCGAGGAGATCGGCGTCATGCTGGCGATCTCGCTGCACGCCACCAATGACGATTTGCGCGATCTCTTGGTGCCCATCAACAAGAAGTATCCGCTGAAGGATCTGATCGCTGCCTGCCGCGCCTATCCAGGCCTGTCGAACGCCAAGCGGATCACCTTCGAATATGTCATGCTGAAGGACGTCAACGATTCCATCGACGACGCCAAGGCGCTGATCAAGCTGCTCAAGGGCATTCCGGCCAAGATCAATCTGATCCCGTTCAACCCGTGGCCGGGCACCAACTACCAGTGCTCGGACTGGGAAACGATCGAGAAATTCGCCGATTACATCAACAATGCCGGCTATGCCTCGCCGATCCGCACGCCGCGCGGCCGCGACATCCTGGCCGCCTGCGGCCAGCTCAAGTCGGACTCCGAGCGCATGCGCAAGGTCGACCGGCTGGCGCTGGAAGCGATGATGATCGCGGGGCATGGCGAGGCGTGAAATACCTCAGGCGATTGGCAGTGACTTTGCTCTGCTACGCCCTGGCTGCCTTCACCATGTCTCTGGTCTTTTTCCTGCTCGATGCACTGATGTGGTGGCGTGTTCCCGCTTTCCTGTCCACTCGAGATAGTTGGTCGCTGTTGCTGCTTGGAGCGATGATCGCAGGCATCTTTGGCGCACCGCTGGCAATCCCGATGGTCATTGCTTCCCAAGTTCTCGAGGCGAGACGCTGGATTCTTTTTGTCGTCGGGGGAGCTTTCGTTGGGACGTGCGTATTTGCGGTCTGGAAACTGCATCCGTCGGCACAGAGGCCACCGGACGTTGACGTGTTGGTGGCCCTAATCATTGCGGGAAGCTTGGCAGGAGCCGTCTATCGCCTGGTCGAGAGCCGGTTCCTGCAAATGCCCGGACAATTCGCGTGAACCGCCTCGTCGCCTATCTGATCCGCTTCGCCGTCATCCTTGTCGGCTACGGCGTTGCTTCGCTGGCGGCAAGCGCCTTCCTTAACGTCATGTTCCTGGCGTCTCTTGGGCTGATAACGGACGAGACGCAACCGGCGGCGCAGGCGGCGCTGTGGTTTTCAATCCCCTTCGTCGCGCTGTTCGTCGCCTATTTCGCCTTCATGCCGGCCGCCATCGCCATCCTCGTCTCCGAGATCCTTGGCCGGCGTGACTGGCTGTTCTATGCGCTGGCGGGCGCAGCGGTGGCGGCGGTCTTCCTTGGCTTCGTCCACCAGACGGCCGATGCCAATTTCGAGGTTACCAATACCAGCGTCATGCTGGCGGTGATCGGCTGCGGCATGGTCGGCGGTATTTTCTACTGGCTGAGCGCCGGGCGCTCGGCCGGAAGCTGGCGTCAGATCGGACGCCCTATTTCGCCTGGGCCGTCAGGATCTTGAGCGCGAAGGCCGAAAAAACTCCGGCAAACAGATAGTCGACGACGCGGGTCACACGCGGGCTGGATTTCATCACGGCCGAGAATTTTTCCGCCGCCAGCACCATCGGCGCCGTTACCGGGATCGCCAGCACGACGAACATCGCGCCGAGGAAGAACAGCTTTCCCGGCGCGTCGGGATCATGCGCGGAGACGAATTGCGGCAGGAAGGTCATGAAGAACAGGATGATCTTCGGGTTGAGCAGATTGACCCCGAGCCCCGCCGCCCAGCTGCGGAACAGCGAGATCTGCGGCCCGCTCTTCTTCTCCGGTGAAAACGCCGACCCTTTTGTGATCGCCTGCCATGCCAGGAAGACCAGATAGCCGGCGCCAAAAATCTTCAGCACGAAGAACGCCATCGGCGAGGCGACGATCAGCGCCGAGACGCCGACCACCACCAGCGTGGTGTGAATCAGCGTGCCGCACAAGGCGCCGGCCATGGAGGCAAAGCCGGTGGCACGGCCCTGGCTCAGCGTGCGCGAGACGAACAGCGTCATGTCAGGCCCGGGCGTGATCGCCAGGATGAAGGTGGCGATGGAGAACTGGATAAGCGTCGTACTGTCGGGGATGAAGGACATGGCTCGTCTCGTAGCGGCAAAAGACGGCGCAGCCATAGCGCAAGAGCCGTGTCCTCGCCAGCCTCTTGGAGATGAAGCATCTGGTCCAGGCATCGTTCGTCCCTTGCGCTGGCCTAAAACGCCGTGATACCTCGCCCGCGAAGAACCCCTGTCGCGGAACTGCCCACCATGTCGAAAGCAAAAGCCGTCAAGAAAGTCGTGCTCGCCTATTCCGGCGGCCTTGATACCTCGATCATCCTGAAATGGCTGCAGACCGAGCTCGGCGCCGAGGTCGTCACCTTCACCGCCGATCTAGGCCAGGGTGGCGAGCTGGAGCCGGCCAGGCGCAAGGCCGAGATGATGGGCATCAAGGACATCCGCATCGTCGATGTCCGCGAGGAGTTCGTATCCGATTTCGTCTTTCCGATGTTCCGCGCCAACGCCGTCTATGAAGGCACCTATCTGCTCGGCACCTCGATCGCTCGGCCGCTGATTTCGAAACATCTTGTCGAGATCGCAAAAGAGACCGGCGCCGATGCCATCGCGCATGGCGCCACCGGCAAGGGTAACGACCAGGTTCGTTTCGAGCTCTCAGCCTATGCGCTCAACCCCGACATCAAGGTTATCGCGCCCTGGCGCGACTGGTCGTTCAAGTCGCGCACCGATCTCATCAATTTCGCCGAGCAGCACCAGATCCCGGTGCCGAAGGACAAGAAGGGCGACGCGCCGTTTTCCGTCGACGCTAACCTGCTGCACTCCTCCTCCGAGGGCAAGGTGCTGGAGGACCCGTGGAGCGAGCCGCCGGAATTCGTCCACCAGCGCACCATCTCGCCGATGGATGCGCCGGATGAGGTCACCGAGATCGAGATCGAATTCCTCAAGGGCGATCCGATCGCGCTCGACGGCAAGAAACTCTCGCCGGCGACGATGCTGGCGGCGCTGAACGATCTCGGCCGGGACAACGGCATCGGCAGGCTCGACCTGGTCGAGAACCGTTTCGTCGGCATGAAATCGCGCGGCGTTTACGAGACCCCCGGCGGCACCATCCTGATCGCCGCCCATCGGGCGATCGAATCGATCACGCTCGACCGTGGTGCGGCCCACCTCAAGGACGAGTTCATGCCGCGCTACGCCGAGCTGATCTACAACGGCTTCTGGTTCGCGCCCGAGCGGCTGATGCTGCAGGCGATGATCGACAAGAGCCAGGAAGACGTCGAAGGCACGGTGCGGCTGAAGCTCTACAAGGGCAACGTCATTGTCACCGGCCGCAAGTCGAGGAAGACGCTCTATTCCGACGCGCTGGTCACCTTCGAGGACGACCGCGGCGCCTACGACCAGAAGGATGCAGAAGGTTTCATCCGCCTCAACGCGCTGAGGCTGCGGACACTGGCGGCGCGCAATCGCAAGAGTTGATATTCCCAACAGGCCCAATGCTTAGATGAGTTAGGAACCCGGTGAGGACACCGGGTTTTATTTGGCGTCTCTAATATAATAGAAGCCGCGATTTCAGATCGTTTCCTGTTTGACCTTTCCGTGATTTGATCTTACTTCTCGTGCGGGTCGGAGGGCTTTGACAGTGAAAAACAGACTTTTTCTTCTGCTTGCGGCGGTGGCCGTCTTTACCGCGGGTCAGTCCACGCAAGTCCCGGCGGGGCAAACATCCAAGGTCCATACTTGCAAAAGTTTTGACGGCCCCTTCCAGATTCCCGCTTCCCAGAAATGCCCGTTGAGCGGCTACGCGCAGGGTCCCAGAGTCCCGACGGTCATCGGGGACAAGCCAAAAGCGGCTACCCCGGCGCCGCGGAATTCCAAATTCCGTACCTGCAAAAGTTTTGACGGCCCCTTCCAGATTCCCATTTCCCAGAAATGCCCGTTGAGCGGCTACGTGCATTATTGAGCGTGATGTGCCCAGGCGCTTGGCCACGCTTGGAGCTGGTTTCCTGCCCACGTTGGCTGTCCTGGCGAACTTGGCCGTCGCCAAAGCCAACGATGCCCCCCCTCCCTTGACCTTCCCGCGCTGGTCGAGTGCAGGGCTGACGTTCCGACCTATAGTGGTTTTGCCCTTTGGCTGAGCGACCGCCCCGATACGCCCGCAAAGCTCGGCTGGAACGACGTTTCTTCCGGCAATCCTTTCCTCAAGCAATATGAATTGCCGGCCCCGCTTCGCGTATTCGGGCGCGAAACGGCGTCCGTCGTCTTTGCCGCGACCGGGCCGATGCCGGTTCTCGACGGCGTTTCCGCACCGGACCTTGCCCGCGAACTCGGCATCGCACCCGAACTCGCGCCACCGGACAAATTCCTTGGTGAGAACGTGCTCGCCGGCTGCTCCTACGCGCTCAACGTGAAATAGAAAGCCCGAGGCTTGGCAGGGCTTTCTGTCGAATAGAGCAATTCCAGGAAAAGTGTGAAACGGTTTTCCGTCCGGAATTGCGTTAAAACAAAGCTCTAGAGGGCCCTGTCAGTCGGCATCGATCGCCGTGGCCATGCGGGCGATGGCCTGTTGATAGACGCTCGCGGAATTCCAGCCAGCGATTGCGCCCATATTCGCCTGCGCGCTCGCGCCGGCCCGCCAACCATGACTCTTGAGGAAGTTGGCGGTGGAAGCCAACGCAGTGCTCTTGTCGCGCAGATTTTTGTTTCCGACACCATACGTCAAAACATTTCCGGGCAGGAACTGCGTGTGGCCAATCTCGCCGTGCGCGGCACCGACCGACGAGGCGCTCAACGCTCCGCGATCAACCAGCTTCAGGGCCGCAATGGCATGCGGGTAGAAGAACTCCGGACGGCGACAGTCATAGGCCAGCGTTAAAATGGCGGAGACCGTATTCTGGTTGCCCATGGCGGAACCGAAGCCGGTCTCCATGCCCCAGATGGCGAGCAACACGCCCGGCGACACGCCGTAATTCCGTTCGATCTTGTCGAACAGCGCAGCATTGGCCTTCTTCAGCGCACGGCCCCTGGCAATGATCGCGGACGCGCCACGGCGCTTCATGAAAGCTTCCACCGAGCCGCTGAAAGCCTTATGGATGGCGCGGTCGACGGAGATCGTCTTTGTCGCGTAGGTTGCGCGAGCCAGAGCGGCCAGACCCTTCGAGCCGACACCGTCGGCCTTCGCCTCCGCGGCGAACTCCGGTTTCCATGCCTCGAAGCCGGCGCCGCTCTTGCCACAGCTGGCCGCCGCCTGCGCGCCCGTCGCCAGCGCAAGCACCGCCACCACCGTGGCCACTACAAACATCTTCCCCTTGGCAAGAAATGCCATGCTGCTCTCCTGGTTGCCTGAATCACGTTCCCAATTGCGAACTTGCCTGCGAAACACCTGCTTGTCACTGCCCCGGCGCCACGCCGATGCACTCAATACAGCAGGAACCTCAAATCCACCACACTGGCGGACGCCCGGGAATTTGCCTACGATCAAGTAATTATTGTGGCGGGACAGAATAAGCATGGAAGACCTTGATGTCGTGATCATCGGCGGGGCGCTGAGCGGTTTGTATGCTATGCGGCGGCGCGGCCCGGCCACTCGCAAGCGCGCCACGCTGATGCAGCCCGTGGCGGAAAAGATCTTCTTCGCCGGCGAGCATTTGGCCTGTCCGCTGATGCAGACCTGCGGCGGCGCCAGATTGTCGGGCGAGGCAGTGGCCAAGGAGGTCGTCGCCCAGCTTGCGGCAAAATAGCATCTGCCGGCAGGAACGTCGGCAGCTGACAGGCGTTTGGCGTTCTCCTGCTCGTATCGTCCTCCGCATTTCGAATGATTTGAGACGCCAATGAAGCTTTTCGACTGCCCGCAGTGCGGCCACCGTCTCTATTTCGAGAACGCGCAATGCCTGAACTGCGCCAGCCTCGTGCTCTACGATCCCGAGCATGCGCGCTTCGCGCTGTCCGGGGCCGAGGTCTTCCATTGCACCAATGCCGACGAATGCGCCTGCAACTGGATGGCGGAGCCCGGCCACGCCTTCTGCCGCGCCTGTGCGCTGAACCAGCTGATCCCGGATCTGTCGGTCGACGGCAATCGCCGCCGCTGGATCCGTGTCGAGGCGGCAAAGAAGCGTGCCGTCTATTCGCTGCTCGCCTTCGGCCTGCCGGTCGCACCCAAGCAGGACGTTGGCGACGAGATCGGTCTCGCTTTCGATTTTCTTGCCGATCCGATCGGCGGCGGTCCGGGCGGCGAGCGTATCCTGACCGGTCATGACAACGGCCGGATCACGCTCAACGTCGCCGAGGCGGATTCGGCAGAGCGCGAACGGCGGCGCGTCGAGATGGGCGAGAACTACCGCACGCTGCTCGGCCATTTCCGCCATGAGCTCGGCCATTATTACTGGGACCGCCTGATCCGCGACGATTTGCAAAAGCTTGCCGGTTTTCGCGCTTTGTTCGGCGACGAGCGCGCCGGCTACGAACAGGCGCTGAAGACCTATTATGCCGATGGCGCGCCGCCCGACTGGCAGCAGCGCCATATCTCGGCCTATGCGACGTCGCACCCATGGGAGGACTGGGCCGAGACATGGGCGCATCACATGCACATCACGGACACGCTGGAGATGGTGCATGCCCTGAATTTCCCGCTCGGCCGGCTGGAAACCGTTGAAGCCAACGAGCTGCCGCGCGCCGATACCGGCGGCAAGTTGCAGCCGGCACCATCGGAACCCGCCGCCAGCCCAGAGCCCTTCGAAAGGATTCTCGACCGCTGGCTGGTGCTGTCGGAGGCGTCCAACTCGATCAACCGCTGCATGGGCCTGCCCGATCTCTATCCCTTCGTCATCTCGGACGTGGCGGCGCAAAAACTTGCTTTTGTTCACGAGCTTTTGACCGACCTGCCGAAAACGACTGGAACAAATCGTGAGCCGGCCGAAGCCTTTTAGCCGGAACGCATGCGGCTTTGCTTCGTTTTCCGTGCCAAGGGACTGTGAAACGGAGAGAAGACCATGAAACGCATATTGTTTCCGGCGGTGGCCGGAGCGCTCATGGCGATGTCGGGCTCTGCCTTGGCCGACACCGCCGTCTCGGCCATCACTGATCTCAATGTACGCGCCGGCCCCGGCCCGCAATATCCGGTGATCGGCGTGCTTGCGGCCGGCCAGTCGGCGACGCTCGACGGCTGCATCGCCAACAGCAAATGGTGCACCATCGCCGAGGCTAACGGCCAGGGCTGGGTCTATTCCGACTATGTGACGGCCGATTTCGGCGGCAGCCGTGTGGTCCTGACACAGCGTCCGGCCAGCGCCGACATTGCCGTCGTGACGCCGCCCGCCGATAGCGTCGAGTATTCCGACAGCTATACCGGAGCAATCGTCGCCGGCGAGGCGATCGAGCCTATCCGGAGACCGCCGGCCGAGATCCGTACCTATGTACGTACGCATCGGCTCGATCCGGTCTATCTCGAGGGCGAGGTGGTGACGGGCGCGACGTTGCCTGACACCGTCGAGCTGCGCGAGATTCCGGACTATGATTACCGGTACGTCTATGTGAACGGCCAGCCGGCACTGGTCGATCCGGGCAGCCGGCGTATCGTGTACGTCGTGCGCTGACGATACAAACAGGGCGGTCGCCCTGTAATGGCGGCCGCTCGCACTCCCGACATTGCCACAAGCCGGTATTGCCGCTGCAATACCGGTTTCCACATTGGGGCCGATGTTCTAGACCTTGCGAGCCGAAGCACCAGCCAGCGAGCCCGCGTGACGATCGACCCAACCGCCTTCCAACAGTACCGGCAGACCGCCAACAACAAGACCACTTTGCCGCGGCTTCTGCTTGGAGCGGTGGTCGTCATCCTGTTCTGGCTCGGAACCACAGCCGCCGTGCTGTTCGGCGGCACCTATGCCTTTGCCGTTTGGCAGGCATCGTCTGGCACCGCCCCGCCAGGTGGGGGAGCGGTGCAGGATTTCATGGCCTCTCCTGCAGGCATCCTTGCGGCGCTGGCTTCATTTGCCGGAATCTGGCTCGGCCTTTGGGCTGCCATGCGCTGGATCCATCGCGAGAAGCTGACAGCCCTGATTGGCGTCAGCCGGCGCATTTCTTGGTCGGGGGTCCTGAAAGGACTGACCGCGGTGCTGATCACCTCGCTGCTTTCCGAGATCCTGCTTTATGGTTTGCAGCCCGACATCGCGCGCGGCGCGATCGGCCTGTCCGCGTGGCTTTTGTTCCTGATCCCGATCGCCGCCCTGACCTTTCTGCAAACGTCGTCGGAGGAGATGCTGTTTCGCGGTTATCTGCTCAGGGGCCTGGCGAGCCGGTTCCAGAACCCTTTCATCTGGGCGCTGCTGCCGGGATTGCTGTTCACCTCCCTGCACTGGAGCCCAGGTTCAAGCGCTGCCATCAATGCCTGCGTGCTGGCCTCGATCGCCGCCTTTGCGCTGCTGCTGACGCTTCTGGTCTATGCAACCGGCAATCTCGGTGCCGGCTTTGGCGCCCATCTCGGCAACAATCTGACCGGCTTCCTGCTGATTTCGCACCAGCAAAGCTATAATTCCTTCGCCCTGTTCAACGCCAAGCCGCTCGAAGCCGCGGGCTGGACGACTTCAGACGCCGTCCTCATCGCTTCGATCGGCATCGTCAGCAGCCTGTTGACCGTTCTGCTGCTTTTACATCCGCGCTCACCGCTGAAGGTCGAGCCGGATATGGCGCGCGCCGGCAGCGTGCGCTGATGTGCATTGCCTGGTCGTCCTGAGCTATTTGACGCAAAGCTTGACCAAAGCTTGACTCTGCGGCCGATTTCCTGTCTACACGCCGCGAATTCCGCGACGAGTATTCCTCCGAGCAAACCGACCGGGACGCCGAAACCTCTTTGAGGTGAAGTGCTGTAAATCGATCCCGGAGGCCAACACCCGGCAGCGCTGTGCGCCCCCGGGTGCTTTTTGGCTTTGGGCTTTGCCCGGACCGGCTTTTGCTTGGACAGTTGGCGCGAACGCATTACCTCTCGGGCATCATCCGGGTGCCAGGGAAAAGGAAAAAGAATGTTTGAATCGCTACAGGAACGCACAAGAGGCGTGGAGGGCCTTCGGCCCGACAGGGGTCAAAATGAATCCAAGGCGCTGTCGCGCGGCGGGTTGACCAATGTTTGAGTCCCTGCAAGAGCGCCTTGGTTCGATCCTGAACGGCCTCACCGGCCGCGGCGCCTTGTCGGAGGCCGATGTCTCGGCGGCGTTGCGCGAGGTGCGCCGTGCGTTGCTCGAGGCCGACGTGGCGCTGGAAGTTGTGCGTTCCTTCACCGACAAGGTGCGCGAGAAGGCCGTCGGCGCCGCCGTGGTCAAGTCGATCAAGCCCGGCCAGATGGTCGTCAAGATCGTCCATGACGAACTGGTCGAGATGCTCGGCGCCGAGGGCGTCGCCATCGACCTCAATGCACCGGCTCCGGTCGTCATCATGATGATCGGCTTGCAGGGTTCGGGCAAGACGACGACCTCGGCCAAGATCGCCAGGCGCCTCACCGACCGTCAAAACAAGAAGGTTTTGATGGCCTCGCTCGACACGCGGCGTCCCGCCGCGCAAGAGCAGCTCCGCCAGCTCGGCGAGCAGGTCAAGGTCGCCACATTGCCGATCGTCGCCGGCCAGACGCCGGTCGATATCGCCCGCCGCGCCGTGCAGGCGGCCAAGCTCGGCGGCCATGACGTCGTCATCCTCGATACCGCCGGCCGCACCCATATCGACGAGCCGTTGATGGTCGAGATGGCCGACATCAAGAAGATGTCGTCGCCGCACGAGATCCTGCTGGTCGCCGATTCGCTGACCGGCCAGGACGCCGTCAATCTGGCAAAAAGCTTCGACGAGCGCGTCGGCATCACCGGCCTCGTGCTGACCCGCATGGACGGCGACGGCCGCGGTGGTGCGGCGCTCTCGATGCGCGCCGTCACCGGCAAGCCGATCAAGCTGATCGGCACCGGCGAAAAAATGGACGCGCTGGAGGAATTCCACCCCAAGCGCATCGCCGACCGCATCCTCGGCATGGGCGACATCGTCAGCCTCGTCGAAAAGGCGGCCGAGAACATCGACGCCGAGCAGGCGGCGGCGATGGCCAGGAAGATGCAGTCGGGCAAGTTCGACCTGAACGACCTCGCCGGCCAGCTTCAGCAAATGTCGAAAATGGGTGGCATGGGCGGCATCATGGGCATGATGCCCGGCATGGGCAAGATGAAGGACCAGATGGCCGCCGCCGGTCTCGACGACAAGATGTTCGGCCGCCAGCTCGCCATCATCTCGTCGATGACCAAGACCGAGCGCGCCAACCCCGATATTCTGAAGCACTCGCGCAAGAAGCGCATCGCCGCCGGCTCGGGTACCGACGCGGCCGAAATCAACAAACTGTTAAAGATGCATCGCGGCATGGCCGACATGATGAAGGCGATGGGCGGCAAGGGCAAAGGCGGCGGCCTGATGCGCGGCATGATGGGCGGCCTCGCTTCCAAGATGGGGCTCGGCGGCATGATGCCTGGCGGCCCAGGCGGTCCCGGAGGCGGCATGATGGGCGGCGGCATGCCGGACCTCTCCAAGATGGACCCCAAGCAGCTCGAAGCCTTGCAGAAGCAGGCGCAGGCCGCCGGGCTCGGCGGCATGAAGGGCCTGCCCGGTGGTCTTCCCGGTGGCGGTGGCCTGCCTGGGCTGCCCGGCGGCATGAAACTTCCCGGCCTGCCGGGCGGTGGCGGGCTGCCAATGCTTGGCAAGAATGGCCTCGGCAAGAAGAAGTGAGGGCGCCATGAACGAAGAGAAGGACATGGCGGACGCGCGTGCGGCGCTGGCCAATTATCGCGCCTCTATTGACAATATCGACGCGGCGCTGATCCACATGCTGGCCGAGCGCTTCCGCTGCACCAAGGCAGTCGGCGTGCTGAAGGCGGAACATGGCCTGCCGCCTGCCGACCCGGCGCGCGAGCAGGAGCAGATCGCCCGTCTTCGCCAACTGGCGAAGGACGCCCATCTCGACCCGGATTTCGCGGAGAAATTCCTGAACTTCGTCGTCCGCGAAGTGATCCGCCATCACGAGCAGATCGCCGCATCCAACGGCGTGACGAAAACCGGCTGAGGACCAGCCACCAACCGATCAACCAGATCAGAGCTTTTAGGAGAAAAGAAATGCCACTGAAAATCCGATTGGCCCGTGCGGGCTCGAAGAAGCGTCCCTATTACCATGTCGTCGTCGCCGACGCGCGTTCGCCGCGCGACGGCCGTTTCATCGAGTCGCTCGGCTCGTGGAATCCGCTGCTGCCCAAGGACGGCGAACGCGTCAAGGTCGACGCCGAGCGCGTCAAGCATTGGCTGTCGCATGGCGCCCAGCCGACCGACCGCGTGCTGCGCTTCCTCGATGAAGCCGGCATCGCCAAGCGCGAAGCCCGCTCCAACCCGAAGAAGGCCGAGCCCGGCAAGAAGGCGCAGGAGCGCGCAGCCTTGCTGAAGAAGGCGCAGGAAGATGCCGCCGCGGCCGTTGTCGCCGCTGCAGCCGCGCCGGCCGAGGCGGAAGCCGCCAGTGCCGAATAAATCATCTCCACAACCACGAAACGGCGGGCCCTGCCCGCCGTTTTGCTATTACATCCATATGATGCGGCCCGATCAATAGCCTTCCGGGCAACTCGCAACGTAGACACGACCGTTACGATCGCGATAACGGCATTGGCCGCTTTCGCTGGCACGGCCGATCAGCGCACCGGCCAAAGCGCCGGCCGCACCGCCGATCACCGCGCCCTTGGTCGGGTTGCCGGCCACAGCAGCGCCGACCGCCGCACCGCCCAGGCCACCAACTGCCGCGCCTTGCTCAGTACGGGAGCAGGCACCGAGCGGCACCAGCAGGGCCATCAAGATCATCACCTTTTTCATTGTCGTTCCTCTCCAACAGGGTGCCGTCCTCGCCGCTGCACCCCCTAACTCGCAACCAGGCGATTTGATCCAAAGAAGAAGATCGGCTGCCGCCCGGCGGCGCTCAATTTGATCCAAAGAGTAGAAAGGCGGCGGCAGACCGCGCCCGCTCTGGCGGCCTGGCCACCATCGAGCGGCTTTCGATGTCGCGCTACTGGCTGAACGGGAATAACGCGCGCACCCTTGGATCGCGCAGATACAGGCCACCCCAGAGGACGGCGCCGAGATAGACGCCGAACAGTATGTGCGAGAACAAAGGGCTGCCGATACGCACATGCGTGGCGACGGCGCCGCCGAGATAAGCGGTGAGCAGGATGGCGCCGAGCACCGAGGTGCGTGGCAGCGCGTAAAGCGCTGTCGAGACCAATCCAATGGTGCCGAGCATACGCGAGACATTGGCATCGGCCGGCCAGCCGAGCTGCACCATGGTCTGGGTGACGATTTCGAGCGGCGGTAGCTTGATGACGCCGTCGAAGATCATGAACAGCACGACTACGGCGCTGAGCACGCGGCCGGCCCACAAGGCACGCGATGAGACGGGTGCTGCCTGAGACATGGTCATTGATGTTCCCTCCGGTCGTTGTGAGCACTGGCTCTCCGCCAGCTCGAACCAAGGACGCGGCCCATGACGGCGATCCGACATGCCTCCAATTCTTTTCACTCCAGGGGCGAACCTTGGGTGTGTACGTTCAGTCAGCAACGAACCTGGCCAAGTCCACCTTGCGGGGTGAGGTGGAGGGCGTTATTGAAAATCCGTAGAGGTGTCTTCCGAGCGCGCGACGGCAGCAGCAGCCTGATCGCACAGCGAAAGCAACCGATGGCCGGAGAGACCGACCTGAAACAGTTGCTGGCGGCAATGACGCCGGAATTGCTTGCCGGCGTTCATGTCTTCACCACGTTGCCACCCCATGCGCCCGTTCCCGACAGGCTCCACCCGGTGATGCTATTTCGCGAGCGCGAGGGCACGACGCTGATCGTGCTTGAAGACCATGCCAAGGCCGCTGGACTGAAAACCGTGTTCCGCTGCCGGATGCTGACGCTGAACATCCATTCGTCGCTGGAAGCGGTCGGCTTCCTCGCCGCCATCACCGCGCGGCTGGCCACCGCCGGCATCGGCGTCAATCCGGTCTCGGCCTTCTACCACGATCACCTGTTCGTGCCCGCCGACCGGGCGGAGGAGGCGCTGGAGTTGCTGTTGGACCTAGCGGAGGAGAACCGGCTGTGACACCGGCGCCTTGCTGCCTATTTGAGACGCCTGCGCTGCCCCTCATACGCCTGCCGGAACCTTCTCCCCGTGAACGGCGAGAAGGGCGCAAACGGCCGAAGGCCGAGCCCGCGACTGCGGGCCGCCGGCCTTCCGGCGCCCCCGCGGAGGCCAGCCGCGTAGCGGCGATACGGCCTTGAGCGAAACAACCGCCGAAGGCCGAGCCTGCGACCGCAGGCCGCCGGTCGTCCGGCGCCCCCGCGGAGGCCAGCCGCGACAGCAGCGATACGGCCGTGAGAGAAAAAGCAAGCTGAGCAAAAATCGCGGCCGAAGGCCGAGCCTGCGACCGCAGGCCGCCGGTCGTCCGGCGCCCCCGCGGAGGCCAGCCGCGCTAGCGGCGATACGGCCGTGAGCGAACTATGCCGCCTTCTTCTTCGGCTGGATCAGCCCGCGCTCGACCAGCAGTTCGGCGATCTGCACCGCATTGAGTGCCGCGCCCTTGCGCAGATTGTCGGAGACGATCCACATCGACAGGCCGTTGTCGATGGTCGAGTCCTCGCGGATACGCGAGATGAAGGTGGCGTCCTCGCCGGCCGATTCCAGCGGCGTGATGTAGCCGCCGTCCTCGCGCTTGTCGATGACCTGGCAGCCCGGCGCCTCGCGCAGGATCTCGCGCGCCTCATCGGCGGTGATCGGCTTCTCGAACTCGATGTTGACCGCTTCCGAATGGCCGATGAACACCGGCACGCGCACGCAGGTCGCCGTCAGCTTGATCTTCGGGTCGAGCATCTTCTTGGTCTCGGCCACCATCTTCCACTCTTCCTTGGTGAAGCCGTCGTCGAGGAAGACGTCGATATGCGGGATGACGTTGAAGGCGATACGCTTGGTGAACTTCTTGATGTCGACCTGGTCGGCGACGAACACCGCGCGCGTCTGCGTGAACAATTCGTCCATGCCTTCCTTGCCGGCGCCGGAGACCGACTGGTAGGTGGCGACGACGACGCGCTTGATGGTGGCCGCGTCATGCAGCGGCTTCAGCGCCACGACCAGCTGCGCCGTCGAGCAGTTCGGGTTGGCAATGATGTTCTTGCGCGTGAACAGCGAGATCGCATCCGGGTTCACTTCCGGAACGATCAGCGGCACGTCCTGGTCGTAGCGGAAGGCCGACGAATTGTCGATGACGACGCAGCCCTGCTTGCCGATCTTCGGCGACCATTCCTTGGAGACGTTGCCGCCGGCCGACATGATGCAGATGTCGGTGTCGGAAAAATCATATTGGTCGAGCGCCCTGACCT
This sequence comes from Mesorhizobium sp. M0968, assembly GCF_040319065.1. Lineage (NCBI taxonomy): Bacteria > Pseudomonadati > Pseudomonadota > Alphaproteobacteria > Hyphomicrobiales > Phyllobacteriaceae > Mesorhizobium > Mesorhizobium sp. M0968. The sequence goes on from NZ_JAMYNL010000009.1 coordinate 96,313, forward strand.
TCAGCGTGCGGTCGCCGAACGACACTTCCGTGCCCTGGCTGCGCCGCGAGGCCAGCGCCACCACCTCGCTCACCGGAAAGCCGCGTTCCTCCAGTATGTTGAGCATTTCCCGGCCCACATTGCCCGTGGCGCCGACGATCGCAACCTTGAAACTCATCGAAATCTCCTGTCCCTCTCCGCTCGGTTTCTGGAGAAAACCCGCCGGCCGATGCGGGTTTCAACCCCCGGGCCGGACCCGGGAGGGGTGGTTAGGCCAAGGGAATCAGACCGTTTTGGTGGTCGTTTTGCCGGTTTTTTTGAGCAAGAACGTGATTTTGCTGGAACGAGGAGACGCAGCGACGCGCCCGGCCCAATGGTTCGCATTGGGGCCGGGGATGTCGAAGGCAGAAAGCGCCATCAAAAGGCCGCGCATCGAAAACTATCCCGTTCGGTGCCGGCTTTTACGCGGTTTACGTCTAGAGTCAATCGCAAGCAGGCCGACCCGCCCGCCCTGTACAATGACGGCGGCACCAAGTACGAACGAGCATCGTCTGGCTCGTGGCGCCCGTCTGTGGCGCATGCCGACATTTGACCCGTCGCCGGGTATTCAGAATCCGAATTTCGAAAGAGCAAGATGTCCAACTTCGAAGCTATTGTTCCCGCGCTGGCAAAGGCGCTGGAAAAACGCGGCTATGTCGAGCTGACGCCGGTGCAGAACGCCGTTCTCGAGCTTGGCCAGGCCGATGCGCTGGTTTCGGCCCAGACCGGCTCCGGCAAGACCGTCGCCTTCGGTCTGGCTTTGGCGCCGACCCTTCTCGATGGCGCGGAGCGCTTTTCCCACGCGGCGGCACCCCTGGCGCTGGCCGTGGCGCCGACGCGGGAGTTGGCCCTGCAAGTAACGCGCGAGCTGGAATGGCTCTACGAACTGACCGGCGCCACGGTGGCGTCCTGCGTCGGCGGCATGGACATGCGCACCGAACGGCGCGTGCTGGAGCGCGGCGCCCATATCGTCGTGGGCACGCCCGGCCGCCTGCGCGATCACATCACCCGCAATTCGCTCGACATGTCGGCGCTCAAGGCAGTGGTGCTCGACGAGGCCGACGAGATGCTCGATCTCGGCTTTCGCGAGGATCTGGAATTCATCCTCGATGCCGCACCCGCCGATCGCCGCACGCTGATGTTTTCCGCGACCGTGCCGCGCTCCATCGCCACGCTGGCCAAGGGCTACCAGCGCGATGCTGTGCGCATCTCGGCCTCCGGCGAGGAAAAGCAGCATCTCGACATCGAATACCGGGCGCTGAGCGTCGCCCAGGCGGACCGCGAAAACGCCATCATCAACGTGCTTCGCTACTACGAGGCCAAGAATGCATTGGTGTTCTGCAACACCCGCGCCGCCGTCAACCATCTGACGGCGCGCTTCAACAATCGCAACTTTTCCGTCGTGGCGCTGTCCGGCGAGCTTAGCCAGAACGAGCGCAGCCACGCGCTGCAGGCGATGCGCGACGGCCGCGCCAAGGTCTGCATCGCCACCGACGTCGCGGCACGCGGCATCGACTTGCCCAATCTCGAGCTGGTGATCCATGCCGACCTGCCGACCAACCCGGAGACGCTCCTGCACCGAAGCGGACGCACGGGTCGTGCGGGACGCAAGGGCGTCAGCGCGCTGATCGTGCCCAACAATGCCCGCCGGCGCACCGAGCGGCTGCTGCAAAGTGCCGGCCTTGCGGCAACCTGGGCGAGCCCGCCGTCGGCCGACGACGTGATACGGCGCGACGATGAGCGCATTCTCGCTGATCCGGTCTTCAGCGAGCCTATGAAGGATGAGGAGCGCGGCTTCGTCGAGGTGCTTCTCGATCAGCACGGGCCCGAACAGGTTGCCGCCGCCTTCGTGCGAATGTGCCGCTCCAGCCACTCGGCGCCGGAGGATCTTCTCGACGTGGCACCGTTCACGCCGTCGGCCGAAAAATTTGCGCGCCGGGATGAGGCACCGAGCCGCCGCGACGATTTCGGCGACAGCGTCTGGTTCTCGCTGTCGGTCGGACGCCGGCAGAATGCCGAGCCACGCTGGCTGATCCCGATGCTGTGCCGGACAGGCGGCATTTCCAAGCGCGAGATCGGCGCCATCAAGATGCAGCCGGAGGAAACCTTCGTGCAGATCGCGGCGGACTGGGCCGAGCGTTTCCTCGCTGCGATCGGCCCCGACCGCAAGCTGCAGGGCAACATTGCGGTCAAGCGGCTGGATGGCACGCCGGATTTGTCGCGGGCCGGCTACCAGGAACCACGACCCGACAAGAAGCCGCACCGCGGCAAGCGCACCTTCGATCAGAACACGCCCAAATTCGAGAAGCGCGCACCGGCCGACCAGCGCCCGGCATTCGAGGCGAAGCCCTGGGCCGGGAAACCGGCCAAGGCGAAGTTCGAAGGCGGACCTGCGAAACACAAGAAATCGAAGAAACGGCCGGGGTAAATAGCCAGCACTCTCCATTTCCGCACGCCCCTTGCGGTCTGCCGGAACTTTGCACAGTCTGGGGCGGGGAAATGGGGGTGGGCAGGACATGCGCGGCGAAGTTCTTCATTACGACGAAGACCAGGGTTTCGGCTTCATCACCGGAGCCGACGGCAACCGCTACACTTTGGCGCGCGAAGATTTGCGCCGCGAAGCATCGGTTGCCGGAGGTACGACCGTCGAATTCCAGCCGGCTGGCGGACGGGCACGCGATGTTTTTTCGATCCGCGCCCAACCTGCCAGTGCGCCCGCCGACGCCTCCACTGCAACCGCCGCCCCAACTCAGGCCGGCAATGCGCCCGCGGCACGTCAGCCGCAACATTTCGGCCGTTCCGCTGAACAAAGTCCGGCCGAATCGGCTGGCCTGTGGAGCTACTTCTGGTGGGGTCTGACCGAGAATTACTTCAACTTCGCCGGCCGTGCCCGCCGCAAGGAGTATTGGGGCTATTGTCTGTTCTGGACGATCGCGCTGATCGTGGTCATAGGACTCGGCGTCTTTATCGACGACGCCATGGGCAATCTCGACAACAGTGAATTGCCGGCAGTGACGGTCGGCCTTTCCGGTCTCTTCCTGCTGGCGACAGCCCTGCCGTGGTTCGGGCTCAACGTGCGTCGCCTGCACGATACCGGCCTGACCGGCTGGCTCTTTCTGCTTTTCCTGGTCCCGACCTTCGGCAGCCTGATCATCCTGGTCTTTGCGCTGATCCCGACGCAGCCGCGCGAAAACCAGTGGGGTCCGGTGCCGGAGGGGATCAAGACCGCATAACCTCACCTGAGCTGGTTCTGCTAAAGCTGCTTGTGTTCGCTCAAGGCGATGCGTTCGATGATCTTGAAGTCCTTCGCGAAATGACCACGAAGGGTCTTCTTGTGGGTCTGGATCGTTTCCGTCCCGACAACCTCGAATGTAGACCCTTCATAGGCGATTTCGCAGTCGACCACCCTATCCGGCCAAAGCCAGATCAAGAGACACAACTCGTATTGATCGGGAATGACTTCTAGCAGGTAGAGATCGCTCTTTTCGACCTGATATCGGTCGCAGATGAACTGCAGCAATGGCGCGAGGTGTTGATCGCCGCGAAACTCAGCCTGGCGTTGGTGCTCGCCGAGAAGATCCCTTTCAATGGCGCGCTGCACCTCACCCATACACCTGTCACCCCAGAAACTTGGCGATGATCGCGTCGCCCATCTCGGTCGTGCCGACCTCGGTCATCCCCGGCGAATGAATATCCCTGGTGCGCAAGCCCTGATCGAGCACGGCGGCGATCGCGCCTTCCAGCCGGTCGGCCTCTTCAACCATGCCGAAGGAATAGCGCATGCACATGGCGAAGGAGGCGATCATGGCGATCGGATTGGCGATACCCTTGCCGGCGATGTCGGGCGCCGAGCCGTGCACCGGCTCGTAGAGCGCCTTGCGCTTTTTCGTCTTCGCATCCGGCGCGCCGAGCGAGGCCGACGGCAGCATGCCGATCGAGCCGGTCAGCATGGCGGCGATGTCGGACAGCATGTCGCCGAACAGATTGTCGGTGACGATGACGTCGAACTGCTTCGGCCAGCGCACCAGCTGCATGCCGCCGGCATCGGCCAACATGTGATCGAGCTTGACGTCGGCATACCTGGCCTTGTGCGTCTGGGTGACGACCTCGTTCCACAGCACGCCCGACTTCATCACATTGCGCTTTTCCATCGAGGTGACGTGGTTCTTGCGCGTGCGTGCCAATTCGAAGGCAACGCCCGAAATGCGCTCGATCTCGAACGTATCGTATATTTGGGTGTCGATGCCGCGCTTCTGGCCGTTGCCGAGGTCGATGATCTGCTTAGGCTCGCCGAAATAGACGCCGCCGGTGAGCTCGCGCACGATCAGGATATCGAGCCCCTCGACCACCTCCTGCTTCAGCGAGGAGGACGCCGCCAGCGCCGGATAGCAGATTGCCGGCCTGAGATTGGCAAACAGCTCCATGTCCTTGCGCAGCCGCAGCAGACCCGCCTCCGGGCGCACCTCGTAAGGCACGGCATCCCATTTCGGCCCGCCGACGGCGCCGAACAGCACCGCGTCAGCCGCCATTGCCTTGGCCATGTCGGCATCGGAAATTGCCGCGCCATGTGCGTCGTAAGCGCAACCGCCGACAAGGCCCTCGTCGGTGGCGAAATCGCTGCCGAGGCTGTCGTTCATGCCGGCGATCAATTTCTTCACCTCGGCCATCGCCTCGGGGCCGATACCGTCGCCGGCAAGCAGGAGAAGATTTTTCGAAGCCATGAGAACCGTCCTGATTGTGTCGTGAGCCGCGGCCTTGCTAAACGCCAAGCGGCCGGCGCGCAAGCCTGCGGTTCAGAGCATCGGACCCAAAAGTGGAAACCGGTTTTGGGAAAATCCGATGCTCAAGACAAAATGCCTAGAGATGCGAAAGGATATTGACCAGCCTGCCGAACGGGTCGCGTACGAAGAAGCGACGCACGCCCCAGGGTTCGTCCGCCGGACCGTATTCGATGGCAAAGCCGGCCGTCCTCATGCTTTCAAGCGCGGCATCGACGTCGTCGACTTCGATAGAGATGTCCGGCACCGGCGTTCCTGATCCCCCTTCGGCCATGAAACTGACCTGCACGGACATCGTCTCTTGCGAGCCGTAGGTAGCGATCCAGCCCATATCCATCTTGAGATCGAGGCCGAGCACATCCTGATAGAAGGGTTTTGCCGCCGCGATATCCTGCGTGTCTATGTTTGCAACGATGCGCCTGACCTTCGCCATGGGCCGATCCTCGTGCTAACCGTGTCGTTTTCGCAACCGTGACAGGCATCAGGCTGTGCGCCGCAGCGCCGTCACCTCGATCTCGATCTTCATCTCCGGCTTGTTGAGCTGACACACGATCATCGTTGCCGCCGGCCTGATCTCGCCAAAGGCCTCGCCGAGGATCGGGAACACCACATCCACGAAAGCCGCATCGGTAATATAGTAATGTGCCCGCACCACATCGGCCATCTCGAAGCCGCCGTCCCCGAGCGCCTTGGCGATCGTCGCCAAGCAATTGCGCGTTTGTGCCTCTACGGTCTCCGGCATCGACATGGTCGCATAATCGTAGCCGGTCGTTCCGGACACGAAACACCAGTCGCCCTGCACCACGGCGCGCGAATAGCCGGCGGTCTTCTCGAAGGGCGAACCGGTGGAGATCAGTTTTCGCATGGCTTCCTCGCAGTGGTTGCGGCCATCCTGAAGGTATAGGGTCCACCCGGCCATGGGCCAGAGGCAACCGATTGTTGTTACGACGTGGAAGCGCAGACCTTGGAGATTGGCCAGAACATCTCTCCAGTCGTCATCCTGGGGCGAAGCAAGGAGCGAAGCGACGCGGCGCAGACCCCAGGATCCATGCCGTGACATCCGAGCGACACAACGGTTCAGAATTCTGTTTCGCTGCACACTTCGGCCGATGTTACGGCACGGATCCTCGGGTCAAGCCCGAGGATGACGAAAGCAGGGTAGTCGCCGCGCCGCGCAAAAAACCTAATTCGCCGACCCCAGCGCCTTGTCCAGCGCTTCCTTGACGTCGGCCGGCCATGTACTCACCGCTGGCCACGCGTCCGGCTCGGGCTTGTCGCCGCGGCGCGCGAAATAGAGCTTCTGGTTGACCGGGTCGACCGCCATGAAGCCGTCATTGCCGCCGCAATCATGCGGCACGCAGCCGCTGGCAAAAAAGGCGCCCGACGCGGTTTTTTCCGTGCCGCCGCCGACCAGCAGGCTGGTCGCCATGTCGGGCATGTCCTTGCCAAGCAGTGTCTCGGCTAGTTTGTAGACCGCTTCATTGTGGAAGGCGTCGATGATGTTGTCGTATTTCGACGGATCAACGTCCTTCCAGTCGGTGCCCGGCTCCGGCATGTAGGTCAGATTGCCGGAAGTCGTCAGTCCGGCCGTCGGCGACCATTGCAGCGCCGGCTTGGAATCGCCCGGCAGCAGATAGGGTACGAAATAGACGGCGCTGTCGGAGATCGCGGCCGGCGGCGCGCCGCATTCATCCTGCTCGACCGTGGTCGTCTGGATCGTGCCGCCTTCCGGCTTCCACACGATCACCTTGGCCGGGCCGCATTGATTGCCGCCGTCGCCGACATCGACCAGCGCCACCTTGACGCCGCCGACCTCGACGATCTTGTCGAAGAAGACGTCGTAATTGCGCGCCAGTTCCTTGCCGTCGAAGGCGAGCACCCGTTCCCCGTACTCTTCCTCCTGGGTGATAGTCAATTGGCCGCCCTCGAACGGGATCGGCGCCTGCTTGTCATCGTCGGCGGCGGCTGTGTCGCTGGCGCCTTGATCTGCCGCTGGCGCTTCCGTGGCGGGCGTCTGCGTCTGGGCATAGACGCTCGCCGGGGGCAGCAGCATCAGCGGCAGTCCGCAGGCAGCGGCAACAAGCAAGCGTGTCATCAAATCCCTCCCCGGACACTTGGCGTAGAGGCCGACCGTCGGCGGCTTTAGAGCCTATGCCCAGGGCCGCAGCTCGGCGTTCTTCTTCTCGAACGAAGCGATGGCGCCGGCCTTCTCCATGGTCAGGCCGATATCGTCGAGGCCGTTCAAGAGGCAGTGGCGCTTGAATTCGTCGAGGTCGAACTTGACCACGCCGCCGTCCGGCCCGCGGATTTCCTTGGCTTCGAGATCAACCGACAGCGTCGCGTTGGAACCGCGCGAGGCATCGTCCATCAGCTTCTCCAGGTCTTCCGGGCTGACGGTGATCGGCAGGATGCCGTTCTTGAAGCAGTTGTTGTAGAAAATGTCGGCGAACGAGGTCGAGATGACGCAGCGGATGCCGAAATCGAGCAGCGCCCACGGCGCATGTTCCCGGCTCGAGCCGCACCCGAAATTGTCGCCGGCGACCAGGATCTGCGCCTTGCGGTAGGCCGGCTTGTTGAGCACGAAGTCCGGGTTTTCCGAGCCGTCGTCCTTGTAGCGCATTTCGGCGAACAGGCCGGTGCCGAGCCCCGTGCGCTTGATCGTCTTGAGATAATCCTTGGGGATGATCATGTCGGTGTCGACATTGACGATCGGCATCGGCGCGGCGACACCGGTGAGCTTGGTGAATTTTTCCATGGTTCTTGCCCGTCTTCTTCTCGTTGCGGGGAATTGCTGGCGCTCGGTTTACACAATGCCGCGGGCAAATAAAAGACGGCTGTTTTTGGACTTCCGTCGTCGATCGAAACACAAAATCGGTACAAAACAGCTTCAAAACCACCGGCCCATGGTGCACTTTTGTCGACATGACAACGCGATCCACGATCCTTTACGCCAGCGAACCGGGCCTCGGCATCGCCGAGTTCCGCCGCGTTCTGGTGGAATCCGGCCTCGGCGAGACACGGCCCGTCGATGATCATGCCCGTTTGAAGGCGATGCTCACGAGTGCCGACCTGGTGCTCACCGCGCGCATCGATGCACCGGGCAAGCCGCTGGTTGGTGTCGCTCGCGGCATCACCGACTTTTCCTGGGTCTGCTATATCTCCGAGCTCGCTGTTTCTGCATCGGCGCAAGGGCTGGGTATCGGCAAGGGTCTGATGGATGAGGCACGCCGGCAACTCGGACCTTCCGTTGCCATCAGCCTGATCTCCATACCCGACGCCGTCGGCTTCTATGAGCGTATCGGCATGGAGCGCATGCCCAACGCATTCTGGTTCGGCCGCAAGCGCTGAAATCCACTCCCAGCGACCTCAACCCGCGCATTCTTGGCTACGGTTCTGCCTCTTGACATGCAACCAAATGGTTGCATATTAGAGTCATGAGCATGGATGCCGTCTTTCGCGCCTTGGCCGACCCGACACGCCGGCGATTGCTGGACAGCCTTCATGCCAGGAACGGGCAGACGCTGAACGCGCTGTGCGGTGAGATGGACATGACGCGCCAGGCGGTGACCAAGCATCTGGCGATCCTGGAAGAAGCGAACCTCGTCGCCACCATCCGCAAGGGACGCGAGAAGCAACATTATCTGAATCCCGTTCCCATCAACGAGATCGCCGAACGCTGGATCGGCAAATTCGAGCGGGGGCGACTGGGCGCCCTCGGCGATTTGAAGAAACGCCTCGAAAGGGAAGACTGATGAGCAACATTTTCGTTTATGTCACCTACATCCGCACTTCGCCCGAAAAACTCTGGCAAGCACTGACCGAGCCGGAGTTCCAGCGGCAATATTTCCTCGGCGCTCAGATGCTAAGCGACTGGAAACAAGGTTCGGCGTGGAAGATGGTTTACACCGACGGCCGCGTCACCGACAGCGGCGAGGTCCTCGAGATCGATCCACCCAAGCGCATCGTGCTCAAATGGCGCAACGAGTTCATGCCCGAGGTCAAGGCGGACGGCTACACACGCTGCACCTTCGCCATCGAGCAGGAGGGCGAGATGATGAAGCTCGCCATCACACATGAAGCCGATGGACCGCACAAGCTGCTTGGCCATGTGGCGAACGGCTGGCCGCTCATCCTGTCCAGCCTGAAGAGCCTGCTCGAAACCGGCAAAGGCCTGTCGCGCCCGGCGTCGAAGGCTTGAGGTCGTTTCGATAGCGAAACGTTTCTGGAGGCAGGGCGATGTACAGTTCCGCGGTGCACAGCATGACCAATGGCGAGACCGTTATGGCGAGCGCCGATGTTCGCGCGCCGCCCGAGCGGATATTTGACGCCCTCGTTACACGCGACGTCGAGCGCTGGTGGGGGTCCGCCAGGACCTGCAGGATGACCGGATGGGCGGCCGACCTCCGCGTCGGCGGCCGCTGGAGCGTCACCGTCGAGACGGCGGCCGGCAGACACCTGCCCGCCAGCGGCGAATTCCTGGAGATCGAAGAGCCGCGCCGGATCGTGCAGACGCGGAGATACGACTGGGACCATCCGACGCTTGGCCGCCGCGAAACCAAAGTCGCCTGGCTGCTGGAGCCGATCGCCGGCGGCACACGCGTCACCATCTGCCATGGCGGCTTCGCCGGCATCGCTGCTGCCGCAACGAAGCATGCCGAAGGCTGGGCCCGGGTGCTGGGCTGGCTTCAGGCGTATCTTGGTACGGGCGGCTTGGCGGCGGCTTAATCCACCAAGCAACGGTAGCATCCCTTCGCGCCAGCGTTAAATTACATTCAATTCCCGAAACGGCCGCCCGTCGGCGACCCGGCTGTACCCGAACGCCGAGCAATCCACCGTGCGATAGCCGCCATGCACTATCAGTTCGGCCAGCGCCTTGCCGACCGCCGGAGCCTGCTGCAAGCCGTGACCGGAAAACCCGTTGGCGAAGAGGAAATTGCCGACCTCCGGGTGCGGGCCGATCACCGCGTTCTGGTCGAGCGTGTTGTAGTCGTAATGGCCGACCCAGGCGCGCGTCGGCTTGATCGCCTCGAAGGCTGGAATGCGGGTCGCCAGCACCGGCCAGATCACCTCTTCGAACAGCGGCCAGTCGGGGTCGAAGTCGGCGGGATCGGCCGGTCCTTCGCCCTCTTCCGCCTCGGCGCCCCCGGTGATGTAGACCGAGCCCTCCGGCCGGACATAGATGCCGCTCGGGTCGACCAGCAGCGGCATGTCGTCATATTTTTCGCGCGCCTCGAAGACGAAGACATTGCGCTTGCGCGGCTCCACCGGCAGCGCCAGCCCGGCCATTGCTGCCACCTTGCCGGCATTCGGCCCGGCGGCGTTAACGACGGTGCCGGCCTCGAGCCGCTCGCCATTGTCGAGGGTCACACCGGCGACGCGCTTCCCCTGCCGCTCGATACCGGTCACCGACGCTGTGATGAAATCAATGTTCTTGCTTCGCAGTGCCTTGCGGAACAGCATCAGCATCGCATGCGCGTCGAACCAGCCTTCGCCGCTGCGGCCATAGGCGCCGGCGGAAATGCCCTCGACCGACAGCCACGGAAAGCGGCGGACGAGCGCCTCGGCATCCTCGAGCACGATGTCGGCGCCCTCGGCCATCTGCGCCTCGTGGTTGGCCCGCAGGATCGGCAGCCCGTTCTCGCCGGCAAGGATGAGGTAGCCGCCTTCGCGAAAGCCGATATCGGCGTCCGCGCCAAACTCTTCCCTGAGCCGCCGGAACAGTTTCAGCGTGAATTGCGACAGCCGGATGTTTTCCGGGATCGAGAACTGCTGGCGGATTGAGGCGCAGGACAGCGTGGTCGCGGCGCGGGAAAATTGCGGGTCGCGCTCGACAAGCGCGATCGAGCCCGAAAACCCTTCCTTGCGCAGGTAATAGGCAACCGACGAGCCGACGATGGCTCCGCCGATGATGACGATGTCGTAATGCACCTTTTCGCCCTTCCGGTCTGAATCGCCGAGTCACGCCGCCGGCAGGATGATCTCGAAGCGCGTGCCGCTCGCCGAGTCAACCAGCCGGATCGTGCCATCATGCGCTTTCAGGAGGGCCAGCACGATGCCGAGGCCCATGCCGGTGCCGCCGGAATCGCGGCGCGTGGTGAAGAACGGCTCGAAGATGCGGCCTCGGTTGCTGGGCGAAATGCCGGCGCCGTCGTCAGCGACCACGATGGTGGCCTTGCCGTCCGCTTTTGCGGCTGTGACCGATACCAGCGTCGCGCCGTGCCGCGCCGAATTGTCGATGAGATTGGCCAGCACGATCGCAGCGTTTTCGGCCGATATGCGCAGCCCGATCTCGGTGCCCGCCTCGACGCGCACCGCCAGCCTGTCGTCGGCCGGCAGCAGCGCCAGTGCAGCCGTGAGCGACGTGTTTTCGCCGCTCGGTTCGAGATTTTCGGCGCGCGCCAGGTCGAGCAGGCGGCGCACCAGCAGATTGAGCCGGCCGGCATCGGTGACGATATTGGCCGAAAAGCGCCGCCGCTCGGCCTCGTCCATCGCGCTGCCCGAATCGCGCAGCAGTTCGGCGGCCCCCTGGATCGCCGTCAGCGGCGATTTGAGCTCGTGCGAGACGTGGGTGGCAAAGGTCTGGATGCCGTCGGAGCGTGCGTGCAGCTTTTCGGCCATGTCGAGGAAAGCAGCAGAGAGTTCACCCATTTCGCGCGTGCCGTGGTGATCGAGCGGCCTGATCGCCGCGCGGTCGCCGGCGGCGATGCGTTTCGTGCGTTCCATCAGCGCATAGATCGGACGGCTGACGGCGCGCAGGAAGACCAGCCCGATCAGCAGCGCGCCGCCGAGGATGGCGATTGCCGCCAGCGCCACCTTGCCGCGCTCGCCATAGAGATGCTTGACGATGTTGTTCGGCGTCCGCGACAGATAGACGACGCCGGCGACCTTGCCGGAGACCGCAACCGGCATGGCGACGAAGACGCGAACCTTGGTGCCGCGGCTGACCGAATAGAGCGGCGGCGACGGCTGGTCGGGAACCCGCAGCCTGAGCGCGCTGGCGTAGCGGCCGGCAAGCGCTGCGCGAACCTCTTCGACAGCCGCGAGCGACAGGCCGGCCTCCTCACGGCCGGCGATGACCACGCCTCTGGGATCGAGCAGCCGGAAGCCGGCGAGCGTGGTCTTCTGCGTCTCGGCAAGAATGCCCGACAGGCGTGCGCCGATTGAAGCGAACGCGGGATCGGCGCTGGCCGCGGTGGCCGCGGGCCGGGTCGGCAGGATCCCGTCGGACGCAAGATCGAGGCCCGGTTCGATCGGCTGGTAGGGAGAGGCCCGATCGCTGGTGTTGGGTGAAGGCACGGGTGCGCCTAGCTTTTCCGGGGCAATGCCGGCCTCGCGAACCTCTTGCGCATAGATCGCGCCAAGGGCGGCGCCTTGGGCGATCAGCTCGGCCTCGGTTTGCCGGATCAGCTGATTCTCGTAGAGCCGGAAGAAAAACAGGCCGGCCAGCGGCAGTGCCATCACCATGATCAGGATGGCGATGACGACCGTGGCGAGGCGAGGCCGCCATTTGCTGCCAATCAGTTCTTGGGCGCTCACGCGCCGCATCCGCCCAGCCGAAAACCGACGCCGTGCACGGTCTCGATCGCATCGACGCAGCCGACGGCCGCCAGCTTGGCGCGGATATTGCGGATGTGGCTGTCGACGGTGCGGTCTGCGACATGGATATTGGCCGCATAGGCGTTGGCCATCACCATGTCGCGGCCAAGCACATGCGCCGGCCGCGCCAAAAAGCCTTTCAGGATCGCGAATTCGATCGACGTCAGCGCCAGCGGCTTGCCGTCGAAGCTGGCTGTATGGCTTGCCGGAACCAGCAACAGTCTGCCATGCGAGAATTGCCGGTCGTCGGCTGGTTCCGGCGTGGGCCGAGCGCGGCGCAGAATGACGTTGACGCGGGCGACCAGCTCGCGCGGGCTGAACGGCTTGGTGACATAATCATCGCCGCCCATCTCCAGCCCGAGCACGCGGTCGATCTCTTCATCCCGCGCGGACAGGAACAGCACCGGCAGGTCGGATGTGTGGCGCAGCCGCCGGCACACTTCCAGCCCGTCCATTTCCGGCATGCCGATGTCGAGCACGACGAGATCGGGCGCATGGCGCTCTATCGCCTGCAAGGCAGCCGCGCCGTCCTGCACCGCCAGCGTTTTCATGCCGGCCTTTTCCAGCGCGAAGCAGATGATTTCGCGAATGTGCGGGTCGTCGTCGGCGACCAGTATGTGGTGCGGCATCAAATCAGCGGCCCGGCATGAAGGGTTCGGACATCGGAGGAACCACGAACGGGCCACGCCTGTCGAGGGCGCGGTTGAGCCGCCAGTCACGAAAGCTCCAGCCCCGCCAGTTCTCCTGGCCGGCGCGGAAGCGTGCTTCGTCCTGTGCATACCAGCCGGCGAGTTCGCGGATGGAGGCATCCTCCGCGGAAACCGTCCTGCTCTGGTGCTGGACGAAGCGATCGAGCGCCGGCAAGGCGCCGGGCCCGAGCGAGCGCAAGTACCAGACGTCGAGCTGGGTGCCTTGGCCGGTCATTTCGAAGCAATGGTCGACATTGTAGTTGGCGATCAGCGCGGCAAAGTTGATGAACGAGCAAGCATAGAGCGTCGCCGATAGCGTCAGAAGATTGGCGGCAAGCAGCCATTCGTTGGACTTTTCGCGCGCGATGCGGGCCATGATCAGGACAAGGCCCGCCGCCACCAGCCCCATCCAGACGAACGCAGCGACACGCCAATAGGTCAGCGCATAGATACCGATATAGAGATCGAGCCGCAGGATCGACGAGATCACCAGGAGGATGTTCTGCGCCACCCAGGCATAAACCAGCCGGCGGATGAGCGGGTCGCCGGAGGTCGCGCTTCCCGGCCGCAGCGCCGCCAGCACGAAGCCGGCGGCCAGCAGCGCCGTGACGATCAGCGGATAGGCGCCGCGATGCGCGTAGGCGGCATAGGTCAGCCCGTCGGGAAGCGCGATGCCGCCCCACAGATAGGTGGCGTCGAGTGCGCTCTGCACCGCGAACAGGATGTTGAAGACGACGAGCGCGCGGAGGATAGCGGCCTTGCCGAAGACGATGTCTTCGATCGTGGGACTTATGGCTGGCCTCGTCGGTGTGCTGGCAGGCGTTCCCAACCGGGGAATATGCCGGAGAAGCCGCGGCAGGCGCGGCCGCAGAAAGGCCCATACGCCGGCGAGCGCGAATAGCCAGAAGGCAAGACGCGGCAACTGCATGAGGTTGAGCAGGGCGAAGAGATCAATCAGCGAAAACCAGTATTCGATGACGGGATTGGCGGCGCCGAACAGCGCGAGGAACACTGCGCCGAGGCCCAGCGGCATGACCCAGACGGCGATCGCCGCAAGGCGCACGCGCCGCCGGCCAAGCCGCCGCGCCGCCGTGCGCCAGCGGAAGAAATCAAGAACGAGCCGAAATGGCGTTGCAACCAGGAACAGCGAGAGTTGGCCGGCAATACGGGCAAGGCCGCGCCGCAACCGTCCGGCCAGTGAAAGCGCGAAGATGGCCAGCCCCGCCAGCGCGATCGAGACGGACAGTGCGCTGACATTTTCCACAAGCGGCAGCAGCGCCATGAGCAGCGCAACCGGCTTGAACCAGAATTTGCCATCGTTGAAGGAGCCGAGAGGATGGAGAGCCATGCTCGCCGCGGCAATCGCAACGCCGAACAGGAAAAGCGTGATGCCCGCCGGTTGGCCATAGAAGAAAAAATCGGCCAGCGCGACGAGCAGGACGGCAACGCCGAAGCGGTTGCAATAGCTCGGCGCCGCCGGGAGCAATACTATCATGATCGGGCTTTCTCGGCGGCTTTGATGCGGCCGGTGGGCGGGGATTTCCGGACGAAAGGGAGGAGGTTTACCGAAGTCCGGGGCGGATCGACGAGCCACCAGCTTTCGCGGCGAAGCCGGTACGGCAGGGACCAACGGGAGTTCGTTTGCTCTTGCATGCCGCCCTTGTCGCATCCGGTCGGGTGGCAAGCGGGGCGGAGACGAGGAGATTTTCCGAAGTTGCGTGCAGTTTTTATGCACGGCTTGCCTCGGCCCGCTGCAGACGGCATAGATCGGAGATGACCACCGAAAGCTACCGCCCGCGCCGCTCGGTGCTTTACGTCCCGGCTTCGAACGACAAGGCGCTGGCCAAGATCCAATCGCTGGCCTGCGATACCGTCGTCATCGATCTCGAGGACGCCGTCGCCCCGGCCGACAAGCCTTCCGCGCGCGAAAAGCTGGCGGCGATTTTCGCCGGCCGTTCCAACCGGCGCTGCGAGATGGTCGTGCGCATCAATGCGCTGTCGAGCGAGTGGGGCGGCGCCGACCTGCTGGCCGCGGCAAAATGCTCGCCCGACGCCATCCTGCTGCCCAAGGTCGACACGCCGCGCGACATTCTCGAGGCCGGCGACGTGCTCGACGACAATTTTATCGCCGACGAAGTCAAGCTATGGGCGATGATCGAGACGCCCAGGGCGCTGCTCAATATCGGGCCGATCGCTGAGCTCGGCCGCGACCCGGCCTCTCGACTGGTTTGTTTCGTTGCCGGAACGAACGACCTGGTCAAGGACACCGGCATTCTCGCCACGCCCGATCGGCGCTATCTCGTTCCATGGCTGATGCAGATGGTGCTCGCCGCGCGCGCCGGCGGCCTCGACCTGCTCGATGGTGTCTTCAATGATTTTCGCGATATGGACGGGTTTGCGCGCGAGTGCACGGAAGCGGCCGCCATGGGTTTTGACGGCAAGTCGCTGATCCATCCGGCTCAGATCGAAGCCGCGAACCGCGCCTTTGCACCGTCGCCCGAAGCAATAGCCGAAGCGCGCGCGGTCAAGGATGCCTTCGCGCTCGCCCAAAATACCGGTAGGGCGGTAGTTGCGCTGAACGGCAAGATGGTCGAGCGGCTGCATCTGGCGCAGGCCGAAAAACTGCTGGCGAAGGCCGCCGCTGTTCGCGCATGACTAACGCAACTGACGACAGGATTGAAGAATGAAACTCTACCGTTTTCTGTCCGGTCCGGACGATTCCAGCTTCTGCCACAAGGTGACGGCGGCGTTGAACAAGGGCTGGCACCTGTTCGGCTCGCCGACCTATGCCTATGACCAGGAAGCCAAGACCATGCGCTGCGGCCAGGCCGTGGTGAAGGACATCGAGGGCCAGGAATACGGCCCCGACACCAAGCTCAGCGATTGGTAGGGAGCTACCGGCTACGGCAGCCTTTCCCAGACGGCTCTGATTTCGTTGAGCCGCGCGTCTGCGAGCCCGTCGACGTCATCGCAGCTGAAATAGAGTATCGATAGCGCTGCAAGGAGACCGGGATAACCGGAGACGTAACCCATCTTCGTAAGTATCTCGGGAACCGGCAGTCGCTTGCGTTCGATCAAGGAGATCGCGCATTCTGCAGTCAAAGATGCCACCGGGTGGTCGACTTCGGATAGCCAAAAGTCGACCAGAGCTAGGAGAATGGCGGGCTCGACGGCAGCACTTGCGGGCAGATGGCAAAGCTCGCTAAGTGCTAAGAACGCGGCATTCGGCGAAATCCTCACTGCGGATTCGATTAGTTCCCGGCTCAGTGAAATGTCGTGATACGGCCAATTGCAATCGATCAGATCAGCAAATTCTGCTTCTGTCATCTGAGTGCTATTCAGCCGCGTCCTCGATCTTCTCCATATCGTCGTCCGACAGGCCGAAATGGTGGCCGATCTCGTGGATCAGCACATGGGTGACGATGTCGCCCAGCGTTTCCTCGTTCTCGGCCCAGTAGTCGAGGATGGCGCGACGATAGAGGGTGATGCGGTTCGGCCCCTCGCCGGTCTGCGGATTCCAGCGCTCGGCGATGCCGCGCCCCTCGAACAGGCCGAGCAGGTCGAAGGGCGTTTCCAGCGAAAGGTCGTCCATGATCTCGTCGGTCGGGAATTCGGCGATCTGAATGACGATCTCGCCGGTCAACTTGCGAAAGTCCTCCGGCAGATGGGCATAGGCCTCCAGCGCCAGGAGCTCGATTTCCTCCATCGTTGGCGAAAGCTGGTCGTGCCAGATGCGTGTTTGGTAGATGCGAGCCATGCTTTGTCCTTTGATCCCGGCATATAGGCTTTCAGGCCGGACTCGGCAAATGGTCGGGCTGGAGTGCCCGTGCCATGCCCCCACTACAGGAATAAATTCCCCATGACTCCGCTTGACTCTTCGGGCGACCTCTGGAATCCTAGAGAACATAACAGGAACAAGTGTGAGTGGAAGCTGACCGTCATGGCGACAAGCGCCGTGGCGCGGGAGACTGTTTTTGCCCTGCGCCGCCAGATCGCGAAGATCGAAGGGACCTTGCCCGAGCGCCTGGAGGCGCCGGCCAGTTCGTCGTTTGACGCGGATGTCCCTCGTCAGAGTCTGACACCCTCTCGGCATCCGACACCCGCTCGGAATCTGACCATTGTCCGGCGCGGCCTTGCCGTGGCGCCGCCCGATGCGTTTTTGCGCACCGGCGCCGAGCGCCTCGATGCTGCGCTGAGCGGCGGCCTGCCGAAGGCGGCGGTGAGCGAGTTTCATGGCGCCGCGACCCGCGATGCCGGGGCCGTTGCCGGTTTTGCCTTGTCGCTCGTCAGCCTGATCCTAAGCCAGGGGCCGCGATTGCCGGTGCTGTGGATCGGCACATCAGAGGTTTTCCGCGAGGCCGGCTTTCCCTATGCCAGGGGGCTTCACGCCTTCTTCGGCATCGAGCCGGAGCAATTGCTGTTTTCCGAGGCGCCAAGGCTGCTCGATGCGCTGTGGATCGCCGAGGAGGCTGCCCGGATGACGGCGCTGGCCGCCGTCATCCTCGAAATCCGCGGCAGCCCGCAGCGGCTTGACCTCACCGCGACGCGGCGGCTGCACGCCCGCGCGCAGAGTGCGGGCCGGCCGCTGTTCCTGCTGCGCCAGGCCGGCGAGCCCGAACCGACGGCAGCGCCCGTCCGCCTCATCCTGTCGGCGGCACCGGCGGCAACGCGTAAGACGCTTGCCGGGCCGCTCGCCGGCTCGATCGGCCGACCCGCCTTCACCGTCGCTATCGGCAAGAGCCGCACGGCCTTGCCCGGAAAATTCACACTGGAGTGGAACCCCGATGAACGCATATTCGAAGAAAGACGGGGCGAGCAAGGAAGGTCTCAGGAATGGACCCCAGAACGGCCAAAGAATCCTATCGCTGTGGTTTCCGCATCTCGCCGCCGAGAGGATCCTGCGGCAGCGTCTGGGGCGGTCCTGGCGTTCCCGGCCGTCGGATCACCTGCCGCTGGTGATCAGTCACCGCGACCGGAACGCCCAGCGCATCGCCGCCCTCGACGAGCGGGCCGAGGCGCTTAATCTGAAGCGCGGCATGGGCATAGCCGACGCACGCGCCATGCATCCCTCGATCGACATCGTGGAGGCCGATCCGGAGGCCGACCGGCGCCTGCTCGAAGGCCTCGCCGACTGGTGCGACCGCTATACCCCGCTGGTGGCGCTTGACGGGACCGACGGCCTCTATCTCGACGTCACCGGCTGCACCCATCTTTTCGGCGGCGAACGCTCGATGCTGGACGATATCCTGTCGCGTTTTTTCCATCAGGGCTTCGATGTCCGCGCCGGGCTTGCCGCCACGCCTGGTGCTGCCTGGGCGGCGGCGCGGTTTGCTGGCGACCGCATCGTGCCCGATGGTGAGGAGGAAGCGCTTCTCGCGCCCTTGCCGCTGGCGGCGCTGCGCATCGACCCGGAGGTACGCGCCAGCCTCGAAAGCGTCGGCCTGCGCACGGCGGGCGCCGTCATGGCGGCACCGCGCGCGCCGCTGGCCCGCCGCTTCGGCGCATCGCTGCTCTTGCGCCTCGACCAGGCGCTTGGCCGCCTCGAGGAGGCCGTGTCGCCGCGCCTGCCGGTGGCACCGCTTTCGGTCGAGCGTCACCTTGCCGAGCCGATCATGCTGACCGAGGACATCGAGCGGCTGACCGGCATGCTGGCGACCACCTTGAAGAGCGACCTCGAGCGTCGCGGCGAAGGCGCAAGGCGGCTGGCGCTGCTGCTTTTCCGCGTCGATGGCGGCGTCAGCCGTATCGCCGTCGGCACCTCGCGGCCTCTGCGCGAGCCGCGGCTGATCCAGAAATTGTTCCACGAAAGGCTTGCCGCGCTCGAACAGGATATCGACGCCGGCTATGGCTTCGATCTCGTGCGCCTTTCGGTGCTGACCGCCGCCGCCTTCGACATGCAGCAGGCCGACCTTGCCGGCGAGACGAGCGACGACGGTGCCGATATCGCGCTTTTTGCCGACCGCATTCGCGCCCGGCTCGGCGAAGGCGCGGTCTTGAAGCCGGTCGCCGTCGAGAGCCATTTGCCGGAGCGCGCCGTCGCCACCCTTCCCTTCACGGAGGCGCCGCAGAGAAGCTCGCCGCCGAAGCAGCCGGACAAGGCGAAGGACGCTCCCACGACCGTCTTCCAGCCGGAACGGCCGATCCGGCTTTTCCGTGCGCCCGAGCCGATCGAGGTGCCGGCCACCGAAATGCCGGAAGGCCCGCCTTTGAACTTCCGCTGGCGGCGCGCGCTCTATCGGGTCGCGCGCGCCGAAGGGCCGGAGCGCATCGCGCCGGAATGGTGGCGAGGGGCGGCGGGACGAGAAGATGCCCCGACCCGGGATTATTTCCGCATCGAGGATGCCGATGGCCGCCGTTACTGGCTCTATCGCCAGGGCCTTTACGGCGCCTCGCAGCCCTCGCCGCGCTGGTTCATGCATGGGATCTTCGCATGAATGCGCTGACGGCCAACCCCTATGCCGAATTCGGCATCCAGTCGAACTTCTCGTTTCTGCGCGGTGCCTCGAAACCGGAGGAGCTGGTGGTCGCGGCAAAATTCCTGGGGTTTTCGGCGATCGGTCTCGCCGACCGCAACACGGTGGCGGGCGTGGTGCGCGCCTGGCAGCAGGCCAAGGTGGAGGGTGTTTCCTATCATCCCGGCTGCCGCCTGGTTTTTTGCGACCGCACGCCGGACATCCTCGCCTACCCGCAGGATCGCAAGGGCTGGGGTCATCTCTGCCGCATGCTGACGCAGGCCAATCTGCGTGACGAGAACGAAAAAGGGGCGACGCTCCTCAAACAGAGCGATCTTCTCGAATGGGGCGATCTCCTGTCGCTCGCCATACTGCCGGATGTGTCGGCGGACGCGGAAACCAGCCTCGCACTCCTTAGCCGGCTCAAGGATCGTTTCGGTGAAAACCTGTGGCTTGCGGTTTCGCCGGATTACCGCGGCAACGACCGCTTCCGTATCGAGCAGGCGGCGGCGATGGCGGAGCTGGCCGGCATCCCGTTGATGGCGACCAACGATGTTCTCTACCATACGTCGGAACGGCGCCCGCTGCAGGACGTGCTGACGGCGATCCGCCTCAATGTGCCCGTCGCCGAGGTGGGGCTGGAGCTGGCGGCCAATGCCGAGCGTCACTTAAAGCCGCCGCTGGAGATGGCACGGCTTTTCCGCAGGCATCCGCAAGCGCTGGCGGAAACGCTGCGTTTTGCCGGCGAGCTGACCTTCTCGCTCAGTGACCTGCAATACAACTATCCCGACGAGCCGACGGTATCGGGTCTTGGGCCGCAGGCCGAACTGGAAAGGCTGGCCAAGGAGGGAGCCGCCATCCGCTACCCCTCGGGCGTGCCCGCTTTTGTGACGCAGCGCATCGAGGAGGAGCTCGCTCTGATCGAGCGCCTGAACTACGCGCGCTATTTCCTGACTGTCCACGACATCGTCAAATTCGCCCGCAGCCAGAACATTCTCTGCCAGGGGCGCGGCTCTGCCGCCAACTCGATCGTCTGCTTCTGCATTGGCATCACCGAAGTCGGCCCGGACAGGATCGAAACGCTTTTCGAGCGCTTCATTTCCGAGGAAAGAAACGAGCCCCCCGACATCGACGTCGATTTCGAGCATGAAAAGCGCGAGGAGGTCATCCAGTACATCTATTCCAAATACAGCACCAAGCGCACCGCGCTGGCCGCCGCCGTCGTCAGCTACCGGGGCCGCTCGGCGATGCGCGAAGTGGCCAAGGCGATGGGCCTGTCGGACGACGTCCGGAGCGCGCTGTCCAGTTCGATCTGGGGCTGGTCGACCTCGGAGCTCGGCGAAAAGGAGACAAAGGCCGGCGGCCTCGATCAGACCGATCCATCGACAAGGCATGTGATCGAATGCGCCAACGAGATCATGGGCTTTCCCCGTCATTTGTCGCAGCATGTCGGCGGTTTCGTCATCACCCGGGACCGGCTCGACGAGATCGTGCCCATCGTCAAGACGGCGATGGACGAGCGCAAGATGGTCGAGTGGGACAAGG
The DNA here is from genome assembly GCF_040319065.1 of Mesorhizobium sp. M0968. Taxonomy (NCBI): domain Bacteria; kingdom Pseudomonadati; phylum Pseudomonadota; class Alphaproteobacteria; order Hyphomicrobiales; family Phyllobacteriaceae; genus Mesorhizobium; species Mesorhizobium sp. M0968. The sequence goes on from NZ_JAMYNL010000009.1 coordinate 117,391, forward strand.
ACGATCTCGACGCGGTGAAAATCCTTAAAGTGGACGTGCTGGCGCTCGGCATGCTGACCTGCCTGCAGCGCGCCTTCACCCTGCTCCAGGATCATTATCCGCAGGCGCGGGACGAGTACGGCCTGCCCTATGTGCTGGCCACTCTGCCTGCCGAGGACAAGCATGTCTACGACATGATCTGCCGTGCCGACACGATCGGCGTCTTCCAGATCGAATCGCGCGCGCAGATGTCGATGCTGCCGCGGCTGCGGCCGAAAAGCTTTTACGACCTCGTCATCGAGGTGGCGATCGTGCGGCCCGGCCCGATCCAGGGCGACATGGTCCACCCTTACCTGCGCCGCCGGCAAGGCAAGGAGAAACCCGAATATCCCAAGCCGGAACTGGAAAAAATACTCGGCAGGACGCTGGGCGTGCCGCTGTTCCAGGAGCAGGCGATGAAGATCGCCATCGTTGCTGGCGGCTTCAGGCCGGGCGAGGCCGATGAACTGCGCCGCGCCATGGCGACATTCAAGCGCACCGGCACGATCGGCAATTACCGCAAGAGAATGGTCGACGGCATGGTCGCCAAGGGCTACGAAAAAGACTTCGCAGAGCGTTGCTTCAAGCAGATCGAGGGTTTTGGCGAATACGGCTTTCCCGAGAGCCACGCCGCCTCCTTCGCCCTGCTGGTCTATGCCTCCTGCTGGTTCAAGACCTTCTATCCCGACGTGTTCTGCGCCGCGATCCTGAATTCCCAGCCGATGGGGTTTTACCAGCCGGCCCAGCTTGTCCGCGACGCGCATGACCACGGCGTCGAGATCCGCGAGGTCGACGTCAATTTTTCCGGCTGGGATTGCGCCTTGGAGAAATCGCCTTTCGATCCGGATCGTATCCTTGACCGCCATGCCCAGATGCGCGGCGTCATCCGGACCAGCCATGCCGTCCGGCTCGGCTTTCGCCAGGTCAAGGGTCTGTCGAAGGAGCGCATGGAAGCGTTTGTGTCGAGGCGCGGCGCCGGCTATGCATCCGTACGCGACGTCTGGCTGCGCTCGGGCCTCAACGTCGACGAGATCGAAAAACTGGCGCAGGCCGACGCTTTCCGGTCGCTTGGATTGAACCGTCGCGACGCTCTATGGGCGGTCCGCGCGCTCGACGGCAAGAGTGCCGCCGAAAAGCTGCCGCTGTTCGACCAGCCGGCGATCCGCTTGCGCGATCTGGAGCCTGCAACCAGGCTCCCGACAATGCCGCTCGGCGAGCACGTCGTCCACGACTACCGCTCGCTTGGCCTGTCGCTGAAGGCGCACCCGGTCGCCTTCCTGCGTCAAAGGCTGGATCGTTCCGGCGTCACGCCCAATGTGCGGCTCGGCCAGGTGCGGGACGGCCGGCGCGTTTCGGTCGCCGGCCTCGTGCTGGTGCGGCAGCGGCCGGGCAATGGCAAGGCGATTTTCCTGACGCTGGAAGACGAGAATGCGGTCGCCAACATCATTTTCTGGGAAAGGACTTTTGACCGCTTCCGCCCCATCGTCATGGGCGCGCGTCTCATCCGCGTCACCGGCAAGCTGCAATCGGAATCGGACGTCATCCATATCGTCGCCGAGAAGGTCGAGGATCTGACGCCGTGGCTGTCGGTGCTGCTTGAGCAGGCAAGGCCTGCGGACAGACTGTCGAGCAGTGCAGACGAGGCTCAGCCTGGCAGCATCGCGCAAACGGAACTATTGGGAAAGGCAGAGAAGGTCATGCCCAAAGGGCGCAATTTTCAATAGAGGCGCGAAAGATCGCGACGGAGCGGCTCTGAACCGCACACTCAGGGTGTTCCACCCAGGCGCGGCGGTGGCATGGCATCATCTATGGTGATGACACGCGCTTCCGATGGCAGCATGATCGGAATGCCGTCCCGCACCGGATAGGCAAGCTTTGCCACCCGCGAGATAAGCTCGCCGCGCTCCGGATCCCAGGCAAGCGGCCCCTTGGTCAGCGGGCAGGCCAAGAGTTCCAGCAGCTTGGGGTCGACAGTCCTGTTCCCGTCACGTCCATCCGCCATTCGATCCATCCTTTCCACAAGGCAATCGGTTAAGGGTTCGAGCGCGGACTTCCCCTTCTCTCCTTGTTGGAGAAGGTGGCCGAGCGAAGCTCGGTCGGATGAGGGGTGTTCCAGCTTGGCACCGACGGCGATCCTTCCAACACCCCTCAACCGTCTCGGCGCTGCGCGCCGATCCACCTTCTCCCACAAGGGGAGAAGGCAAGAACCTACTGCAAACTCGAACCGAAATCCTCATTGTCGCGCGCCAGCGCCATTTCGGTGATGGCGATCAGGGTCTCGGCGCGTGTCTTCAGATCGGCCGCTTCGAGCAGCGCCTGTTTCTCGGCCGGCCCGTAGGGCGCCATCATCGACAGTGCGTTGACCAGCATGGCGTTTTCGGCGCGGCTGACGCTTTCCCAGTCGGCCTCCAGATCGTTAGCCTGCAGATAGGCGCGAAACGCTTTGAGCAGCGCCGGCCGGTCGATCTCGGCGTCTGCCTGCTCCTCGTCGAGATCGGCGAGAAAGGGTGCCAACCGGCACTGCCGGAACGGTGTTTTGACCGTGAGCTCCTGGACAATACGGAACCGGCACACGCCCTGCAGCGAAATCAGGTAACGGCCGTCGCCGCTCTCGGACAGCGCAATGATGCGCCCGGCGCAGCCGACATTGCAGAGCTCCGGCTCGCCGTCGGGACGCAGCGCACCGTTAAGGCTGGGCTGGATCATGCCGATCAGCCGCGGCCCGGCGATCGCCTCGTCGACCATCTGCAGATAGCGCGGCTCGAAGATGTTGAGCGGCATGCGGCCTCCCGGCAGCAGCAATGCGCCCTCAAGCGGAAAGATCGGCATGGTCGACGGTAAGTCCGCAGCGAGCCGGTAATGCGCGTTTCCCGCCTGCACCTCAATCCTCCGATCGCTTTGTCAGGAAGCGCACCAAATCCGTCTCCTCCCGGCCGGCACAAGGCGCAACACCGGAAACCTGAAATCGAACGCCGTCCGAAAACCTAATCTGGCGCAGCCGCGGCCCACCGCAAGCCCGCGCGACAAAACAGTCTGCGCCGGCTCAGGAAAACAGCAGCGACGACAGTTTGCGCCGTGCCGACAGCGTTGCTTCGTCGGTCATGCCCCATGCCTCGAAGAGCTGCAGCAACTGGGTTCTGGCGCCGTCGTCGTTCCACGAGCGATCGGCCTTGATGATCGCCAGCAGATTGTCGGCCGCCGCCATGCGATCACCCTTGGCGTTCTGGATCATGGCAAGCTCGAACCGTGCCTGGTGATCCCCGGGATTTTCGGCCAGCCGCCGTTCCAGTTCCGCCGGATTGCCGAGCACTGCTGCTTGCGCGGCGAGCGCCATCTTGGCCCGCAGCGCGGCGAGTTGGGGCGTATCCTTCTTTGCTTCCGGCGCCCGCGCCAGCACCGCCTCGGCACCTTCGGCATCGCCGGCCTCGAACAGCAGATCGCCCAAGCCAGCGATCGCCTCGATCGTCTCCGGCGCCTGTTCCAGGATGGCATCGTAAATGTCGGCCGCCGTCTGCACGTCCCCGGCGTCGCGCGCTTCGGCGGCCGCGGCCAGCGCCTCGGCAACTTGCGGCGCACCGCCGTTCTTGCCGCCGACCTTCTGGATGAATTGCGTGATCTGACTCTCGGGAATGGCGCCCATGAAGCCGTCGACCGGCTGGCCGTCCTTGAAGGCAATGACCGCCGGTATCGACTGGATGCCAAGCTGGCCGGCGATCGATGGATGGTCGTCGATATTCATCTTGACCAGCTTGACCTTGCCACCGGCGGCTTTCACCGCCTTCTCCAGCAGCGGCGTCAATTGCTTGCAAGGGCCGCACCACGGCGCCCAGAAATCGACCAGCACCGGCTGGTGACGCGATTCCTGGATCACGTCGGCGGCAAATCCAGCGGTCGTTGTGTCCTTGATGACGTCGGCCGGCGCCTCCGCAAGCGCGACCTTCTCACGCGCGGCATCGGTGCCGCCATATTGCACGGTGGTGGCATACCGGCCGCCATTGCTGCCAAATGGGCCGCCAAAGGGGTTGCTATCACTCATCTCGTCGCCTTTCGGTCGCGCCGCCGGCCAAGGGACGGGCGCAACATCCTTCTTTAGAACCCGGTTTCAGTCACCCATGTGGCGATCATGCCGAGACTTTCAAGATAACAGCATCATGTCCGGTTGCCTCGACGAATTTGACCAGGTCCGCGGCAGCGATGGAAGTCGTCGCTTCGTTGGTCAGCGGGTGGGCATTGACCACCGCATGGCTCATCAGCTCCTCGTCCAACACGACCTTGATCCTTCGCTCGGTGTCGTTGATCAGCCCGAACACCGTGACCGCGCCCGGGACGACGCCGAGAAGCTCCATCAGCATCTCCGGCCGGCCGAAGGACACGCGCCCGGTAGCGCCGATCAGATGGTGGATCTGCTTGAGATCGACCACCGCCTCCTCGTCGACGCTGACCAGGAAGAAATTGTCCTTCTTGTCCTTGAGGAACAGGTTCTTGGTGTGGCCGCCGGCAATCTCGCCGCGCAGCGCCTGCGAATCGGCGACCGTGAACAGCGGCGGATGCCGCCGCGTCGATACCTCGATCCCGAGTCCGGCGAGAAAGGCGAAAAGTTCGGCTTCGGTCTTCGGCATCGGTCTTTCTTCTGATGGCCCGCTTTCAACTGCTTGTTCGGCTAACGCCGTTTACGGCCAATGATGCTGCCAAGACAAGCCCGTCGCGCAACGCGGGGGCGATTGCCTTGCGACGTCTCGCAGGAGGCTTGTCCGCATTGTCGACGAAGCAAAAAGCCTGCGAATTCCCTGTTGCAATCGCCGCGCTCTTCAGCCATATAGGCGCGGCTTGCGGCCCAAAAGCCGCGCGAGCGGGTGTAGCTCAGGGGTAGAGCACAACCTTGCCAAGGTTGGGGTCGAGCGTTCGAATCGCTTCACCCGCTCCAGTTTCCTTGAGGGGAACCAAGCGATTAAGAGGCGCCTTTCGGGGCGCCTTTTGCTTACGTGGCGAAAAGAGTGTCCCTGCCATGAGCGATGCGCGGAAAGCCGCACTGTGACCAGCAGGTGTCACAGCTCTTCTATTCCGTTGTGCTAGCTTTTTTTCTGCGCCGAATAGTGTGCGACTGCGCGACGGCCATTTTCAACTCGGGCGTGATCTCCAACGGTGCATTCTCTGCCCCATGTTGGTTCTGTAGCCCCTGGACCTGGACGGTCGGAAATGGGAGTTCGATGCCCTGTTCCTTGAAGACCTGGCGGAGGCGTACATAAAATTTGCGTTTCATACCGAAGGCACCTCCCGGCTTGGTTGTGGCCTTGACCCTCAATACGATGCCGTATTCGCCGAACTCCTGTACGCCCTGCATCTTGATCGGGTCGAGCACCCAGTGTTTGAACTCGGGATCTTCCGCCAGTTCGAGGCCGATCCGCTTGATCAGCTTGCGAGCGAAGTCGATATCGGTGTCATAACCAACGGTGATGTTGAATTTGTCGATAACCCAGTCACGGCTCTGGTTCTGGACTGCCCCGAGTTCACCGAAAGGTATTGTGAACAGCGGACCACGATGGTGGCGCAGCTTCACCGAGCGCAGCGAAAAGCTTTCCACAGTACCCTTGTAATTGCCCGATGAAATGTATTCGCCAACACGGAACGCATCATCGAGCAGAAAAAACACGCCTGAAATGACGTCCTTGACAATGGTTTGTGCCCCAAAGCCCACGGCGACGCCGACGACGCCAGCGCCGGCGATCAATGGGCCGATCTGGATACCCAGCGAGGCGAGCATCATAAGCACCGCCATCACGATGATCGATGCGAGCAGAATATTCTGGAGGATCGGCAAGAGCGTATGCAGCCGCGCCTGCTGCGGATCGAGGATCGGGACGTCCTCGTCGCTGATCACAGGGTGCGGTGTTTCGATGCCCAGCTTTCGTTCGATCAAAGCTTTGATGATCGACCAGCCGAAGTCGGCGGCAAGGGCAATGACCACGACATTGATCAAGCCGCGCAATATGAATGTTGTCGTCGTATCACTGCCCCGCATGGATTGCATGTCCAGACCCCAGACACGTGCGAGAAGGTAAGCCGCCGCCAGGATGAAAATCATTCGGATTCCGCGATCGATGACAGCGATCGTCACCGCCGGGATCGTGGGCCGGCCGACATCTTCCGAACCTGGCCGCAGAACGAAATTAACCCCGCGCTGCGTCACCACGATTGCCAAAGGCAGGAAGAATGCGGCGAAGGTGAACCAGAAGTATGTATAAAGGCCAGCGATACGCTGCAGGAACAGGACGACGAAATAAGCAGTCAATAGCCATGTCGCTTCCGTGTGACCGATGTGGCGCGCACCGTCTCGCTGCGTTCTTGGCCGACGCCAAATGGCGAGCAGCAGGAGCAACAGCAGCACGAAATCGGCGCCCAGTGACAGGACCATCATTCCGTCCTGATCGATGCCGAGACCTGGCAAGAGGATAAACGCGGCGCCGAAGAAGGCGAAGACGCCGACGATCCGGGGTAGCCAATAGGACCAATGGTCAGCCGCTTCGTTGGTGATCGGCAAAGCACGAACCTCGACGGCGTTCTCGACGTTCATGAAGGAAGGGACGAGCATGGCCATGACGTACATGCGCACACCCCATGTAACGACTGCCGCCATCAGAAATGTCAGTACAATCTCGCGGATAAGCATCGGCCAGTCGAACAACATGAACGCGCCGGCGCTGCCCAGTGCGAAAGAGACTATCAGCATGCTGGAATAAAGCAGGCGGCCACCAATCTTCTTGGCTCGCCCAACAGGCGTATCCTTCAGTTGCGCGATAATCCAAAGACGAAATGGACGGGTGAGCTTGAATGTTGCCCAAGTGAGTGCCAGGCCGGCAGCGATGAACATTGCAATCAGCACAAATACGCCGGCAGGCCCCTTGCTGGACATATCCTCCATCGTCTCTGCCCGAACGCGCGCGAACTGGCCTGGCAGCAAGGGCAAAGTTCGCACGATTCTTTCGATATGATGCCTGATCCCATCGAGCGTCGAGGATGCCATCGTATTCATCTGGCCTGGTGCGGCCACAGCGCCGGACGATGCGTCGGTCGGCGAAGCCCCTCTCTCGGCGGGCGCTCCCGTTGATCCGGCGTCCTGATTTCGCTGTTCGGCCACCCAGGCCTTCACTGACGGATCGTCGAGAAGCTCGAGCAGCTGTTTGACCCTTTCAGGCGGGACGGTCGCCGGCGCCTGCGCCTGCGCCTGACCAGCCAACAAAAGGGCGATCCCAAAGACGAGCGGCCTGGCAATCAGGGCAAACATCGCAGTCAGGTCTCCGAGACGCCGTGCCGGGCGCGCCAGGTTCCTGGCGCCCAATCGTCGAGTCATGAGTGGCATCGTGCTGTTAACCTTCCGGTCAGATCGGCGAGCAACGACATCTATGTCCGTTGTTGCCCTACCTTGAAGAAACCGATGTTGCGGTGCAAGACGTCATCGTTCCGAGCCAGACCGTTGCGCCGGGTACTTGGCGGTGTTTATTTAGCCGCGGGGGCAGGACATTCCGACCTCGTCCCAGGCCTCCGGCCGTTCTATGGACTGGGCATCGACGTTAAATCTCAGGAACTGATTTCCTGAGTTGACCAGGACAGACCTTTGGCGGTCGCTCGGTGGTCAACTGCTTCGCGCACCGCTGCGGACATTCGAAACCATGATGTTGCTTGAGATGAAATGCGCTTCCGGGTCGGCACTGCCATGCGGCAAATCAGGCCGGGAGCCGCCACATTCGCACACGACCTGTACCACGCAATTCCGTTTCCTGGAGTGGGTCGCAAGCAAAATTTGGTCCAAGCAGTTGATGAGTTGCATCCGAAATGCGGATTTCATCGGGCTCCGCGGACGTTTGGATACGTGCGGCGAGATTAACGGTGTCGCCCCATAGGTCATAGGCAAACCGCCTTTTGCCTATGACGCCCGCCACGATTGGTCCTGAGTGAATTCCAATTCTGAGTCTTATCGGTTCTCCTGCGAAGCGTTCGCGCTTAACCGCCTTCCGCAGTTCAAGTGCATAGTGCGCAAGGGCTTCCGCATGATCGGATCGCGCGGTGGGCAGGCCAGCGACCACCATCACACAATCGCCGATTGTCTTGATCTTTTCGCAGCCGTATCGCTCCGAGAGCAGATCCGCCGCCTTGAAGAAGTAATTTAAAATAGCGAGCGTCGTCACGGCTCCGACGCTCCGCGCTCTTTCCGTAAAGCCGACGATGTCGGCAAAAAGCACACTCACCTCCGCATGGTTGTCTGCAATTTGTTCGTGCGCTTTTAGCCGCTCCGCGATCGACGCCGGAAGAATGTTGAGGAGTAGGGCTTCGGCGCGCTGGTATTCACGCGACAATCCCTCTTGGCTCGCCCTCAACGCCTCGTTTGTCGATTGTAATTTCTCGTTGAGTTGACGCTCCCTCTCTTGCAGAAGCGTCATTTCATAAGCCTTCTGTTGAAGCCGCTGCCTATTGTCGCGTTCGGCAGTGGCGTCAAGAAAGAGCAGCCACACGCAGGCATTGTCAGCAAAAAGATGGAGGTCCGCGACACGCCCGCTGGGCAGTTCGACCATGGCCATATCATATGGAAGCTCCGGGCAGGGCAACAAACCTTCCATGAATTCAAGCTGCTCGGCAACAGGCTTACCTATGCGAACTGACGAGAGTCCGTAATGGTTAACGTTACCGCCCTTCGCAGCTATGCAAAGCTGGGCGTCGATTTTCAGATATGCGACCGAGCGCTCCTTGTAGAAGAAATCGTAAATCCAGCTTCTAACTTCTCTTGGCAAGACATCCATGGTTTATTTGCTGACCATCGAAGCAAGTTGACGAAACGCATCATCAACATGTTCGCCCGAAAGCGCACTTGTCAGATAGATTTGCCATCCAAGTTGCCTCAGTTCGTCAATTTCACTATCCGATATTGCCCACCGATCGGCCAGATCGGATTTGTTGAACAGCAATACAAACGGCATAGCGCCGAATTCAGCCTCGGCCCGCTCGCGCAACGTGAGCGCAACGGCAAGAGTAGCAGCGCGTGTTCCATCGACGACAAGCACGAGCCCACTCGCACCTCGCACATAGCTGACGCGGAATGAGCCGATATCGTCTTCGCCGGCCAAATCCCACAAAATCAGATCCACGGTTTTGTCCGGGAATGCGACACTCTTCTTGTCGATTTTCACTCCCACCGTGGTCAAGTAGGTTTCTGAAAAGATGCTTTGCACAAACCTGCGAACCAGACTCGTCTTTCCGACAGCGAACCCGCCCAACATACAGATCTTCTTTTGCAATATCCTGGGCTCCGCCTAGTGGAAGTTTACCGTAACCGAAACTCTGCGGTTGGCGGAGTTCCCGGTTCGGCTATTTTCAATCTCCGCTGGCTCAAAGGTGCCCGCGCCGCGAACCAAGAGCAACTCCGGATCGACGCCGCGCTTCTTGAGAAGCGCACGAACTGTCTCCGCGCGCGCGGCGCTGATCGACAACTTGGCCGTTTCACGGCCCGTCTCGTCCGAATGGCCGGTCAACATGAACTGTGCTGTTACGCCTGCCTTGCGGGCGTCCTCGGCCAATTCCTTCAACTGATTCGCCAATTTGTCGAGAACCGGCAGTTGCTCTGGTCCCGGTACAGCCTTGCCAGAATCGAAGAAAATGTTGACCGCTTGAATAGCCTCCCTCAAATGAGTGAGTTGCGGAGGGGTCAACTCACGCAGCTCGGAGAGTTCTAGAGAGAGTCCGTCCGCGGACAGCTGTTGGGCGGCGACCCGCGCCCGATCTATCCAGGCGGCAGGAGCTTCACCCTGGGCAACGATGCGATCCTTGATGATCGAAAGCCGTACTGAATCCGGCGGAGTCAGCGACGCCATCAGCCGCTTCACCACGAACTTCGGATCAAGGCTTTGATAGAATTGCCACTGTGAATGAACGCGAGCAGGATCGACCCCTGTTCCGGACAGCAGAGCCTTCGGGTCGGCGGCCTGCGGGTCTCTCAGGCCGGAAATATAGAAATGTCCCCCCCTGGCCGTTTGTTGGGCGACGATGATTCCCGCTTGGGCCTCCAGTCGCGACACATAAGTCTGCCAGTGCTCCGCCGCGCGTGCCTCGGGGCTCACATCACGAACCTTGGAGATGTCGAATTCCGGTCCGCCTGCCGAGAGCTGTCGGGCCGCTGCGCGTGCGCGGTCTATCCAGATGTCGGGAGCCTCACCCTCGGCAACGATGCGATCCTTGACGATCGAAAGCCGTACTGAATCCGGCGGGGTCAGCGATACCATCAGCCGCTTCAGGACGAACTTCGGATCAAGGCTCTGATAGAATTGCCACTGCGAATGAACGCGGGCGGGATCTACCTCCGTTCCGGACAGCAGAGCCTGCGGGTCGGCGGCAAGCGGGTCTCTCAGGCCGGCAATATAGAATTGGCCATCACGCACCTTTTGTTGGGCGACGATGATTCCCGCTTGGGCCTCCAGTCGCGACACATAAGTCTGCCAGTGCTCCGCCGCGCGTGCTTCGGGGCTCACATCACGAACCCTGGAGATGTCGAATTCCGGTCCGCCTGCCGAAAGTTGTTGGGCCGCTGCGCGCGCCCGATCTATCCAGGTGTTGGGAGCCTCACCCTCGGCAACGATGCGACCATTGACGATCGAAAGTCGTACTGAATCCGGCGGAACCAGCGACGCCGTTAGCCGCTTCAATACGAACTCCGGATCAAGACTCTGATAGAATTGCCACTGTGAATGAACGCGGGCGGGATCGACCTGCGTTCCGGCCAACAGCGACTGCGGGTCGGCGGCAAGCGGGTCTCTCAGACCGGCAATATAGAATTGGCCATCACGCACCTTTTGTTCGGCAACGATGATGCCCGGCTGGGTCCCCAGTCGCGACACATAGGTCTGCCAGCGCTGCACGGATTGCCAGGAAAGAAAGAACCAACCGCCTGCCGGAATCAAAACCAGCAGGACTGCAGCCACGACCAGCCACGGAAATCCCTGGTTTGATTCCTCCTGCTTCAGTTCAACGCAGGTCTGCAACTGCGTCTCTACGCCGGCCAACTGCGAACTGTCGCCGTCAAACTGCTCTAGAGCCTGTGAGCATTCATCATGGATGCGAAGCAATACATCGCGAATTATTTCATGTAATTCCTCCGGCGGATTTCCCCGGATCACCGCAACCAAGGTCGCAAACGGTCCAACTTCCGACCAGAGACGAAGCTCTCCGAAACGAATGGTATCCAGGCCGCTCTGTTCTTTCTCGTTAAATGAGTCTTTTACAAAATCTTGAATTGCACTAAGCATAGAAGAAATGAGTTGAGGATCTTCGCTAGTTGCATTATCGGCAGTTACATGCGCTATCAAAAGCCCGGAATTGCGATTGATTAGAAAGACGTGTTCTACACGATAAACAAGAGAATGCTTAAGAACAACTTCTGAGAAGCTTGCTCCTGTTCTCCACGCTTCAAGTCTCCACTTGAGCCCGTGCCAGGTAAATATATGTCTTAAAGTTTCATTCAACGATTGAAAGGTCTGGTCGATCTTTTCGCCGATCGACTTGCGAATAGCCGGCAGAAACACCGGGTACAATATATCCGTCAGCGTACGCGGGCTCTTCTGGATGGACCGTTGCACGGCCCTCTCGACAGCTGGCGCAAGGGCCTCTCCGAGTTGCGCATGAGGCGCACGTGCGGCTGCACTGGGGAGAACGCTCCCCACTGCAGCCGCAAGCTGCTCGGGTTCGTCGAGCAGGTGCGTAACTCGTGAAAGCTCCGAAATTTCGCGGCCGACCAGCAACTGGCGCAGCGTTTCCATGCGAGGGTCGGCGGTTGGGATTCCGTCGAGACGCGCACGATAGTCCGGATCAACGTTCCGGGCAATTTCGATCAAAAGGCGAGCCAGCGCCTCGCGATCAATCTCTGTATCGTTCGAAGCTGCTCTTTGAGGGAGGCTGATTGGGTCGACAGTCGACGTCAAGTTCCGATCAACTCACTTTCCAGGTACGCTCCGAGTTGTTCTTGCTGCCGACGGGATCCTGATTTAGACATTTTGCAACCTCAACAAACAGGCCAGCCAAAAGATTTCGGTCGGTCTTGACATTGCCAAGATCGGAAAACATTTTCTCCATCAGCATCTGAATGCTTTCATTCTTTTGCTTGATTTCCTCACGCAGCAAATGATCGTTTCGATTTATCCGGTCCGCAACTTCCCGCTCAAGCTCGCTCAACTGATCCGACAACGCGCGCACCTGCTTTTCGAGCGCCTGATTTTGCTCGCGAAGATTCCGATCAATCTCCTTATCGGCGTCGGCTCGCGCGTCTTTTTCGTTCCGCAATTGCGCCGCAAGCGAGTCAACCTGCTTCTTTGCATTTGACTCGTACATTTCAAGATTGCGCTTGGCCTCGGATTCGACATCCTTGAAGCGCTGCAAGACCCGTTCTTCAAGCTTGGAAAAGCGGCGGTCATAGTCCTGCATCTGGTTGCCGAACAGCAGATCACGTATCTTGTCGACACCTACAGCGTCGCCGGGGGCTCCGCTCTCGCGAGCCTGGCCCGCCATGAAGGTCAGCCCGCTTCCGTCTGCATTACTTATCAGATTTGCGTCCGCTTTATTTGCCGAAGAAGCGGTACTCGAAGATTCCTTGGCCATCCCATGCCCCTTCTTTTGAACATTGCCACAGCGCTAATTTAGCAACTGGTAAACTTGCCAGTAAAATTGTCGACCCGCAAGCCGGAATCTTCGCGGCTTAAGTCGGTTCGAACGTCCCCATTCGGGTAGATTTCGACATGCGGCTCGATCCGGATCAGCTCGCGCTCGCGTCTTCGCCCGCGATCATCTTTATGCAGATGAAATGCGAGAGCGGAGATGCCCTGGCGCATCGACCCCAGCTCCAAGCCGTCGGGCATGCGCGCTGCCATTCAGCCTGTGTTCAAGTCTTTTTTGCCCGCCTCCAATTCGCCCTTATCTTGACAGGGCAGTGCTGCCAGCCGATGCCGTCATCCGGTTTTGACATTTGCCAACTCTTGCCGAAGAAAACGAAAGCTCGATGATCCAGGATGCTCCCGCAGGGCGGTGTGGTACCGATGCTCAATGCCGAGCAAACCGTCGGCACAATGCGTGCCGGCATCCGCCGGCAGACCTGCCAGATACTGGATATAGTGGTGATGGACGATGGGTCGACGGACTGATCGTCGTCGATTGTGACGGCCTACGCCGAGAAAGATCAACACATCTTGTTCTACCTCGAACCAGGCGCGGGTAAGACGGCGTGGCGCATGATCCCTTGGTTTCAATCGTGGTTCCTGCGCACAACGCGGAGGTAACGCTGGCGCGCTCACTCGATTGCCTTCTTGATCAGGAAATAATGGATTGGGAGGCGATCATCGTCGACGACGCCTCCACGGACCGCACCCCTGCGATCATCGCCGGTTATGTAGAGCACGATGCCCGATTTCGGATGTTGAGCTCTTGCGCGCATAGCCCCGCCGGCGCGCGCAATAGCGGGATTTCGAAGGCGCGCGGCCACTGGCTCATGTTTCTGGATGCGGACGATTGGGTGGATGCCAGCTTCCTTGCCAAAATGCTGGCCGCACTGAAATCCGCTCCCGATGCAGTGGCTGCCTATTGCGGTTCCCGACGCGTGATGCCCGATGGCGAACTCACGGCGTCGAGCATCGCAACGGAGGTTGCGATTCAACCCTTCGAAACGTTCGCCCGCCGGTGTGCCGTCCGCACTCACGCGCTGCTGGTCGATCGGGAGATAATTGTCGAGTTGGGCGGTTTCGACGTGTCGCTGCGCACCTGCGAGGACTGGGATCTGTGGCAGCGCCTCGCACGTCTAGGCAAAAATTGGGTGATGGTCGACGAGCCGCTCGCTTTCTATCGGGCCAGCCCCAACGCGCTCAGCCGCAATTCGGCGCAGATGCTGGCAGATGGCGAAGTCGTGATCGCTCGCGGCTTTTCCGCCGATCCCAGGGTCAAACACCCGGCATCGGCTCACGCCAATGGAGCGACCGACGCGAACGGCCACACCGCTTCAGAAGCACTCGCGTGGTTCGCGTTGTGGAACGCCGCATCGGATTGCGGCTGCGGCTCGCGCTCGATCAACCCGCAGTCCCTGCGCGCGCTCCCGGCAGGACGTAAGTGGGCGCGTGAGATCGCCAAGGTGGCCGTCGATGGCCTTATGGTAGGAAGCCTGTCGGTGCCAGCGCAATTGGCTGCCAGGTGGGACAGGTTCGGCGCTTCCCTCACCGAGTTGATCCTCGAACTCGGCAAGGTCTGGAATAATCCCGACGCGGCTCGCCGCGTGCAGTATCACTTTGAGCAAATGCTGCTCGATGTCGACGATCTTGCCGCGCCGCGCAGGCTGGCGCGGACACTTGGAATTCGTGTCGACGCGCGAAATCCGGCCTCGATCGAAGTACCGAAAGGAATCGATCAAATCTATGCCCATCTGATGATGGATGGCCAGATCGAGGCTCTCGTGCAGTTCGGCGTACTCGGGAGAGTGACGAGGCGTCATTGGATTGAATTGATCCTGAATTTCCTGCCCTCTGAGCGGCCTATGCACAGTGCCGCGCGACTTGCGAGGCGATCGCCTGTGGATGCACCGCAAAAGGGCGCCGGTGCCGACAAGTCAAACATGTCTGCAGCCGAGGCATTGTTGTCCATGGCGGGACGCCGGTCTGATCGGGACAGCCATTTCGGCAAACTTGCGGGATTGGCCGCGGAAGCGCAGGCGCTGGTTCGGTCGAGCACCGAAACTAAAGAGCCTTTTGCAGCGCCGCGCCGTGCACGGGCCGGGGATGGGCGCGACAATGACCGCACATCTTTCTGGAATCGCCATTTTGCGATCGAGGATCCCTGGAACTACGGTTCGCCCTATGAGCAGGAAAAATATGAGCGGCAGCTCGAAATTCTGCCTGCCGGTCCCATCGGACGGGCGCTTGAGCTGGCCTGCGCGGAGGGCCACTTCACGCGGCAGCTGGCGCCGCGCGTGGGCCATTTGACCGCAACTGACATCTCCGCCGTAGCCGTCGGGCGGGCGCGCGCGCGATGCAGCGATCAGCCGAACGTTGAGTTCGGCGTACTGGATTTTTCTGCGGACACGCTGCCGGGCGAGATGGATCTGATCGTCTGTTCGGAAGTGCTCTACTACCTGGACGATCTCACCGAGTTGCGGCGCATCGCCAAAAAACTTGTTGAGGCGTTGGCGCCTGGCGGCAGTTTCATCAGCGCACACGCATTCGTGCTACGAGACAATGTTGAAAGGACGGGCTTCGACTGGAACACATTCGGTGCACAAGCGATCTCAGAGACGCTGGCAGCGGGCCACGGCCTCGTTCTCGAGCAATCGATCCAGACCGAGCTCTACCGCATAGACCGCTTCCGCCGCCTGTCACCAGGCGACGTGGCGACGGAACCGACGATAGATCATGTGCCAATCCGCGCACCCGTCGAAATCGGAGTCGCACGAAATATCGTCTGGGGCGGGGCGCGGGCCTTGCGCCGCGACGTCGCACATAGCGAGCGGCGGCAGCGTATCCCTGTCCTCATGTATCACAGTGTCTCCGATGAAGGTCCGGCCGCGCTCGCCCGTTTTCGGCTCGCGCCCGCCGCATTCGCCAGCCAAATGACATGGCTGCGCGCCAATGGCTTTCACGCGATTAGCTCCGAGCAGCTGGAATGGTTCATCGCCAACCGTCAGCCTTTCGTTGGCCGCCCAGTGCTCATCACCTTCGATGACGGCTTCCAGAACTTTGCCGACCATGCCTGGCCGGCCTTGCGCGCGAACGACCTGACCGCGGAAGTGTTCCTGGTGACGGACTTGGTGGGTGAAAGTGCACAGTGGGACGCCTACAGCGGCCCGCCGACGCAGCTTATGGACGCCGGGACGGTGCGACGCCTCGCCGGCGAAGGTGCGTTCTTCGGAAGCCATCTGGCGACGCATCGCGCGATCGATGGTCTGTCGAGCTCTGACTTGGCCGCCGAGCTCCTGCGCTCTCGTATGTTCATCGAACGGTGGACCGGTCGGCCAACCGCGGCGTTCGCGGCACCCTTCTCTGTCACCGACCGACGGCTTGGCAGGCTGGCCAAGGAGTGCGGCTATCGAATCGGCTTCGGCGGCAGACACGGACCGGCGGACCTCGATTGCGATCCCATCGACCTTCCGCGCATCGAGATTCGTGGGGATCGTTCGCTCGATGACTTTGTTGCCGTTGTCGAGGCCGTGCTCGCATGAACCGTGAACTTGTCAGTGTCTAGATTCGTACCAAATTGGTTCCGCTTTTTTGTTCCGTGTCCCGCCCGCTTACCTCGTTCGCAAGTCTATTGGGCGACTTGGGATACGGCTGACATCAGCTCCTGCGGGCTTGGCGCCCCAAACATGTATCGCCCACCCTCTGGAACCTCCGTGAAGCTCCAGCGGACGATCCCCTGCCGGTCCAGCAGGAACTGACCGACCAATTGTCCGTGTCCCGTTGCTAGCATCTGCTCGTCGGCTTCGGTCAGCTCGTAATGGTCCCTCTTGTTGAGCATTTCACTGGCCGCAAGAGGATCCATAGGACCGGGCAACTCGCCTGGTATGTCGACCCGCATATCCTTTGCCGCTGCCATCGAGACCTTGTACGGCCAGTTCGTCTCGTTTTGGGTGAATTCGAGATTGGGCAGTCCAAAAGCACGATGTGAAGCGCGTTCAGGATCGGAGGCCGCAAGCAGATTCGGCATCGGATGGTAGCGGAAATAGAGACGCGCCCGTTCGATCGGCGTGTTGACCACCGTCAGGCTCTCCACGCCCCTTTCGCGCAGCTCCGGATCAAGCCGCGCCTGGGCGGCGATATGGCGCCGGCAAAACGCGCAATGCAGACCTCGAAACAGGCCGACCAGCACCGGTTTTTGGCCGCGAAAATCGTCAAGCGCGATCTTGCCTTCCTGGGTAATGGCGTCGAGTACCACGTTTGGCGCACGGTCGCCCGGTTGAAGCGGCACCAAGTCACTACGCGCGGACATTTCCAACCTCCAACCCCGGCTAGTCGAGAAAAGGCAGCACCACAAGCGCTTCCGGGTCGAGCCCGTGCTGGGCGCATATACCCTGCGCCAGGGAAAAGTAGCGTTCGGCCTCGGCCAGATTGTCGAGATCGAGATTAAGCGTTGCGAGACCATCATAACACGGAAACAGCAGTTGGGGTTCGCCCGTTTCGCGAGCTACGTCCAGTGCTTCGTGGAACAACCCAACCGCCAGGTCCGGACGGCCGTTGCACTGGTGAATTTGCCCAAGCACGATCAAAGGCACCGGCAGGTGCTCGCGCTGGTCGAGCGCCCGGTCGATCTCGATGGCCTTCTCGGCAGCGGGTACGCCCTCCGTTGGACAGCGATCCGTGAAAGTACAACAAGCGACCGCCAGATTGGCGAGGAGGCGCGCCTGGAAACCCAAATCACCAATACGGCGCGCCACTTCAAGACCGCGCCGACAGACCTCCATCGCCTTTGCGGGATCGATGGTCGTGTAAAGCACGCCGAGATTGGTGTAGCCGCGGCAGGCCGCGCCCAGCAGACCGGCGGCTTCGGCCAATTCAATGCTACGCTCAACCTGACGCACGGCCTCACGGTTTCGCCCAAGGCGAGCCAGCGCGACAGCCTTGGTATTGAGTGCCTCGGCGGTCACAAGAGTGGCATCACACCTTATCTCGGAGACATGCTCCGTTGTCAGTGTGCCTACGCAATCCAGCGCCGCGTCTGCCCATTTTGCCGCGAGAGCGTGATCTCCGCTACGGAACGCCTGTCGGCCACGTTCTTGCCACAGATGCGCCTGCTCGATCGGGGCATCCGCTCCATCGAGGAGCGCTGCCGCCTCGGCATAGCGGGGTTCTGCCTTGTCCCGCTTGCCGACATCCCAGAGTAGCCGACCGATCTTACGCAAAACTCGCGCCGAGGCGACGCGATTGGCTGACTCGCGGTATGCCTGCAACACCGTCTCGTAGTGGTGGTGCGCGATCTCACGGCGGCCTGCCGGGCCGCTCAAATCGGCAATGCGCTCTGCAATTGCCAGTTTGAGCGGTGTTTGCCCGATCGCGCCCAACGCAGTCAGTGCTCGCTCGTAGAAACGAAGGGCGTCGTCGTTGGCATATATCATGCGAGCGCGATCGCCTGCCGCCTGCAGGTAATGCGCGCCCTTCTCCCGCTCGGCGCTCTGTGCAAAATGATGACCCAGCACGGTCAAATCCTCGAGCCGTTCCGGCTCGTCGCCGCACAGTTGCTCCAAGGCAGCACCGATCCGCCCGTGGATTTCGGTCCGGCGTTGCAGGAGCAGATTCTGGTAGATCACGTCCTGCAGCAATGTTTGCGTAAAGCGGTAGCTTTGAGACGAGACCGAGCCTGATCCGGCAACTTCCTCGATGATTTCCGCATCGCAAAGCAGTTCGCAGCCGGCTTCGAGCCGGCCGGGGTCGGCTGTCACGGTTTTCAGAAGTGTGGCATCGAAGCGCGGGCCGATTACCGCGGCCTCCTGGGCCAACCGGCGCACCTCTTGGGGCAGCCGGTCGACGCGGGCAAGCAACATTGCCTGGATAGTGGCGGGGATGCCGGTTGCGACTTCGCCTGCCACAGTCCGCCATCGCTGGCCCTCTCGCACCAGTACACCGCGATCGATAAGGCCGCGAACGATTTCCTCTACAAAAAGGGGGTTGCCGCCCGCGCGCTCGAGGATCTGGTCGAGAAGCCCTCCCGCGGAGCTTACCCAGCTCTCGCCGAAAAGCGCTGCCAGCAGGCTGCGTCCGTCATCATTGTTGAGTGGCGGAAGCCTGAGCGCTGTGTGACTGACCCGACTTGAGTCGAGCTGGTCGTTGTCCGGCGCCGGACGATGCGTGACCAGCAACATCAACCGCGTGCGTTCCAACCTGTCCATCACGAAACGTAGTGCCTCGAGCGACACGGCGTCGGCCCAGTGCAGGTCTTCGACGACAATCAATAGCGGCGACAACGCAAGCCGCCGTTCGATGATTGTGCGGACTGCGTAGAGAATTTGCCGCCGCAGCTGCTCGGGCTCGACATGCTGCAAGGTGGCATCGGGGTCGCCAAGGCCAAGCACATGGTAGAGCAAAGGCATCAGCCGCTTCGCCTCCTCGCCCTGCAGGCCGAGATCGGCAAGCAAGCCTGCGAGCTTCCCCCGCATTTCGTCCCCATTGTCGTTTTGCATCATCCCGGCAGCGCTGCGCACCACTGCGCCCAAGGCGCCAAAAGATTGTTCACCCAGCGGTGAGCACGTGGCCTGCCGCACGGCGACGTTGCGAAAACGCTCGTCGTCGCCGACGCGGGCGACGAACTCACTCACCAGCCGCGATTTCCCGATGCCGGCTTCTCCGACGAGGCGGACAAGTTGGGCCGAGCCGCCGCACGCCTGGTCAAGGCTCGCCATCATTCTATTGAGCTCCGCACCACGACCTATTAGCGGCGCACTGAGGCCGAGCGCCTCGAGCCCGCGCGCTGCACGCGGCACCGCTAGCGGTGCGTCCAGTCGATGAACGAGCACGCTGCCAGCCTTGCCGCGAAACACGACATCACCCAGCGACTCATAAGAGAAGGCATGCCGGGTCAGCCTGTGAGTGAGCTCGCCTACCAGCACCTCACCCGGTGCGGCCAGCGATTGCAGGCGTTGCGCCGTATTCACTGTGTCGCCGGTCACGGAATAGGATCTGGCGGTGCCGATGCCCAATCCGCCAGTAACGACCGGACCAGTGTTTATGCCGATGTGGAGTAACAGAGGCGAGCCGGAGTGGGGGGTGCTTTCGCCGAGCCGCGCCGTCCGGGCGATCATGTCGAGAGCGGCACGAAGCGCGCGTTCCGGATCGTCCTCATGCGCGACCGGCGCACCGAACAAAGCGAGCAGCGCATCGCCGATGAATTTGTCGACGAACCCACCAAAGTTTCGCACGGCCGCCGTCAATTCCTTGAACAGTTTGTTCTGCAGCGCTTGCATGACCTCGGGGTCGAGCTGCTCGCTGAGTGTCGTAAAGCCGCAAAGGTCGGCGAACAGGACCGTTACCGTCCGGCGATCGGCGTCAGAGACGGGATGCAGCCCTTCTTCGCTTTCGATGTTCG
Source organism: Mesorhizobium sp. M0968 (assembly GCF_040319065.1). Classification (NCBI taxonomy): domain Bacteria; kingdom Pseudomonadati; phylum Pseudomonadota; class Alphaproteobacteria; order Hyphomicrobiales; family Phyllobacteriaceae; genus Mesorhizobium; species Mesorhizobium sp. M0968. Next base: position 137,488 of record NZ_JAMYNL010000009.1, read on the forward strand.
GAAGCAGCGACGGAGTTCGAGAAGGCGACACAATGGTCCGGCTTGGTGCCGGAGCAGGCCGTTCGACGGCCTTTGCGGGCGCACCGACGCTTGCCCCGCATTTCGGACAGAACTCGAAATCAGGTGCGCAGGCGTAGCCGCAACTGGCGCATGGCACGGGCTGGCGCCTGCCACACCTCGGACAGAAGGCGTAACCGCCCTCAATCTCGAAACCGCAGCCTGAGCAGTCCATCGAACAAGACCTCACTAGTGGCCGTGACGGCGTGATCTCGCTCGCACTTCACGGCCAGGCTATTCACAAGGATGCACCGATAGCCGTCGACGGGCAAGCGGCAGCGGGCGATCCGTGTGGGTCCGGTGGCAGAGCGCTACCCATGACCTCTGATGCAACGGCTGGCTCGCAAGCGCTGTCACCGACGTCTCGCGCGCGTTTCTGGCCGCCAGCTACGGTCATCTGGGCCGCTTCGCCGAGGCCCGCGCGCCATGGCAGGAGGTGCTTCGCGTCAATCGCGACTATTCGCTGGATACCGCTACAAAGTCTTGGTCTGCCACAAGAACCGGTCGATTTCGAACACGTGGTGGATGGGCTCCGCAAGGGCCGTGTGGTGCAATGACAGGTGAGGCCTGTGCGGCGGGGTCAGACGCCAGAGGCTCGCCGATGGATCGCCGTCGCTTGCGGTTGCGAATTAGGCTCAGGTCGGCTTGATCTCTGCCTGGCCGATCTTGCGCCATCTGGCGTTTTCGCGAACCAGTTTCAGGTCGTCGGTCGTCTCGGCAAATGTCCTCAATCGGTATTGCCGGAGCAGGTCCGGGAAGAGCGCTCCTTCCGGCAGGACGGCAAGCTGCTCGCGGACTGAGATCTTTTCATCGATGACCCGCATGCCCCAGGCATTTTCCCGAACCTGCAGTTCCGCGGCCAGATCGCGCTCTTCCGGCACGTTTTCGTCCAGCACGGCCAGAAGGATCGAGTGGAAAAGCGCTACATAGCCAATCTGTCTCAGGCCGCCCACGACCCGCACGCGCGGCAATATGGCAAGGACGAGGAACGTCAGGAACAAGTTCGGCAGCAGCACGCCGTCCAGCAGCGCCTGCCTGAGATACGGCCGCTCGAACGGGATGGAAAGACCTTGCGGCCTGTCGGGCTCGATCAGGTGCCCGTTCTCGAGAACGAGCTTGCGCACGCGCTCCTCGCGGATGCCCCAGAAATAGTCCGTGGCATTGGGCAGGAATCTGCCAAATGGGCTCGATGCGGCCTCTTGCCAGGCATGTTCGAGACGCTGGCGTCTTGCGGGTTCAATCAGCAGCCTGGAAAGAAGGCTGCCGTCATATTCTAGATGCCGCGCCATGGCAGCCGCGGCGACCCGATCATCGACGAAAACCGGCAGGGCCATGCCGGCACGATCCCAATTGGCGACCAGATCCTCATTCAGTTCAGTCAGCGCATCGGCGGCGGTTTCAAACACCTTGTCCCGGCTGGCAAGCAGTGTGCCCAGCCAGCGGCTGGCATCCGTTTCATCGCCCACCGCTTCGAGCGCGCGCTTGTTGATGGAGACGGGACCGGCCACGCAGGCGCTTTTGCGGCACAGTTTGTGGCGCCCCATGCCAAACAGGTTGACCTTGTCGTCGCCGACATCGAGCCATCCCGGCCCCTCCCGGCCAACTGTCTCCATGGTCATCGTCGTTCCCATGAAGCCGACGAAGGCCGACAGCCCGTTTTCGACCGCGCCGAGCCAGGCAAGCAGAAGGGCATCGAAGGTGATCCGGTCCATCAGAAGCAAGCAGTGCAGGCCGGACTGAATCACCGGTCTGTGCTCGAACTCGTCGAGGGCTTTGCCGATCTCCTCAGGCTGCATGATCCTACCGAGGCGCTGATGCAGGACTTCGCGCAGGATCGAGCGGGCAGCGATCGCCGGGCCCGATGCAGGCCTTGCCACCGGCCGCCACAGATGGCGGGCGTAATCGGAAACCGGTGCATTCCAGTTCTGCTCGATGTCGCGCACGACCTCCGGGCAGAGCAGCGACAGCACAGCCAGAATTTCCCGCGGAGGGGTAGGGGTTGGATCAAAGACGGCGGTCATTGGTCCCGTCTAGCCGCTTGCGGTGTAAACGCCAAGCGAGACCAGACTTGCTGGATGCGGCCGGCCCACATAGATCGTCAATTCGATCAAGGTGGTGTGAGACGAAATGACCGTATCCTACGCAGTTCTCCTTGAGCAATCCCCTGTTCGCTGCCTCGGCACGAATTGTCAGATTGGCCAAACAGCTAAGGCAAACAGCGGATCTTAGAACCGCAGCCGGGCCATGCTCAGGAGGTCGTGGTACTGCCCGTCGGTAAAGCCGGCCTTCACATGCCGGCCTTCGATCTCAAAGCCGTGGCTCTTATAGAGACGGAGGGCCGCTTCGTTGTCGGCATAGACGGTCAATTCGACTCGCTTCAGGGCGCGCCAGTTGTCGGCCACGTCAAGCAGCGCGCCAAGTATGGCAGAGCCGATACCTTTGCCGACAAAGGCATCGTCAAGGCCGATATTGATCTCGCCGATGTGCGAACGGCGCGGTGAACCTTGCACGACCAGGCTGCCATGGCCGACGACCTTGCCGTCCAGCTCGGCAACGATCCAGGTGGTTTCCGGGCCGGACTTGGCAATGCGCCGCGCCACCTGCTCCACCATCTCGAAAGGCATCCTGAGCGTGCCCCAGCGGAAGCCCGGCATGTTGAAGATAGCGCAAAGCGCCTCCGCATCGCTTGACCGGACGGACCGCAGCAGCGGCTGGATTTTCTCGGCGGGTGGCGAGGTCGTGCTGGTCATGGCGTTCCCGGCGAAGGCAATCGGCCCGGTACGATGCACCGGACGCCACCTGAAAATCCAGCCGTCTCTGACCTATGATACCGATTGCGGGCTAAAAATACCGGGAGGCAGCGTAGAGTTTGAACACGCCGCTGATGCCTATCCAGCCGAAAAGGGCGAGCCAGCACAATGTCCCGGTCGCCGTCCAGTCGATCCGGTGCACCGCAGCGTCGGTGATGACGACGCCGAGGATGGCAAGCAGGCCAACCAGAAACTGCGCCAACCCGAGCACCAGCAGTTCCTCGCGCGGCGCGCTTCTCCAGACGAGATATATACCGCCCGCACCGGCGAGGAAGATGGCGCTGTAGACCTGAGCGTGGAAGGCATCGATCGGCCATGGCCAGATGCCACTGAATGTCAGGGGAAACAGCAACAGGCCGACGCCATAGAGCCCAAGGATCGCGGATTCCGCCGGCATGTAGCCGCGCCATGCGAGATTTAAGGTCACGCCTTTTGCGGAAGGACGGGCCCTGGCCCGCCACAGGAACAGCCCGGATAGCGCGGCCGAAGCAAGATAGACCAAAAACCACAGCCAAGGCGCTTTGCGCTCGAAGTTGAAATAGCCGAGATTGATGAACGAAGCCACCGACACGATGACGGTGAAGATGAAGGCCATGACGAGCACGAGCCTGCCGGGCGACCAGCGATTCCAGACCAGCAGTGCCGCCATCACGACCATTTCGGCGGTGTAGAAGCCACCGAGGAAGCGCGCATTGAACGGCGTGACGGCCCAAGGCCAGCCCGATTTCACCAGCGCAGGCATGAAAAACAGGCCGGCGCCTACGATCAGGACAACGATGACCCCCGCAGAAAAAAGGCGCAGGACCGCGGGAAATGGCGGATTGTCTGATGTCGGCATGGGAGAAAATCCCAAAGATGAATGCTCCATGGACCATCATAGTGCTGCTTGCGGCCGGTTGAAATCCGCCGAATGGAAATTGAACGGTCACCAGGCTTGTCCATTCGAATGGCCGTACGGTCCGTTTCGAAGTAAGATGGAATACTCGGACAAAGATCGGTCCGGTCAAAACGCCTCGAGGTGCATTTTCCGGAGCCTGCACGATGAACGAAGCTCAGGATCTATTCTCACTTCTGCGACAATCGGCCGATGTCGATCCGCAGGCGATCGACGCGATCAAGCGAACCATCGCGGAGGGCGAGGACCGCGAACTTTGCCGCATCAATGCGCCAGCCTTCGCCAGCAAGCATGGCCTCGACGAAGAGCGCGCAATAGGCGCCTTTCTCCATGCGGCGCGGGTGGGCATCTTCGACATTTCCTGGAATGTTCTGTGCCCCGGCTGCGGCGGCGTGCTCGACACCAACGCCACGCTGAAAACCCTGCAAAAGGACGAATACACCTGCGCGCTGTGCTCCGAGGGCTATTCACCGACTCTCGACGAGATGGTCGAGGTGACATTCACCGTCAGTCCCCGCGTGCGCAGGATTGCCGCACACAATCCACACGAACTGCCGGTGGCGGAATATTTCCGCCAGATCTACTGGGCGTCCGGCGTCGATCTGCCGGAAGAGGATTTCGTGAAAAAGCTGGAAGCGTTCTCGCTGGAGGATATCGAGCTTGCGCCCGGTGAAAAGGCGGTTCTGACCATACAGCTTCCGTCTGAATTCATCATCGTCTTCGAGCCGGTCACCCATTCAGCGCAGTTCATCGACGGGAAGGGCGAACCAACAAAGGAGCGCCGGAGCCTCTCTTTGGCCTTCGACCGCGACCATGTCCAGAACCAGACGCTGGAGATGCAACCCGGCCCGTTGCGCATTTCGCTGGAAAACCGGACCGACACCCGCGTGCTGCCGACAGTCTTCATCGCCGGCCAGACATTGCATGATTTCCTGGGAAAACGCCGGCCCTTCCTGACCGCCAAGCGCCTGCTCACCAACCAGACGTTCCGCGATCTCTATCGCACGGATACACTCGACATCAACCAGCGCCTGAAGATCACCAGCCTGACGTTCCTGTTCACCGACCTGCGCGGATCGACCGAGCTTTACGAGCGGGTGGGCGACCTTTCAGCCTTCGATCTCGTGCGCGAGCATTTCCAGGTTCTGCACGAGATCGTCACGGCGGAGGCAGGCGCGGTGGTGAAGACGATCGGTGATGCGGTGATGGCGACCTTCGCGACGCCTGATCGTGCGATTGCTGCAGCCCTCAGGATGCGCGATGCCATGCGTACGCTCAACGACAAGAGCGGCCGCGAGGATCTGCTGCTCAAGATCGGAGTCCATGCCGGCCCCTGCATCGCCGTGTCGATGAATGAGCGACAGGACTATTTCGGCCAGACGGTCAACATTGCTTCGCGGGTGCAGAACCTTGCCAACGCACAGGCGATCTTCGCCACTCGAGCGGTGGTCGACGACAATCTCACCGCCGATCTCTTACACAGGAACGCGCTGACGCCCGTGCCCCACGAGGTCTCGCTGCGCGGCATTGACCGGGAGATAGCGGTATATACGATCCCCTGAAGACTTGGCCCCTGGAGACTTGGCCCCCGAAAATCTGGCTCGTCCCGGCCCCTCACACGCGCCTACAGATAAAATAGCGATCGGCGGCAATCGAAGGTGGCGGCGAGAGGCGTTGCAACTGCGGGTGATCGAGCGGCGTGCCGCTGACCGCGATGCCGCCGACGCGAAGCAGGCGCGCGGCTAGATCGGGAAGCCAGGTAGAGATCACTGCATCGCGATCTTCATAGCCGGTGCCGATGTCGGCATGAACAAGAGCGGCGTCGATGCCAATGAACCTGCTCGCCGTCTCGCGTATTTCGCCGAGCACGAGGTTTTCAGCTTCGGGAATTGAGCTGGCGTGTGCGGCAAGTGCGCGGTCGAACGCTACGATCCGGCGTCCGGGCAGGCGCTCGCGCAGATGGTGGAACGTCCGGCCATTGCCGAGGCCGAGCTCGAGCACGGGCCCCTCCATCTTCGCCACCTCGGCGCAGACATGATCGAGTATGTCGCGCTGTGCGGTCATCCTCCGGATGAAGCTGTCGAGGCGACTCATGTGCGATTGTATGTCCTGAACCAGTCCACGGAATCAACTGCCCCGAGCAGAGCGTTTCGCGACGAGTCTTGCCGCGTGTAGAGGCGAACGATGAACACTGCAACAGGCGAACAGGCTGCCAACAAGGATCATGCCGGGTGGAGTCGGCGGCGCTGCGCGCGGCGGAATAGCGATCTCACTTGTAGGGGTCCGCGGCGTCCCGCAACCCGTCGCCGAGGAAGTTGAACGCCAAGATGACGAGAACGACGGGGAGCATCGGCAAAAGCAGCCATGGATAGAACGCGATAACGCTGACGCTGCGCGCCTCGGTGAGCAGGATGCCCCAGCTCGTTATCGGTGCCCTCAGGCCGAGCCCGAGGAAGCTCAGCGCCGTCTCGCCCAGGATCATGCCGGGTATGGAGATCGTCGCCGTCGCGATCAGATGCGACATGAAGCCGGGAATGAGATGCCGCCCGATAATGCGGCTGCTTCTGGCGCCCATCAATTGCGCGGCCAGAACGTAATCCTCCTCGCGCAAAGCTAGAAGCTTTGAACGCACGGCCCGCGCCAGTCCGGTCCAGTCGAGCAGCCCGAGGATGACGGTGATGCCGAAATAGATCAGGATCGGACTCCAGGTTATCGGCATGATCGCCGCCAGAGCCAGCCATAGCGGAATGCTGGGGATCGATTGCAGAACTTCGATTATCCGTTGGACGATCAGGTCGAAGATACCGCCGTGATAGCCGGCCAGTCCGCCGATGACAATGCCGAGCAGGAAGCTGAAACTGATGCCCACGAGGCCGATTGTCAGTGAAATGCGGGCGCCATAGATGATGCGCGAGAGCACATCGCGCCCCAGCCTGTCAGTGCCGGCCAGAAAGAGCTGGCCGTTTTCGGCGGGGCAGACAAAATGCCTGTCACCTTCGATCAGGCCCCAGAACCGGTACTTATCGCCCTTGCAGAAGAAACGGATCCGCTGAACATCATCCTGGTTCTCGATGTAGTTCCGCTTGAGCGTGTCCATATCCAGCGTCATCTGGCGGCCATAGACGAACGGCCCGACGAACTCGCCGTTGTGGAACAGGTGCACCCGCTGCGGCGGCGAATAGATGTAGTCCATGTTGCGCGTGTGCAGATCGTAGGGCGCCAGGAACTCGCAGATCAGTATCCCGAAATAAAGCGCTGCCAGGAATATGCCGGATACAAGGGCAAGCCGGTGCCGACGGAATTTCCACCACATCAGCCGCAACTGCGACGCCTGAAAGACCTTCTCCTGCTCCGGCGTCATCGCCTCGACCGACTGCAGGTCAAAGGGCTCGATGGAAACGTAGTGTTGCAGTGGGGCACCCGGAGCGGGCAGCGGCGATTGCGTGTTCATTTGGTGCTGCCGCCTTGCAAACGAATTCGCGGATCAAGTAGCGCCAGCGCCAGGTCGGAAATCAGGACGCCGATGACCGTCAGGAAGGCGAGGAACATCAGGAACGACCCTGCGAGATACATGTCCTGGCTTTGCAGCGCCTTGATCAGCATCGGCCCGGTCGTTTCCAAAGACAGCACGATCGCCGTGATTTCGGCACCGGAGATGATGGCCGGCAGGATAGAGCCGATATCCGAAATGAAGAAATTGAGCGCCATGCGCAGCGGATATTTGACCAGCGCCCTGAAGGGATGAAGGCCTTTGGCGTGCGCGGTCACGACATATTGCTTATGTAGCTCATCGAGCAGATTGGCGCGCAGCCGCCGGATCATGCTTGCCGTGCCCCCGGTGCCGATGATCAAGACCGGAATCCAGAGATGGGCGAGGATAGATTTCGCCTTGGCCCAGCTCATCGGCTCGCCGAGATATTGCTGGTCCATGAGATGGCCGATAGACGTTCCGAACCAGATGTTGGCGAAATACATCAGGATCAGCGCCAGCATGAAGTTCGGAATCGCAAGGCCGAGAAGGCCGAAGAAAGTCAGGCCGTAGTCGCCCCAGCTGTATTGATGCGTGGCGGAGTACATGCCGATCGGAAAGGCGATGAGCCAGGTAAAGATGATCGTGACGAAGGAAACCAGCACCGTCAGCCACATTCGGTCCCCGACGACGTCGCGAACCGGCAGCTCATATTCGAAGGAATAGCCGAAATCGCCGTGCAGCATCCCGCCGACCCAGTAGAAGTAGCGAATGACCGGTGGCTTGTCGAAACCATATTCCTTGCGCATCATCTCGATGCGATCGGAATCCACCGCTTCGCCCTGAGCCCGAAGCTCGGCAACATAGCTGTCGAAATAGTCGCCTGGGGGAAGTTCGATGATCGTGAACACCAGTGCCGATATGACCAGCAGCGTTGGAACCATCACGGCGATACGCCAGACAAAATATCGAAGCACGCTCAGGACTCTCCAAGCCAGAATGTATCCGGCATATAGACACCGAAATAGGCGGTCGGGTCGTAGCCGTAGAGCGCCTTGTCAGGCAGATTGCGCAGCCGCGAGGATGCCAGAATCGGCTGATGCGTTCCGTTTACCGTGCCGATCGAAAACACCTGATCGGTATAGATCGACAGCATTGAATTCCAGATCTCGGTGCGCTCCGTGGCTTCGGTCGATGCGTTCCAGCGCTTGAGTAAAGCCATCAACTCGACCACGGGCGGAAGATCGGGCGCTTCGCCGACCTTGCCACGGGACAAGTAGTGAGCACCCCAGAGCGGCCATTGCAGCTGGTCATCGACGGTGGGGGCGAGTTGGTAGGGGTTCATGTCGGCGGTCGGCACGCCATTGTCGATGCCCGACCACATCGACATCATGATCTGGCCACCAAGCGCGCGGCTGCGGAAGATGTCGCGCTGCGAAGTCCGGATGAACAGGGCGATGCCGATCTTGCGCCAGTGATCGGTGATGAGCTCGAGCGCGTCGGTTTCCAGCGTGCTTTCGCCGGCCGTTTCCACTACGAGCTGCGCCGGGCGTCCGTCGGGGAGTATCCGCAGGCCGTCATCGTCACGCGCCTGAAGCCCGACCTCGTCGAGCAGGGCATTGGCCTGGTCGGGATCATGGGCGACCCAGGCTTTCGCGAATTCCGGCCGGTAGAGCGGGCTCTCCGGCAGGACCGTATCGGCACTTTCCTGCGCCAATCCGTAGAACACAGCCAAATTGATCTCGCGCCTGTCCACAGCGAGCGAAAGTGCGCGGCGCACGCGCACGTCACGAAAAAGGCCACGCCACACCTGGTCGGCACAATTCAGATTGGGCAGCAGCGCCAGCCGCGAACCTTGTGTGCGTTTCCAGAGATGCATCTTCACCGGGTAGCGCTTCTCCGCATCCTTCAGGAAGGAGTAATCGGTGAAGTCAATTCCCATGCCTTGCAGGTCGCTCTCGCCCGCACCGGTCTTGGCGGAAATGATCGCCGACGAGCTGACATTCATGACAATCCGGTCGACATAAGGCAGTTGCCGGCCATTCTCGTCTATTCGATGAAAGAACGGGTTCCGCTCGAAGACGAACTGCTCAGCCGGCGGCTTGGTCCGGTTCTGCCAGGGATCGAGCGTCGGCAGTTCCGGGTTCTCCGGGCGATACTGCCGCGACATGCGGATGTGCAAGAGCGTCCATTTCTGGGCCCGGTTCTCCTTCATTAGGCCGGCGAGCCGGAATGGATCTTGGTATTTCTTGTGGAACTGCTTGAGATAGGCGGCCGGCAGAACAAGCGATAGGGGCGAAGCAGCGGCGAGCTTGGGCAGGAAGTCGGGATTGGGCGCATCCCAACTATAGCGGACCGTCAACGGATCGACGATCTCGAAGCGTGGCGGCTTGCCGTCCGCCAGCAGGGCCGGGGCGAGCCCGCCTTGCGAAAGCTCATCGTTAAGCCAGACATCTTCCCAGCAATAGCGAAAATCCTCCGACGTCAGCAGGCTACCGTCAGACCATTTATGTCCTTCTCGTATCTTGAAAGTGAAGACACGATCATCCGCTACATCGAAACTTTCGAGAATGTCGGCTTGCAGGTTAAGCTTTTCGTCATAGCCGACCAGGCGAGCGTACCCGTAGATTGTCATCATCCGGATGTCTTTCTGGCTGCCGATGATCGTGCGCAGCGTGCCGCCATATTGGCCGGGCTGCCGGCCCATCGCGGCGAGGTTCAACGCGCGAGGGCGCTTGGGCAGGCGTTCGGCGAGTGCCGGCAGCGCTCTGGCCTTCAGCTGCGGCTCAAGAAATTCCGGCTCCAGATCGCCGGCGCGCAACGTGCCCGGCAGAAATGCCGAAGCCATGAGTCCAAGGACGGTGCGCCGGCTGATCAATGGCGTAGCTCGCTGAAATCGGCCGAACGTCGGGCCAGCACGACGTGGCCGCCGCCAAGATCGAGCGGCGACAGCATATCCTCGTCGCCCTCGTCGCGGAATTGCCGTCCCCATGCGCTGGTGTCGGAAGCGCCGCTGAGTTTCAGCGTCTTGAAATCCATCGGCCTGTCGAGATCGGGGAAAGGTACTGCGGCGACCAATGAGCGCGTGTAGGGGTGGACCGGTTTCCTAAGCAGAATTTCGCGCGGCGCGAGCTCGACGATACGCCCGCCGCACATCACCGCGATACGGTCTGCCATGTAGTCCACCACCGCGAGGTTGTGGGATATGAACAGGTAGGTCAGGCCCAGTTCCTTCTGCAGGTCCTTCAGAAGGTTCAGGATCTGCGCCTGGACAGAGACATCGAGTGCCGAAACCGGCTCGTCGCAGATCAGGAGTTCAGGCCCCAGCGCCAACGCGCGCGCGATGCCGATACGCTGACGCTGCCCGCCGGAGAAACTATGCGGATAACGCTTTATGAAGCGCGGGTCGAGCCCGATTGCCTGCATCAGGCTCTTGACCGTGGCGAGTCGGGACGCGGCATTGCCACGTCGATGGATTTCCAGCGGCTCGCTCAAAATGTTCTCCACCGTCATGCGGGGTGAAAGCGACGAAACCGGATCCTGGAATACCATCTGGATTTTCGCGCGCAGCATGCGCAGGGCGTCTCCCTCGGCTTCCAAGACGTCGATCGGGCCATCGCGGCCATTGAAGATCACAGAGCCGCCGGTAGGGGTGACAGCCCGCATGAGGATCTTGCTGACGGTGGTTTTGCCGGAGCCGCTTTCGCCGACAAGACCCAGGCACTCACCCCGCCTGATATCAAAGCTCACGCCGTCCACGGCGCGAACAGAGGTTTGATGATCTCCGCCGAACCATCCGGACTTGCGGATCGTGAAGGTCTTTGTCAGATCGCTGACCGATAGCAGGAGGTCGTTCGGCCCCTTCGATGCCGGCGCCGTCTGCTTGCCGAGCAGGTTCCCGACATTCACCGGCACCTCGCGGAGCGCCTTTAGCCTTTCGCCGGGCTTCAGGTCGAAATGCGGAACGGCTGCCATCAGGCCCTTCAGGTAAGGGTGGCCCGGCCGGCGGAATATCGCCTCCACGGGTCCCGCTTCCATGATCTCGCCATGGTACATGACCACCACCTCGTCGGCGACATTGGCGACTACGCCAAGGTCGTGCGTGATCAGCAGCATCGCCATGTTCAGCTTCGTCTGAAGCTCGCGCAGCAATTGCAGGATTTGCGCCTGGATGGTCACGTCCAACGCCGTCGTCGGCTCGTCGGCGATCAACAGGGCGGGCCGGCAGATAAGCGCCATGGCGATCATGGCGCGTTGACGCAATCCTCCCGAAAGTTCAAAGGGATACATGTCATAGGCGCGCTTGGGGTTGGGAAAGCCGACAAGGCCGAGCATTTCCTCGGTCCGCGCCTTGCGCTCCACCCGGGCCATGGGCGTATGAATCTGCAGTGATTCGCTGACCTGATTGCCGATCGTATGCAGCGGCGACAGCGATGTCATCGGCTCCTGAAATATCTTGCCGATGCGGCTGCCTCTCAACGCCCGGATTTCGGTTCCGTCACGCGGCATCTGCAGGATATCCTGCGTCGTACCGGGCTTTTTTGGATCGGAAAACAGGATACGGCCGCGAACATGGGCTGTGTTCGGCAAAATGCCCATCACTGCCTGGCTGAGAACCGATTTTCCGGAGCCGGACTCGCCCACAAGCGCGGTAACCTTGCCGGGCAGGACGCGAAGATTTGCACGCCTGACAGCATGCAACGGTCCCCCTATAATGGCAAAAGAGATGCCAACATCCTCGATCCGCAGCAGATCAACGCCCAAATTCATTCTCACACCAGCCCCCACTCTGGCACGTCCAGAAGGCGAGACTAACGCATTGCCAGCCTAGAGCAACTTGGATTCGAACAGTCGCCAGTTCCCTGGCGGAACCGGCGACCGGACTGCATACCAAACGCGTTCGGATCAGATCGTGGCGGTTACTGGAGCTTCCTCGGGTCGCCCGCGGACGGCCGCGCGGCATTGCGATGAAGCAGCATGACCTGCTCGGCGTCCGATATTCGGTCGTAAATCGGCTCCAGCGCACCATCTTCGTCGAGCGACAGAGCACCCGACAAATCGGGTGAAAGCACCGTTAGCTTCTGCCTGATGCCCGCCAGTTCCTCCATGCCGAGCGCCAGCCAGTTGTTGGCGCCGCAATAGCTGGCGAAGTCTTTGCTGGCGAGAACGCTGTGCGGATATTTCTTGGTCAGGGTCTGGAGGCGCTGGACCTCGTTTACAGCCGAGCCGAAGACAGAGAATGTGAGCCGGTCGGTAAGCCCGACATTGCCGAACATCACATTGCCGACATGCAGGCCGATACCATAGTTTATGTCGCTCAATCCCTGCTGCTTTCTGCGCAGATTGAGATCCATCATGCGCGCGGTGGCCTTGTGCGCTGCCGCAAGAGCAGCCTGGCAGGCGATCTCGGACTGCGAACGGTGCCTTGCGCAAGGGTAGACGGCAATGAAGCCATCACCTATGAAACTCATGATCTGCCCGCCCTTGCGATTGAAAGGTGCAGCAGCGGCGTCGAAAAACTGGTTCAGCGTATCGATATAGACTTCGCGGCCGGAGGTTTCGGCAAGTCTTGACGACCCGCGCATGTCGCCCATGACCAGTGCCGCCCGGATTGTATCACCCTCGCCGCGCTTGATCTGGCCTTCGAGCACGCGCCTGCCGGCGTCGCCGCCGAGATAAGTGGTCATCATGTTGTCGGCAAGCTTGGTGAGCACCGCCATCTTGGTTGCGATAGCGAGATGGTTCTGGATGCGCAGCAGCGCCGAAATCATGCTGTCGCTGAAGCCTGCAGCACTGTCGGTGGACCAAGACCCGATCATGCCCTGACTGGTGTTGCCGCTGAAGGGATGGACAAAAGCCATGTAATCGGTGACGCCCATCAGCTTGAGGTCATCGAAAACAGGAAATTCCGACGGCACCGACGGGTCGAGCCGGCGCCGCAGATGGTCCAGCTTGTGGCTGAGCAGATGGTAGTATGGGCTGGTCAGGAATCTGTCGGAATGAACGCCGTTCTCCTTGCGGAAGCCTTCCACTTCCAGGCCCTGGCCGCGGAGCCAGGTGAAGCCGAGCGCGTCATAAAGCGGATGAAGCATCGAAAAGCTCAAATGCACCCGCTTCAACGGCAGGCCGGCAGCAGCCAGCCGTTCACAAAAGCCCCTTACCAATGTTTCCAGGTCGTTGCCCGCCAACGCCGATTGGGTCAGCCAATCGGCAACCTTATCCATGAGAATGGCAGAAATTTCTGCTTGCGCTGTGCTCATGCTATCTCGAAATCTCCTTGATCCGCCACAAATTCGCCGGCTCGGACGCCGTCAGGCCTTCACCACCGTCTCTCGGGCTAGCCCGAGGCGGCCAAAAACATTGCGTGTGTCGACGATCAGTAGAGCGTGATCCGCGATCGCCTGATAGTCGATCGCGTCGTGGTCGGTTGCAACGACGACAGCGTCGAAATCCTTCAAGGCCACCTCGGTCAATTCGACCGAGCGACGCCCCTTGATCGCCATATGCTCCCGTGTGGCCGGGATTTCGGTAACATGCGGATCGTGGAATTCCGCCTTGCCGCCCCATTCCTCGATGAGTTCAATGAGCCGCAATGAGGGGCTTTCGCGGATGTCGGGCACATTCTTCTTATAGGCGAGCCCGATGATGAGAATGCTCGAGCGGCTGAGCGCCTTGCCGCAGCGCCGGTCCAGCGCCTTCGCCAGTTCATCGACCACATGACGCGGCATGGCCGTGTTGATCTCTGCCGCCAGCTCGATGAAGCGGGTCGGCAGTTCGTATTCGCGAGCCTTCCACGTCAGGTAGAAGGGATCGATCGGAACGCAGTGCCCGCCAAGTCCAGGGCCGGGATAGAAAGGCATGTAGCCGAAGGGCTTGGTCTTTGCCGCCTCGATCACCTCCCAGATGTCGATTCCCATCGCACCGAGCACGATCTTCAACTCGTTGACGAGGGCGACGTTGACCGAGCGGAAGATGTTTTCCGTCAGCTTGACCGCCTCGGCGGTCGCCGTGGTGGAAACCGGAACGACGGTCTTGACCACGCCATGGTAGAAAGCCTGCACGAGCGTCGCCGCTTCAATGCCGTCACCTGCCACGACCTTGGGGATCGTCGCGACTTCAAAGCTGCGGTTGCCGGGATCCTCGCGTTCGGGCGAGAAGCCGAGGAAGAAATCTATCCTCGACTGCAAGCCGGTTTTTTCCAGGATGGGCTTGATCACGTCGTCGGTGGTGCCGGGATAGGTGGTCGATTCCAGCACGATCAGCTGGCCGAGACGCAGATGCTTCGCGATGGTGCCTGCGGTGTTCCTGACAAAGGAGAGATCCGGCTCGCGGTGTTTCGTCAGTGGTGTCGGAACGCAGATGATGATGACATCGCAGACGGCCAGTTCGGCAAAATCCGCAGTGGCGCGGAACTGTCCGCTTGCCACCTGGCCGGCAAGAGCTGTCGACGTCACCGCCTCGATGTAGGATTGGCCGTTGTTCAGGCTCTCGACCTTCTGGCCTTCGATGTCGAAGCCGGAAACCGGGAAGCCGGCGCGTGCGATCGCAACCGCCAGCGGCAACCCGACATAGCCCAGTCCGATCACGCCGACTTGCGCGGCACGCGTCGAAATCCGGTTCAGAAGACGGTCATATGTCGATCGTGAGGCGTCCAAAAATCTGCTTCCCGTCAATTCGGACAGGCCGTCCGCTTCCATGGTGAGGCTCACCGCTCACAAGAGCCCCGAGGCATATTGCGGAAAATCGATGTCCGCAAGCGTCAGACCGGCACCTTCGCCTTAAGGCTTGCGGCAGCCATCGCATAGCCGCCGGCGGCGCCATCGATGAAATGAACGTGATCGCGCTGCAGCGGCGATGCGACGAGGCATGTCATCAAGGCCGATTTCTGGCGGTGCAGGCCATAGTTGCAGATGCCCGCCTCTTCCGCCTGTTTCAGCCGGTCCTCGATCCGTTGCAACACATCCGCGTCAACGTCGATGGTCATCTTCAAGCCATCGTCGAACTTCCGGAAATCCGAATTGCTGGCCACTTCGCGTTTGTAGATCTTCGGATCGAATCTGCCGATCGTCCAGCCATATCTATCCGTAACAGCCGTAAGAGTCATCAGGAACACTATCCACAGCTTCGACAGCCACCGCCGTCCTGCCGGCGCCGTGGCTCGCGCTTCGATATCGAGGCCGGCGGGCAGCATACTGTAGTCCGGCCCGTTCACCGGCACCGGGTGGCCATCGCGTTCCTGCCTGCCGGCAAGGGCGATGATGTCGGAAACCAGAAACTGAAAACCGCGCAAGTCGCGCGACGCCCCCGGTATGGCTATGATCGAGACGATTTCGCCATGGCGGGCTTCGATCGGGTTCCAGCGGCACGAGAGGCCGGTCAGGTCCGGCCGCGCGCCGGCCGGCGCAGGATCGATGCGGTAGCGCCCCGCTTTCATCTCGGCTTCCGCCCAACTGCCACCACCTCCGGCGAACATGGCATAGAAGACCGCATCGGAGGCCTGGAACCTCGCCACGCGAACGTCGAGGCCTTGCGCTCTTATATCCTTTATCGGCACGATTGCGGCACGCAAGGTCAGGTCCAGTTCGTCCGCCACCCATCTCTGGACAGCCGCCAGCGCGTTGCGGGTGATCTCCAGCGCCGAGCCGGGAAACGCCACGAGCGCACCGTCGCCGCCGAAGACAAAGGGAAGATCTTGCCTACCCAGCGCATTGAGCAGCGCCGAAATGACGCTAGCACCGGCCATATTGACGGTTTTATAGCGCCCCGCCTCGATCGCCTTGGTCGAGCCGACGATGTCTGCGGTGGCCAGCGCCCAGCCATCGGGGAGAGGCCGATAGTTATCGATATCGGCAACGCTTTCGAACTTTGCGAAGACCGGCAGAGAAGCGACAAACGGATCGGACGCGGCAGCTGTTTCCATGAGCATCAAATAGCACATTCCAGTGCTTGAGGGTGAAGTCGATCATGCTTCGAAATTGACTTGCGCAGGCTTTCCGATGATAGGGTCCGGCGATGCGAATTGCCTTCTACGCGCCGCTGAAGTCGCCCAATCATCCCGTTGCCTCCGGCGACCGCCAGATGGCACGGATGCTGGTCAAGGCACTGGAGCATGGAAGGCATAGCGTCGAATTGGCATCCGAATTGCGCTTCTATCTACGCGAACCGGATTCGAAAAGTTTCGATGCGCTCAAGATCGAGGCCCGGGAGGAAGCCGCGCGGCTGGCAAGGCTTTGGGATCGTGACGGCAAGCCCGATCTGTGGTTCACCTATCATCCCTATTACAAGGCACCCGACCTGATCGGGCCCGAACTGGCGTTGGCCTTTGGTGTCCCCTATGTGACAGCGGAAGCCTCCTATTCGAGGCGGCGCAACACCGGTTTGTGGGCCGATACGCAAGCGTTGGTGGCGCGAGCCGTCGAACAGGCGGCGCTGAACATCTGCTTCACGCAAAGGGATCGTCAGGGACTGGCAGATGCGGTACCCGACGCCGCTTTCGGCATGCTTTCGCCCTTCATCGACACATCGCTATTCCGGGAAACGCCGGCACGGGGTTGTCCGTCGCGCCTCGTTACCGTCGCCATGATGCGCCCGGGCGACAAAGTCGAAAGCTATGGCATGCTGGCGCAGGCGCTCGGTTCGATCGGTCACCTGCCCTGGACGATGTCGGTCGTCGGGGACGGACCTGCCCGCGAGGAGATCAAAGCGCAATTCGCCGGCTTGCCCGCCGAGCGCATCGAATGGCTTGGCGCGATTGAGCCAGCCGCCGTGCCGGATGTCCTCTACAGTGGGGGAATTTACGTCTGGCCGGGTTTCGGCGAGGCCTATGGTGTTGCCTATCTTGAAGCACAGGCCGCCGGCCTTCCGGTTGTGGCTCAGGACATCGCCGGCGTGCCGGAGGTCGTGCGGGATGGCCAGGCCGGGTTTCTCACCCCGCCGGGCGATGTGGCGGCGTTCGCTTCTGCCATTGAAAGGCTTCTGGCCCGTAACGACGAAAGATCCATCATGGCCGCAGAAGCCAGACGTTTCATCCTCGAAGAACGTTCTATCGGTGCTGCGGCGGCGCGTCTGGCCGAACTTCTTGCAAAGATCCCGGTCTCATGACATCCGATCAGATCTGGCAACCCTTGGTGGAGGAACTGGCGAGCCGGCAACGGGCGGACCGTAAGGCAGAGTTCTGGCTGCGCGACGATGACGCCGTGGATCCGACGCCTGCGCTTGATCGGTTGCTCGACCTCACTGGTGAATTCGCGGTTCCGGTGACTCTGGCCGTCATTCCCGCCCTGACTGACGAGAAGCTTGTCGTTCGGCTTGACGAGGCGCCGCATGCCACGGTCGCCATCCATGGCTGGGCGCACCGAAATCATGCGCCCGAGGGCCAGAAGAAGCAGGAGCTCGGCGCGCATCGGCCACGCGAGGCGGTGCTCGATGATCTGGCTCGCGGGCTGGCGCACGTAACCGGCCTGCACGGCGCACGTGCTGTTCCGATGCTGGTACCACCCTGGAACAGGATCGACGCCGGCTTGGTATCCGACCTTGGATCGATAGGATTTTCGGCATTGTCGGTCTATGGGCCGCCAAGGCCGGCTTCACTTGCGGTCATCAACAGCAATGTCGACATCATGGATTGGCATGGCACGCACGGCTGCCGCGATCATGGCCTATTGGTTCAGGCTATCATCGCGCAATTGCAGCATGCATTCGATGGGGGCGAACCGGTGGGCCTGCTCACCCACCATCTCGTACATGATGAATCGGCCTGGCTCTTCCTCGAACGGCTGTTCACAGTCACCGCAAAGACTGAAGCCTGCGCATGGCTTCCGATCAGGACATTGATCGGGCGCAGCGCCGGTGGAACAATTCCAGGAAAGTGTGAACGGTTTCCGTCCGGAATTGCGTCAAGACAAAGAGATAGAGGAAAATAGCTCAGCGCTTTTTGCGCAATGAGACTGGAATGTTGAGCGTCTGGCCATCCCGCGCGGCAAAAGCGCCGGTAAACCTGTCCTTGGCCAGTTTCTGGATCTTGTCCAGTTCCTTGTCGGTGCGTGTCGGATCGTGGTGAAACAGCGCAAGCCTCCGCGCACCTGCCGCCTCACAGAGTTTGACGCCCTGTTGCCACGTCGAGTGCCCGTAACCGCGGCGGCGTTCCATTTCCTCCTCGGTGTAGGTGCAATCGTAGATGACAAGGTCGGCATCTTCGATCAGGCCGAGCACCGTCTGATCGAGTTTGTCCGGGTCGTGCTCAGTGTCTGTGATCACCGCCACGACGCCGCCACCCCATTCGACCCGGTAGCCTATGCAGCCGCCCGGATGCATAAGACTGCCGGTTCGGACCACCACCCCTTCGCGCGGGCGAAGCACGTCTCCGGATACGAAATCGCGATAGTCGAGGCTTGCCTTGCAGGCCTCCAGTTTCACCGGAAACCACGGCGGCCGCATGAACTCATCGACCATCTGCCGGGTCGTCATGTGTCCTGCAAGATGCCCGGACCAAAGCGTAACCTTGGCGCCCCGATCATAGATCGGCGCAAAAGACGGCAGCCCGATGATGTGATCGTAATGGCAATGGGTGAAAAGCAGGTCGAAATCGGTCACGCCCAACGCCTGAAGCGCCGCGCCGGCAGGCCGTAGGCCAGAGCCTGCGTCGAACAGAAGCGTGTGCTTACCGCATCGCATCTCGACGCAGATTGAGTTGCCGCCATAGCGAGAGAATTCTGGGCCTGATACCGAAATGCTGCCGCGGACACCCCAAAACCTGACCAGGAAAACGTTGTCGTCCATGCTACCCCTTCGCCCATCATATCCAAACAACTGCTGCTAGGCGAGACAGACAGGCTTTCTCCGGGTGATCTTCTCAGCGAGAGGACAGTGCCGTCACGACGGCGAGGATCGAGCGCACGTCCTTCGTTATTTGGCGCTTCGTGCGTCGATCAGATCCGCGGTCGTATGGCTTAGGCGATCGGCAAGAACCCGCAATATCTCGATGGTCATTTCCGGGAACTCCCTCATAAGCCTCAGGAAATGATCCTTGCGGATTCTCAGGGCTTCCAGCGGACTTGCCGCTCTGACGGTGGCAGTGCGGGAGCTGTTGCACAATATGGCGATCTCGCCAACGATCGAATTTGGCTCCAGTTCGGCAACTTTTATCGGTCCGCTGTCGGAATCGACAAGAATATCCGCTCTGCCTGAAAGGATGACATAGGCGGCGTCTCCCTCGTCGCCCTGCCGGAAAAGGATCTGGCCGGCGCTGTAGCTCACACGATCGGATGTGAACGCAAGCAGCTTGAGCTTTGTCGGCTCGATGGCAGAGAACAAGGGAACGCGTTGCAGCATTCCAACTTCATCCTTGAGCAGCATTGTCGCAAACCTTCCAAAATTCGCGTTTGCCAGACTAGAGCAACGGACGCCCCGATGGAATCAATTCTCTTTCCGGGATGGCGAGACAAACCACGCGAAAGGTGGCGAGCCGGATGTCGTGCACCGGCAGAATGATCCCATCTGAATATCCGTTGCTCTATGACAACAGTTCCTTGAAGATACCGTTCCCTGCCAAAAGTGTCTCGTGTGTTCCGTCTTCCGCCAATTGACCCGAGTCGAAGACGATAACGCGATCGAACATCATCGCCATTGCCGGACTCGTCACGACCCACACAATTGCCGGCGAATGGCCGTCGCGCCTGGCTTCCTCGAGCACATTTCGCAGCACCTTATCCTGCATGCGCTGATCGAGCGCCGACAGCGGCCGGTTGAGAATGAGAAAATCGGGACGCTTGAGCAAGGCCCGGGCAACATCGAGCTTCTGTCGCTGTCCACCGGTCAGGCGCCTGCCGCCGGAGCCGACGTTGAAGTCCAGGCCGACATCCAGAAGTTCGCCATAAAGCCCCAGTTCGTCAAGAATGTCATAGACGATGGAGCGTATGCGGTCGGGCGCGTCCGGATGATTGTTGCCCACACGCCCGAACAGGACATTATCCATGACGGTGGCCGCGGCAATGTATTTGGCAGGATCATACCGTTCGACCGCATTGTGCAGCTCGGGCGGCAGGTCTTCATAGAACCGGTTGCGTGCAGCGACGATCTTGCTCATCAGCTCGTCGCTCAGCAGGCCGAAGCGGTGCCGGGGCTCGATGTAGGCAAAGCTCAAGGTAACGATCATGGCGCGATCGTTTTCCGAAACCGCCTCGTAGGGACGGTTCTTGAGTCGTTGCAGCAAGGTTTCGTAGGCGGGTATCTCCTCCGCGCTCATGAAGGCGAGCTGCTGGAAGAACTGGTGATCGGGCGGCAGGTCGGCAAACAGCTCGATCGCCTGTTTGGCGATCTCCAAGCCCATTTCGTAGAGCGTTCGGTCGAGGCCGGCTTGCCTCAGCACGGAAGCAAAATAGGGATTGGCCGCCAGGGCCCTGTCGGCCAGTTCGGGGCCGGCGGCAGCACCGAAGAGCAGGTTTTGGCCGATCGTTGCTTCCTTGTTGTAGGCGCCCGGTTCGAAAGGAACCACCAGTCCGCTCAGCCCCTCTTGTTCCAGCCGGGTCCGCAGCGCCGCACGCAGTTCGACGATCCGCCTGGCAAGCTCCGTGTGACGCGTGAGGTCGGCCGAAGAGCGCAAGCCGAGATCCAGAATGTCACGCGACAGAACAACCGCGTCGAGCACCCGGCGCACGGCTTCAAAGAGGTCGTGCGGGCCGGTAGCGCCAGCGGAAGCATAGTTGATCCAGTCGCTGTGGATATCAAGATCCGGATTGCCCGACCGGCGCGCCTCGTGAATGTTCCAGCGTTGCTGATCTGCCGCAGCACCGTCATAAGGCACCGATGTCAGCGGTGCATGCTTCAACCCGTAGAGCAGGTTGTCGCGGAGGCTTGCCTGGAACAGGAAAACATCCGACGAGGCATACGACATGCGCCGGCCGGTTACTGCTTCGGGGAGTTCAAGCAGGTCGTCGGTGCCCGAAGCGACCCTTCCGCTGTCCGGCCAGGTCAGCCGCGCGAAGGCTTCTGCAAGCGCCTCCGCTCCACCTGTTGCGGTACTGACCAGTGCCACCGTCTCACCCGGCTTGACCTGGAGGGAGATACGGTTGAGGAGCATTGCACCACCATCGTCTGCTACGGACAGATTGATCGCCGACAGCGGCTTGGTCATCGGATCGGGATCGTCGATCGTCAATGCCCCGATTTTCGGCGCGATGAGACCTTCGACGGTGAACTGTTCAACGACCTGTTGATATTTGACCTGGACATCCTGCCGATCCTGATCCCAGTCGATCAGTTCCTTCATCGGTCCGGGCAGGTCCTTGTAGGCGCCGATCACGGCCACGAGCTGGCCGACGTCCAGCCGCCCCTCAAGGACCAGATACCCGCCGATCATGTAGAACAGAAAGGGCGTGAGCTGCGCGAGAAAATTGTTGAGGAACTTCACCATGAATTTCCATTGGTAAAGATCGAAGCGGATCTTGAAGATGAGCCCGAGCCGGGCAGCTATGTCGGCGCGCTCGTAGTTTGATGTATCGTGGACGTGAACCGCGCCGATGCCGTCGACGATTTCGCCAACCCGGCCCGAAAGCGCGCGCGCGGTCAACTGCCGTTGGCGCCCGAGCACGATCAGCCGCCGCCGCATTCGCGGGATGAGCACGATCTGGATCGCCACGATCACGACCGCTATCATTCCGAGCCAGACGTTCTGGATCATGATGAACAGCATGGCCGTCAGCGCTTGGCCGCCGAGCAGTACCGGCTGCAGGAAGGCGTCGCCGATGAAGCCGCCCAGCGGCTCCACCTCGTCCTTCACCATGGTCGCCACTTCGGCGGATTTCACCCGCTTGAAATAAACCGGCGGAAAACGCAGCACACGGTCGACCAGATCGAAGCGGATACGCCGCAGCATGCGTTCGCCGAGGCGGCCCTTGTAGGTGTTGATGTAGAATTTGAACAGGCCGTTGATGACGACTAGCAAGAGGAACACAAGGCTCAGGGCAAACAGGGTCTCCTTGCGGTCGAGCTGAAAACCGGAGAAGAACTGGACCTCTCCAACGAACGGCAGGTTATAGTGTAGCCTCATGAATGGCTGGGTCGCGCCCGGTTGCTCGAAGCCGCGACCTTGGATCGGTCCGTTGACGATCAGCTTCGGCAGGTCGAAGGACATGAAATACGGGATCATCGAAAGCACGACGATCATCAATATCCAGAGTTGCTGCTTCTTGGTGTGCGTCCAGATATAGCGGGCTAGGCTGGCTTCCATATGCGACTGTGGACCCTTCAGTTGGAAGGATGCAGGATGTAAAAGCACCTGCTGGCGAATGGCGTATCGGCAATTTCTTCATCGCCAACGACAAGCTCGAAGCTGCTGTGCACGGACATTGTCCTGCGCTCAACGATGCAAGAAACCTGCGAGGCGGCGCGATCCAGTTCCGACGCATGGTCGATGGCATCGACATGGGCATTGTTGATCGGCGAAGACAGCGGCTGGCCAAACGGTCCGCGGCTTTCGTAGGGCTTTGGCGAACAGCCGAGCGGCACGAGGCCGCAGCTGCGCGGCTGGTGCTGGCGGATGGACGCCGATGATCCGGACAGATGCAACAGGCTCTCTCCGGCACCGGGCAATAGCCAAGCGGCTTGCAGCATGATCACGTCCGCGGAATCAAACAGTCTTGCGGGAGGCAAGATTGCGTTGTGTCGCCCAAAATCCCAACATACAAGACGAATTATGATGGATGTCACGCAACCACGCAATGCCATGGACTGGCACGAGCAAGCCTTAGACCTCACGCGGGGAATTGCTGCTTATGTCAACTGCCCTCTCGTGGCAGGGCTGGCGCGGGTCGTCGCCAAGCATCCGAAGGCCGATATCGCCAACGCCTTCAACCACAAGCAGGTCGCCTGCAAGATGTGGGCGCTCGACAGGCTGTTCGAAAGCGGCGGCGGCCGCTTCGGACGCATATGGGTTCTGGGTGGATGGTACGGCGTATTGCCGGCAATGCTTTTCAACGACGCCCGCTTCGACATCGCGGCGGTCGATAGTATCGACATCGATCCCGAAGTCGCGCCGGTCGCCCGGACCCTCAACCGGGAAGCCGGCGACCGGTTCCGGGCGCTGACGGCAGATATGTACGCACTCGACTATGCGGCCGGGCGGCCCGATCTGATGATCAATACGAGCTGCGAACACATAGCCGATCTGCGCGCCTGGCTTGCTCTGCTTCCGCCGGGCACGAATGTACTGCTGCAATCGAACGATTATTTCAGCGAGCCGACGCACATCAACTGCGTGGCTTCGCTTGCAGCCTTCGAGGAAATGGCGGCGCTACGGGAGGTGCGGTTCTCCGGCGAACTGCCGACAAAAAATTATACGCGCTTCATGCTGATTGGAACTGTTTAATGCATTTCGCCCAAAAGCGCGTAGCGGTTTGGGACAACGACACGCATAAAAACAGGACATGAAGCGCGTCGCACGAATCTCACCAGGCGCGGCGCGCGTTAGAGCATTTGCAGGAGTGTGGAAACGGCTTTCCGTCCGGAATTGCGTCAAAACAAAGAGACAGAGCGGTTCTGCGTGAAACGATGAAGCGCTCTAGGATCTATCGTCTGTTCAATCATGAACTTTTCCGAAACCGGGCCCCACATTTAGGGACCATGTTCGATGCCGCTCGCGCAGGATTTGCGCGGAGCGACGCGCGCCTTCCAGATCGAGACGATGCGCGGATGGCGTCGGTTCCACAAGCGCTTGTTCGATCGCTTGCGCCAAACCTTCAGGCGTCAGGTCCTTTTCCATCAGCACCGTTGCAAGACCGAGTTCTTCGAGCATCAGGGCGCGAACCGTCTGTTCGGTTTCCCCGCCGGCTGCAAATGGGACGAGCAGGGAGCGACAACCCGCGCGCAGGACATCGCAGACCGTGTTGTAACCCGCCTGCGAGACTGACAGGCGGGCGCCGGTCAGCAGGCTGGCGAAATCCTCGCGGAACCGGAAGATGGACAGGCCCGGCGTGGCATCGCGTGCGATCGCGTCAAACTCGTCTTTCGGCAGGTTTGGGCCGGTGATCAAACACCATTTCCAAGCGTTGTTGGCATTCCGCGCCGCTGCGATGGTGGATCTGACAAGGCTCTTTCCGGCAGCCCCGCCGCCAACCGACACCAGAACGTCGAAGCGCTCGGAGGCCGCGGGCGATGGCGGCGCGGCAACGAGCCCCGTGTAGGTGACCTCGGCCCTGATCGCCCCAGCCAGTGGAAATGTCTTGTCGATGGTTGCGAAAGCCGGATCGCCGTGGACCATAACAAGATCGAAATGCCTGTTGATGAGATCGACCGTTTCCTCGTTTCGGCCCAGCTTGACGCGCTCCTGGAGGATATCACGGACGGACGTCGCCAGCAGCGGTCTGGGCGACGTCGCGTCGATCGCCTCGATCAGCGGCAAGAGTTCGAAACGCATCTGCCGGCGTCCAAATGGAAACGCCTCGACAATGACGATATCAGGCCTGCAATCCCGGAATGCCTGCAGCAGCATCTCTGAACGCCATTTCTTGAAATCATCGTCGATCGGGTTGCCTTGCAGGTCGACAAGTCCCGAAAATCCTTCATCACCGGAGGTGACAGGTGGCAGGGTTACAGATTGTACACCCAATCCCGGAAACCCGGCGATCGGCGCTCCGCCGGTCACGACGGTAACGTCAAACCCGTCATCGACCAGAGCCGCCGCAATGCGGCTGGCGCGCGCGAGATGGCCGATGCCGAGCAAGTGCTGGACATAGAAGAAAGCGCGCAGCCGCTTCATTCGGCGGCCCGCCACTCCCGCTCGAACAGTTCCTTGAGCTGTCCAATGCTTGCCATGTGATCGAAATTGGCGCGCACGCGCCGCTCTGCGGCGTCGCCGAGGCGGTCGCGGAGCACGGGATCTCGGATCAGGCGCTCCAGCGCCTGTGCCAGGGCAATCGGGTTTTCCGTCGGAACCAGCAACCCGGTTTCATCCGGCGATAAAAGCTCCGGCACGCTGGAAATATCGGTCGACACGCAGGCAAGCCGCTGGCTAGCCGCCTCCACCAGAACATTCGGCAGACCGTCGCGGTCGCCATTTGCGGTGATCCTGCAGGCCAGGGCGAAGATGTCGGCGCGGCGGTAGTGCTCAAGCACCTCCTCCTGCGCAAGCGCGCCTTTCCAAGAGACGCGACCATCCAGGCCGAGCTTTTGCGCCAGCGCCTTGAACCGTTCCAGTTCTTCGCCGCCGCCGATATGCTCGAAACGCCACGCCAAATCGCCGGGCAGCAGGGCAAGGGCCTCCAGCAACGTATCGTAACCTTTCTTTTCAACGGCTCGCCCGACACTCAGAACGACAACCGGTTCGTCCGGAGCCGAGCCGTCATGCTGCTTTCGCGCTTCGCCGAAACTGCCGAAGCGATCAAGGTCGAGCCCATGATAGCTCAGATGCACAGACGAGTTGCCGTTAGCGAGTTTTTTCAGACGGTCGAAGCCGGTTTTCGTGCAGGTGACCGTCCAGCGCGCCGAGGAAAGCTTGCCGGCCAGATCCCAGTCCGCCGAAGTCCAGATGTCCTTGGCATGGGCAGAGCAGGTCCAGGGCTGGCCACGAAGCTGGCTGGCATAGCGCGTCACCGATGCAGGCGTGTGCGCGAAATGTGCATGCAGCCAGCCTGCGTTTTCCGGCCATTCGGCCGCCAGCACGAGCGCTTGCCCGAAGCGCCGTGCGCGATTGCGCGTAAAGTCGCGGGGCATATCGGCAGCCAGCGATCCGAGCGCGCGCCAGAAGCCCGGACGCAGCAGATAGGCAAACAGCGAGCGAAGCACGCGCAGCGGCTCTTCATGCAGATATTCCGGCAGATAATGGATGGGCGCTTTGATCTCGTCATGCACGGGGTGGCGTTTTTCGTCGGTCGGCCGCCTGAGCGCGACGAGTATCAGGTCGAACCCCGCACGCTCAAGACCAAGCAGTTCCTGCGCGATGAAGGTTTCGGACAGCCGCGGGTAACCCTTCAGAACCACGACGATCTTGCGGTGTTGCAACTCAGGTCATTCCTTCAATGACCGAAAGGTGATGGCCGGCCCGCCGGTCGAGCAGTTCCGCGACGATTTCGGAAATATGAGGCAGCCCTTCCAGCGTCAGATGCGGATTGCTCTGCGATGGGCGGGGCCGGTCCGGCAGCACCTTCAGTGCATCGGCAAACCGCCGGGAATCCTCGGCTTCTTCCGGCAAAAGCATCTCGATGAGGCCGAGTTCGGCTGCGCGCCGTGCGCGGATCAGTTGTTCCCGGCGGGGCTCGACGCGCGGCACGATCAGCGCCGGCTTGTCGAAAGACAGTATCTCGCAATAGGTGTTGTAGCCGCCCATCGCCACTACCGCCTTGGCGCCGGCAATCAGGTCTTCCATGCGGTTGTCGAACTCGATGATCTTGATGTAAGGGATCTTGGACCCCTTCTTGAGCAGCTTGTTGCGCTTGCGCGCCGGCATGTAAGGCCCAAGCACGATCAGGGCTCTATGCTGCAATTGCGGATCCTGCTGATAGGCATCGATGACGTCGTGGATCAGATCGGCGCCGTCACCGCCGCCACCGGTAGTAACGAGGATATAGTCGCCCTCGGGCCGGTGGCCGGGCAACTCGTTCCGCTGCAGGCTCCGTTGCAGGAACCCGACGAACCTCATCTTTGCCCTGACAGCCGGGGGCACATTCAAGCCCGTCAACGGATCGTAGAAATCCGGCGGACCATAGGCCCAGACCTTGTCGTAGAAGACGCCTATCTTGCGCATCACGTCTCTGCGCGCCCACTCTGCTTCGAGCAGATGCGGCGCATCCATCACCTCGCGCAGGCCAAGCACCAGCGTGGTGCCCCGCGTCTTGAGGTAGGACAGCGTGTCCTCAATCTCACCGCGCAGGCCGAGCGGTTCCTTGTCGACGATGAAGATATCGGGCCGGAAGGTCTCAGCTGTATGGCGGATGATCGACTGGCGCATCCTTAGCGTCTCATGCAGATCGATGTCCTTTTCCAGCGAGGTGTATTCGCCGTTGCGCAGCTTGATGACGCTGGGGATCTTCACGAAGTCGACACGGGCGCGGTAATCGAAGGCGCCAGCGATAGTCGCACCCGAAATGATGAGCACCTGAAGTCCGCGGAAATCCTCGACCAGCGAATGCGCGATAGTCCGGCAGCGCTGCAAATGGCCGAGCCCGAACGTGTCGTGGCTGTACATGAGAATTCGAGCGTTTTCTGCGTGCTGGGTCATTGTTGAACGTCTCTTAGAATTCTCGCCTTGAGGACCGTGCGACCCGCAGGATTCGAAATCATCCTCGCGGGTCTACCGACCTGTTCTGAAACATGAGGGCGCAATTTTCAATTCGTATTACAAAGAGGGTCCATATGCTGAAACCAGGAAGCTACGTCTGCTCAGCGGCCTGCTTGCCACGTGGTCCAGAAGAACCTGCATCATTTCACTGGTATTGACCATCTCGGATTCTCGGCGGCCTTGACCGCTGCGAAAAACGTGGAAACTCCAGAATGGAATAAGGTATGGGCTGGGTACTTCACTTCGAGCGTCTAAGCCAAGCTCCTAAACCATGATGTGCCTTGGCGGTGGGAAGCCGGAGCGTTGACGGAGTATGGGACACGTTCGAACCGCCTAGATCTTGACTTCTCAGACCAGAATCTAAGGGTCAGGAGTTCGACTCTTTTCGGGCGAGCCAATTGAACTCACTAGCTTTTTGGACGCCATGGGCACATGAACTCGCCGATTGCAGGCGTGTCAAAGCTGACCTGTTTACCGCCAACGACAGCGCCGGCCTTCGGGCCAGTATCCGAGTCTTCGATCCCTTTTCCGGTTGTACCGCGCAGGTAATATTCGGCTTCCGCATATATTCGAGATTGAGGGCGAACCGGAAAAAAATGTCTTCGTCTTTGACCTCATCCTGCGCATAGGCCCGGGAAATCGGGGCAAGGCCGGTGGCCGAAGCGAGCGTTGCTCCCAGGCCAAACTGCAACGCGCGGCGGCGCGAAACACGAAATGCAGGCGTGACGCGGATCATGGCTTCCTCCCAAAAGCCCGCCGGCATCAAACATTTTGGCACCTCAAAAGCGCACCTGCGCTCCCAACTTCACGAAATGTGGAATGTTCCTCAATCGCCTTGAATGATCTCACCGATGGCCGAGCAGCTAGGTTTCCTCGACCCCAGCCTGATGACAGCTGACGCACACTGCGCTGTAGCGGCGCCGGATCTGCCGGCAGCAAAAATCCCGCCGCTGCGGTCGTCCGAAGTACGCTGTCGATAAAATCCAGGACTTTTGCGTATCGATTTCGGACCAAGGTCCGTCTTGTAGAATACTGTATTTGAACAAAGCTAGGTAACAGCCGACTTTCGGATTCGAAAGTCCTGACGTTTTTCATCTGAAACCCATCCTGGCGGGAGGGCGACTCGAAGGAGGAACTATGAAAACGCGCACCTGTCTATTCGCGACCGTAGCCGCTCTCACCCTTCTCGCATCTCCGGTACTCGCTGCCCCCGGGGGCAATGGCAATGGCAACGGCAATGGCGGCAGCAACGGTAACGGCGGAAACTCGGCCGGGGCCGGCTCGCAGGGACACGGAGCCGCCACTTCCGCCGCGGCCAAGGACAAGTCGACGACCGGCGTTGCTCATGCAATGGCGGTCGTTGCCACGACGCCGGCCTCACCGCAGGCTACGCTGGCCTTGCAGGCAGCGCTGGACAGGAAGGCCGCGAAAGACGCGGCAGACACTGCCGACGACACCTCTGACGAAACCCAGTAAGCATTCCAAAAACAGACCACTTGTCGCGTTGAAAGCCGTGGTTCGCCGCGGCTTTTTTCGTTTCCCGACGACGAACTCTCAAGGTGAACAGCGCTTCCAGAAAAAAGCTGCTCCACGGCGGCACTGAAGCTACGCTAAGGCCAAACGCCGCCGCATCGGCGTCGGATTCGAGTGCATTCGAGGAGATCCCATGGCCGGCTTTGTCGACCGCGAGCGCGCAACTGACCTGATGCAGCGCGCCGGCATCGAGGCGCTGGTGCTTTGCGAGCCCGAGGCGTTCCAATATGCCACCGGTGCCTGGATCGGCCCGGCCGGCCTGTTCCGGCGGGCCGGCGCCGGTTTCGTCGTTATTCCCAAGCGAGGCGACCTGCCGATCGGCGTCGTGGTGGCGGATTTCCAGGCTGCCCAGCTCCGGGCGGCGATGGCCGGCGCCGTGCTGCGCACGCATGCGATCTGGATCGAATCGGTGTCGCTCGAGCCGGCGACGGCCGACCGGCCTGTTGCGCAGCGCATCGAGGCCGGCCTGGTTGGCCGCGCCCCCGGTTTTTCACGTCCGGCGACCTTCGAGCTTGCCCGCTCCGTCCGCGAGCTGAAAACGATCCTCGCAGAATTCGGGCTGGAGCGTGCGACGCTCGGCATCGAGCTGGATTTCGTCTCGGCCAGCGATTTTTCCGCGATGCAGGCAATGTTGCCGGGCACTGCCCTGGTCAACGGCTCGCCGGTTCTCGACAGGCTGCGGGCAATCAAATCGCAGAGCGAGATCGACCTTCTGCAGCAGGGCATCGCCCTGTCGGAGGCCGGCCTGTCGCGGCTGCAGCAGCATGCGACGACCGGCATGCGTCAGTCTGAGCTGGTCGCGCTTTACCGGCAAGGCGTCGCGGATGCAGCCGCCGGGTCGTCGCAGCAAATCTCGACGGCGGAGTACGTCACGCTGGGCGCTCGCCCAAAAGGCGCCGACGTCGTCGCCGCCGCCGGCGATCCGCTGAGGGCCGACATGGTGTGCAGCGTGAACGGCTATGCCTCGGATATGTCGCGGAATTTCACCTTCGGGCCGCCGTCGCCCGAACAGGCCGAATTGCATGCGATAGCCGAACGCGCCTTCGCCGACGGGCTTGCCGCGCTTATGCCCGGAAAGCCGTTAGCCGCCGTGCATCGCGCCGCCAGCGAAAGCCTGGCGCGCCAGGGCCTGCGTTCCTATCGCCGCGGCCATTTCGGCCACGGCGTCGGCAATTCCGTGTTTTCCGAGCAATGGCCGTTCATCTCGGCCGACAGCAATGTCGTGATCGAGGCCGGCATGGTGCTGGCATTCGAAATCCCGCTCTACATCGACGGTCTCGCCAGCTTCAATCTCGAGGACCAGTTCCTGATCACCGCCAACGGGCCGTCGCCGATGAACCGCCTGCCGAGGCGCCTGGATATTATCGCTTGAATCCAGCCGTTATCTGGCGCCGGCCACGCCCCTGCGGAAATCCGACGGCGACATGCCGGAAAGCTTGCGGAACGACTTGTTGAAGGCACTGAGCGAGCCGAAGCCCGATTCCATGGCGACGCGCAGCACATTGGCATCCTGATGCATCAGCAGCGCCTGCGCGTAGCTGAGGCGCAGCAAGTTCACATATTCATTGAGCGTCATGCCGGTCGATTTCTTGAAGATGCTCATGGCGTATTTGGGATGGATATCGGCCGCCGCGGCGATGTCGACGCAATCGATTTCGTAGAGGAAATTCTCGGCGATGAAGTCGCACATGCGCCCGACATTGCGCAGCGATTGCTGATCGAAGGGACTGCCTATCTCCTGTTCGACCGGGGTTTCGGGCACCAGCCGGTAAGGCTCGAAGCGCACCCGCTCCAGCCGCAGCAAAAGCTCGTTGACGGCATGCTCGGCCTTGACCGGGTCGCCGGAGCGGGCATAGCGGTTCCAGCGCTCGAAATTGTGGTCGTCCGACCGGTCGGTGGCGTCGGTCACCAGTGTCGCGCCGGTCATCAGTCTGTTGCGGACCTCGACGGGCAAATGCAGCCGGAAGAAATGCACCAGCGGCAAATGCGCGCCGGCATAGATGGCATCGTCGGAGGCTTCGTCCATCTGGTGCGGCAGGCCGCCCCAGAACAGGCACATGTCGCCCGCAGAAAGCGAAAGCCCGTGCCCATCCATGCGGTAATGCACGGCGCCACGCACGATGAAATTCACCTCGACCTGGGCGTGCCAATGCGGCTTTAGCATCACCAGGGGCTGGGTGTGGAACATCTGCAGCAGCAGCGGCAGGCCCTCCACGCTGCTGGCGCCAGGCTGGTAAAACGGCCTTTCCGGCATCTTACTTTCCGCTCATTTCTTATTCCCTTTGTCGCGGACAAGGCTTTCCCGAGGCCTAGTCTAGCCACGCTCGCAAACAGAGAGCAACTGAAATGGGAGGATTTCAATGCGCATAAAATTGACCTGCGCCGCGCTCGCGCTTGCCTTGGGCTCCAGCCCGGCCTTTGCGCAGTCCGGTGAAATCACGATCTGGAGCTGGAATATCGCCGCTTCGTCGCTGAAGGCCACCATAGCGGGCTTCAACAAGCAGTATCCCGACATCAAGGTGACGGTCGAGGACCTTGGCAACCAGCCGACCTACGACAAATCAATCGCCGGCTGTGCCGCCGGCGGCGAGGGGCTGCCTGACATCGTTACGATCGAGAACGGCGAAGCCGAAAACTACTGGAGCCAGTTCCCGGATTGCTTCGTCGACCTGCATACGCTCGGCTACACCGCGGAAGACCAGGCAAAATTCCCCGACTTCAAGCGTACCGAGCTCGAGGTTGACGACAAGGCCTATGCGATGCCCTGGGATTCCGGTCCAGTGGCGATGTTCTACCGCCGCGACTTCTACGAGAAGGCTGGCGTCGATCCGTCCTCGATCAAGACCTGGGACGACTTCATCGCCGCCGCCAAGAAAATCCAGGCCGCCAATCCCGGCGTCACGATGACCAACGCCGATTTCAACGGCGATTCCGAATTCTTCCGCATGATCTCCAACGAGCAGGGTTGCGCCTACTTCTCCGCCGACGGGCAATCGATCACGGTCAACCAGCCCAAATGCGTCGATGCCATGACCAAGATCAAGGAGATGAAGGATGCCGGCATCATTTCCTCTGCCGACTGGAGCACCAAGATCACCAACAACACCGCCGGCAAGGTCGCCACGCAGATGTATGGCGGCTGGTATGAAGGCACCGTGCGCACCGAATCGCCCGATGGAGCAGGCAAATGGGGCGTCTATCTGATGCCGAGCCTGACCGCCGACGGTCCGCGCGCCGCCAATCTCGGCGGCTCCTCGCTCGCCATCACCTCGGTGTCGAACAACAAGGAAGCCGCCTACGCCTATCTGAAATACACGCTAGGGACGAATGAGGGCCAGATCACCATGCTGAAAGGCTTCGGCTTGGTGCCGTCGCTGATCTCGGCGCTCAACGACCCTTATGTCTCCGAAGGCCTGCCCTATTGGGGTGGCCAAGCCGTGTGGAAGGACATCCTCGGCACCTTGCCCAAGGTCGTCCCCAGCCGCGGCACGCCGTTCCAGAGCGACGCCGAAATCATCATCCGCGCGGTGCAGACCAAATATCTGGCCGGCGGCTATCCCGACGCCAAGGCAGCGCTCGACGATGCCGCAAGCCAGATCGCCGCGGCGACCGGCCTGCCGGTCAAGTCGTGATCTAGACGAGGCGGCTCCGAGCGCGCGGCTCCCCTTCTCCCCTTGTGGGAGAAGGTATCGCCGAAGGCGACGGATGAGGGGTGCTCCAGCTTGGCGCCGGCGGCACTCCGGCCATCACCCCTCAACCGTCTCTGCGCTACGCGCCGATCCACCTTCTCCCACAAGGGGAGAAGGCAAGAACTTGAAAGCAGAAAGGAGGAAAACGATGCGCTACCAGAACGCCACGGCGTATCGCTTTCTCGCGCCGTATCTGCTGATTTTTTCGATCTTCTGGCTGTGGCCGATCATCGATTCCTTCCTGATCTCGTTCCAGGCGACGCGCACCGTGCCGTGGCGCTTCGCGCCGACCTTCAACTGGGGCCGGCTGATCGGCGATCCGGCCTTCTTCAATGCCTTGAAGAACACATTGCTGATCCTTGTCATCCAGGTCCCGGTGATGATTTCGCTGGCGATTGTGATGGCGGTGCTTTTGAATTCGCCACTGCTCAAGGCCCGTGGCCTGTTCCGCTTTGCCTTCTTCGCGCCGGTCGTGGTCGGCGAGGTCGCCTATTCGGCGGTTTTCCGGCTGATGTTCAATCTCGACTACGGCATCATCAACAAATTGCTGAACAGCATCGGCCTGCCCAGTGTCGACTGGTTTACCAATGTCACCCCGGCGATGGCGGTGATCATGATGGCGGTGACGTGGCGCTGGGCCGGCTACAACGCCATCATCCTGCTCGCCGGCCTGCAGTCGATTCCCGAGGATGTCTACGAGGCGGCGACCCTGGACCGGGTCAGCAAGGTCAAACAGTTCTTCTACATCACGCTGCCGCTGCTCAAGCCGATCATCGTGTTCTGCGCCGTGCTGTCGATCATTGGCACCATGCAGCTGTTCACCGAGCCCTTCCTGATCACCGAGCGCGGCGGGCCGGGCGGCGGCACCGAAACGCTCGGGCTGCTGCTTTACCGCCAGGGCTTCCGGTCGCTCAATTTCGGCTACGCTTCGGCCGTCGCCTACACCATGGCCGGGCTGGCGATTGCCATTTCGCTGGTGCAGATATGGCTGACGAGGGAACCGAAATGACCTCGCACTCAAGAGTCAGCCGCTCCCAGGCCAGATTGGGACGCAGCATCGCGCTGCATCTGTTCCTGACGCCGCTGGCACTGGTCTGGCTGTTTCCGCTGTGGATGATGGTGGTTTTTTCGACGATGCCCGACAACGGCATCTTCAGCCCCGATATCGAGCTTTTGCCGCATGGCAATTTCCTCGACAATGTCAGCAATCTGCAGCGCGGCACCAATTTCATCGGCGCCATCGGCATCTCCGTCTCGGTGGCGGTGACCTATACCTTCCTGTCGGTGATGCTGACCTCGATGGCCGGCTGGGCGCTGGCGCGTTACAACTTCTTCGGCAAGGGCATGGTCGTCGCCATCATCTTCGGCACCATCACGCTGCCCTATGCGGTCGTGCTGATCCCGCAATTCATCATGGTGGCGCGCGACTTCAAGCTCGCCAACACCTGGGTGGCGCTGATCGTGCCGCCGCTGTTCAATTCGCTGGGCGTGCTCTTCATGCGGCAGAGTTTTTCGATGATGCCGCACGAGCTGTTCGACGCCGCCAAGGTCGAGGGCGTCAAGGAATGGCGGATATTCCTGTTCGTCGCACTGCCTCTGGCGCGGCCGATGCTGGCGGCGCTCGCCATCATCCTCTTCCTTGCCTCCTGGAACAACTATCTCTGGCCGCTGCTGATCAATTCCAAGCCGGGCGCGATGACCGCGCCCGTGGCGCTCGGCACGCTGATCGGTCTCACCAAGGTGTCCTGGGGCGGCATCATGGCGGGCGCGGTGATGCTGACGGCGCCAATGCTCGTCGTGTTCGTGCTTCTGCAGCGCCATTTCGTTGCCGGCATCGCCGCCGGCGCCATCAAGTAAGGATCAGCATGGCGGCAGTCACACTCAAAAACGTCATCAAGCGCTTCGGCGTCTTCGAGATCGTCCACGGTGCCAATATCGACATCGATGACGGCGAATTCGTCGTCTTCGTCGGCCCTTCCGGCTGCGGCAAGTCCACGCTGCTTCGGATGATCGCCGGGCTCGAGGACATCAGCGACGGCGAGATCGCCATTGGCGGCAAGGTGGTGAACGACGTCGAGGCGGCCGATCGCGGCATCGCCATGGTGTTCCAGTCCTACGCGCTCTATCCGCACATGACGGTCGAGCAGAATCTGAGCTTCGGCCTGAGAATGACCGGCAACCCCAAGGGAGATACCGAGCGGCGGGTGAAGCGGGCTTCCGAAATCCTGCGCATCGCCGAGCTGATGAAGCGGCGGCCGCGGCAATTGTCGGGCGGCCAGCGCCAGCGCGTCGCCATCGGCCGCGCCATCGTGCGTGAGCCGCAAGTGTTCCTGTTCGACGAACCGCTCAGCAATCTCGATGCCGAGCTCCGGGTGCAGATGCGCGTCGAGATATCGCGCCTTCATAAGGAGCTCGGCGTTACCATGGTCTATGTGACGCACGACCAGACCGAGGCAATGACGCTGGCCGACAGGATCGTCGTGCTCAACGCCGGCAATATCGAGCAGATCGGCGCGCCGCTCGATCTCTACGACGACCCCGCCAACCGCTTCGTTGCCGGCTTCGTCGGCTCGCCGAAAATGAACTTCCTGGCGGCAAAAATGGTCGGGGCCGACAACGGTGCGGCGGTCGTCGAACTGGTCAATCATCGCGGCGCGCGACTGCGCAAGCCGCTTTCGGATGCCTTGCCTGCAACAGGCGGCGATGTTGTGCTTGGCGTGCGGCCGGAGCATTTCTTCGACGCCGGCCAGGGCGATTGCGACCTTACCCTCAAGGCCGACGTCGCCGAGCACTTGGGATCGGTGAGCTATGTCTATGCCAATTCCGGTACCGGTGGCGGACGCGAGGAACTGATCATCGAGCGCGAGGCCTCGCGGCATCGCGCGAACGGCGACGACCTGGTGGTGTCGATCAAAGCCGACCGCTCGCTTCTCTTCGACGCCACCGGCGCACGCATTCGCTAACCCATCTTTCTTTTGTCCGATCGCGATTGCTCGCGGCCACCCCACGGAGATTTGACATGACGTCCAAACCAGAAAAAGTTCGCTGGGGCATTCTCGGGCCCGGCAACATCGCCAAGGCTTTTGCCGGGGGCGTCGCCCATTCGCGCACCGGCACATTGGTCGCCTTAGGGGCGCGCAATCCCGGCAAGTCGGGGCTCACCGAGGCTTTCCCCGGCGCCCGCATCCTGGACGGCTACGAGGCTTTGGTTGGCGATCCGGATGTCGACGCGATCTATATTTCGACGCCGCATCCGAGCCATGCCGAATGGGCGATCAAGGCGGCCGAGGCCGGAAAGCACGTGCTTTGCGAAAAGCCGCTTGGCCTGACCGCATTCGAAGCCGACGCCATGATCCATGCCGCGCGCAAGGCCGGCACCTTTCTCGGCGAAGCCTTCATGTACCGGCTGCATCCGCAGACGGCCAGGCTGGTCGAGCTGATCAGGGCCGGCGCGATCGGCGACATCAAGATGATCAAATCCAGCTTCGGCTTCGCCATGCCGGGCTTCATGCCGGAGCACCGGCTTTACGCCAAGGATCTCGCCGGCGGCGGCATTCTCGATGTCGGCGGTTATCCCGTCTCGATGGCGCGGCTGATTGCCGGCGCAGCAGTGGGAAAGCCCTTCGCCGAGCCGGACAAAGTCGTCGGCGCTGCGCATCTCGGCCAATCCGGCGTCGACGAATGGGCGTCGGCGCTGTTGCATTTTCCGAGCGGCATCGTCGCGGAAGTGTCCTGCAGCATCTCGCTCGCTCAGGACAATGTCTTGCGTATTGTCGGCAGCAAAGGCCGCATCGAGGTGGCGGATTTCTGGTATGCCGGCGGCCAGCAAGGCGGCACCGGCGAAATCCGCATCATCCGTCCGGGTGACACCGAGGTGGTCGAGGTCACGGAGGACGGCTGGCTGTACGCATTTGAGGTCGACGCCGCCGGCGAGGCCATTCTCGGCGGAAAGCAGGAGTTCGCCTGGCCCGGCATGGGCTGGGCCGACAGTCTCGGCAATCTGCGCGTGCTCGACAAATGGCGGGCCGCGATCGGGCTCGAATACGACATCGAGAAACCGGCAAAGCGCGTCAACACGATCTCCGGACGGAAGCTGCGCTCCGGCGGAACCGCCATCCCCAAGCGCAGCATTCCGGGCCTGCCGCGGCCGGCCTCGTGCCTGGCGCTCGGCTTCGAGGATTTCCGCACCTTTTCGTCGGGCGCCATCCTGCTCGATGCCTATTTCGAGGCCGGCGGCAATCTGTTCGACACCGCCTTCGTCTACGGTTCCGGCTATACCGAGACGCTGCTCGGCCAGTGGCTGAAGAACCGCGGCGTGCGCGAGCAGTCGGTGGTCATCGGCAAGGGCGCGCACTCGCCGCTCTGCTATCCCGACGTCATCGGCAAGCAGCTCACCCAGTCGCTCGAACGGCTGCAGACCGACCATATCGACGTCTATTTCATGCACCGCGACAATCCGGATGTGCCGGTCGACGAATTCGTCGATGCGATGGACCGCGAGGTCAAGGCCGGCCGCATTCGCGGTCCGTTCGGCGGCTCGAACTGGACGATGGAACGCATGGACAAGGCGATTGCCTACGCCGAGCGCACCGGCAAGCAGAAGCCCGGCGCGCTTTCCAACAATTTCTCGCTGGCCGAGATGCTGGAGCCGATCTGGGCAGGCTGCGTCACCTCCTCCAGCGACGAATGGAAGGCCTGGCTCGCCGCCCGGCAGATGCCGAATTTCGCCTGGTCGAGCCAGGGCCGCGGCTTCTTCACCGACCGCGCCGGCCGCGACCGGCGCGACAATGAGGAGCTGGTCCGGGTCTGGTATTCGGAGAGGAATTTCGGCCGTCGCGACCGCGCCATCGAGCTCGCCAAACGGTTGGGCAAAAGCCCGATCCACGTCGCGCTCGCCTATGTCCTGGCGCAGCCCTTTCCGTCCGTCCCGCTGATTGGGCCGCGCACGCTCGACGAATTGGAAGACAGCCTCCAGGCGCTCGACATTTCACTTTCGCCGGACGATCTTGCATGGCTGGATAGCGGTTCGGATCAGGCCCGCGCGCGGGCCTGACGGCAGCGGCAGTCGCTTCGGCCTACGCTGCGCCCTTAGCTTCCGGACTGTTTGCGCTGCCCTCACCCTCTCCCGCAAAGATCCGGGAAAGGGTAAGAATGAGGGCAGCGCAAAGGCCACTGGAAGTTAGGAAAGACAGATGCTCGACATCGCACCGACGAAACAGGCGGCCACCTGGCTCGATTCCTTTGCCCGGGCGCTCGAGGCCAGCGACGTCGAGGCGGCAACCAATTTGTTCGTCGAGGACTGCTACTGGCGCGATCTCTTGACCTTCACCTGGAACGTCAGGACGATGGAGGGCCGCGCCGCGATCCGCGACATGCTGGCGGCGACGGTGGCAACGACAAAACCTGCCCGGTGGCAGCTCAGCGGCGAAGCGACTTCGGACGAGGGCACGATCGAAGCCTGGTTTTCTTTCGAGACGTCATCGGCGTGGGGCCATGGCGTCATGCGTCTCAGGGACGGCAAGTGCCGGACACTGTTTACCGCGATGAGCGATCTCAAGGGGTTTGAGGAGCGCAAGGGCCCGGCGCGGCCGCTGGGCGTCCGCCACAAGGCCGATCCGGAGCGCGAGACCTGGCTCGAGGCGAGGGCGCGCGAGACACGTGAACTCGGCGCCGGCCAGCAGCCTTATTGCCTGGTCATCGGCGGCGGCCAGGGCGGCATCATGCTGGGCGCCCGGCTCAGGCAATTGGCCGTGCCGGCCATAGTCATCGAGAAGAACGCCCAGGCCGGCGATTCCTGGCGCAATCGCTACCGCTCGCTCGTGCTGCACGACCCGGTCTGGTACGACCATCTGCCCTACATACCGTTTCCCGAGAACTGGCCCGTGTTCACGCCCAAGGACAAGATGGGCGACTGGCTGGAGATGTATACGCGCGTCATGGAGCTCAACTACTGGACCTCCACGACATGCGTGAGCGCGTCCTATGACGAGACCGAAAGGGTCTGGACGGTCGAGCTCGATCGCGCCGGCGAGCGCATCACGCTAAGGCCGAAGCATATCGTCTTTGCGACCGGCGCCTATGGCCCGCCCAGGCGCATCGACCTGCCGGGTGCCGATGTCTTCAACGGCGAGATCCTGCATTCCAACCAGTATTCCAGCGGCGAGAAATTCCGCGGCAAAAAGGTCGCCGTCATCGGCGCCGCAAGTTCCGGCCATGACGTCAGCGTCGATCTTTGGGAGAGCGGCGCCGAGGTGACCATGGTCCAGCGCTCGCCGACGACGGTGGTCAAGTCGGACACGCTGATGGAGATCGGTTTCGAGATCTTTTCGGAAAAGGCGCTGGCCCGCGGCATTACCACCGAGAAGGCCGACATGATCGTCGCCTCGACGCCGTTCGCGCTGCTGCCGCAAGGCCAGCGGGCGCTTTACGACATCATCAAGGCGCGCGACGCGGCCTTCTACGACCGCTTGCGCGGCGCCGGCTTCGCCATCGATTTCGGCGACGACGAGACCGGGCTCCTGATGAAGGCCTACCGCACCGGCTCGGGCTTCTACATCGATGTCGGCGCTTGCGACCTGATCATCGATGGCGAGATCGGCATCCGCAGCGGCGTCGGGATCAAGTCGCTGACGCCGACAGGCATCCTCTTCGACGACGGCACCGAACTGGCGGCCGACGCAATCATCGCCTGCACCGGCTATCTCTCGATGAACGAAACCGTGGCGGCGATCGTCTCGCGCGAAGTCGCCGACAAGGTCGGCCCGTGCTGGGGGATTGGCTCGGGCGTGAAAGGCGACCCGGGTCCGTGGCAAGGCGAATTGCGCAACATGTGGAAGCCGACGGCACAGGAAGCGCTGTGGTTCCACGGCGGCAACCTGGCGCTGTCGCGCTTCTATTCGAAGTTCGTCGCGCTGCAGATCAAGGCGAGGATGGAAGGCATTGCGACGCCGGTTTATGGAGCGGCGGGGCGGTGAAGCTGTGATCTCCCCCTTTGAGGGGGAGATGGCCGGCAGGCCAGAGGGGGTCGCCGCGCGTCGAGCGCCAACCTCCATCCGTTGCAGGAAGACGAGCCCGGTCGAACCGACCCCCTCTGTCGCCTTCGGCGACATCTCCCCCTCAAGGGGGGAGATCACCCACGCCCGAAATGCCGGCTCACAACATCGACATGCGTGTCGTGCGCATGCGCTTCGAAGCGTTCGGTCTCGCCGAGATCGTCCACCGCCTCGTTCGGCCACCAGCTGCCGCCGACCACGATTCCGTCCGAGACCAGCCTTTGCTCGGCGACCAGCGAGGCGCCGACCGAATCGACAAAGGTGAAGCGGCCCGGACGCAGCCGCAGCACCGCGATGTCGCCGACCGCACCCACCGCCAGCCTGCCGAGATCGGGCCTGGCGATCGCTTCGGCAGGGCGCTGCGTGGCGGCGCGCAGCACCTCGACCAGCGGCATGCCGAGCGCCAGCAGCTTCGACATGCAGACCAGGATGTCGAAGGCCGGCCCGTCGACGCAGTAGAGATGCACGTCGCTGCTGATCACGTCCGGCGCCAGCCCCTCGCTGAGCATCGCTTTCGCCACTTCGAAATCGAACGAGCCCATGCCGTGGCCGATGTCGAAGATGACGCCGCGCTCGCGCGCCAGCCGCATATCTGGCCGCACCGCCCCCGAGGCGAAGATCGGCGCGTTGGGAAACGGCCGGAAGCAGTGGGTGAGGATGTCGCCCTTGCGCAGCCGCGGCAGCACTTCCGAGCGGCCCGGCGGCGGCTCGTCTATGTGCGCCATCAGCGGCAGGCCGGCTTTGTCGGCGGCTTCGAGCGCGAGATCGACCGGCGCGATGCCGCTGGTGCCGCCGGCATGGCGACCCGAGCGGACCTTGACGCCGACAACCACGTCCGCGTGCTCGCGAGCCGCCGCTACCGTCTCGCGCGGTTCGCAGAGCCGGAGGTCGCTACACTCGCCGACCGCCACGGTCTGCGAGAAGCCGAATATGCCGGCAAAGGAAATGTTGACATAGGCCAGGATGCGGACTTTCGAGCGCTCGATGACGTGGCAGCGAAAGCCGAGGAAATTGCCGGCGCCGGCACTTCCGGCATCGATGAAGGTGGTGGTGCCGCTCTTTGCGGCGAGCCGGTCGGCATCGACGCCGAGCGACGTGCCGCCCCAATAGACATGGCTGTGCAGGTCGATCAGGCCCGGCGCGACGATCGAGCCCGTGGCATCGATGACGCGGGCGGCACGTTCGAAGGGGATTTCGGTGTCGATCGCGGCGATACGGCCGTCGGCAATCGCCAGATCGCGCTGCGCGTCGAGGCCGGACGCCGGATCGATGAGGCGGCCGCCTTTTATCAGGAGATCGAATTGCATCGCGCCTGTCTCCACTTTCCCGTCAGGCCGGCCTGTAGGCAACGGCCTCGACCTCGATCTTGATGTCGATCATCAGCCGCGACTCCACTGTCGTGCGCGCCGGCGGGTCTTTCGGGAAATGCCTGGCATAGACGGTGTTGAAAATGCCGAAATCGCGGGCGTCTTCGAGCCAGACGGTCGTCTTGACTACGTCGTCGAGGGTACAGCCGGCCAGCGCCAGTGCCGCCTTGACGTTCGACAGCACCTGCTCGGTCTGTTCGGCGATGCCGCCCTTGACCACCAGCCCGTCTGTGCCGACCGGCACCTGGCCTGAGACATAGACGAAATCGCCGGCCCTGACCGCCGGCGACAACGGCACATGGGATTTTCCAAAACACTGCTTGGGCAAGGAGGCCTCCTGTCTAGGTTCTTTGGGTGAACGCGCGATGCTGCGAGAGATAGGGGGCGGCTGCACGCCATCGATCCACATTTTGAAAGCCTATATCGCTTTGCTGCGGTAACGCCAGAACGATCACCGCCCTTGGTGATCCTTCGCGCCCCCTCTGTCCTGCCCTCTTTGCGATCACTTGGCATCTCCCCCTCTAGTGGGGAGATCGGCAGCTTCGCCGATAGCATCCATTCAGCCACCTTGGAGATTGGCGAAAGCCGCGGTGACATCCAATCTTCCCCCTGGAGGGGGAGATGCCCGGCAGGGCAGAGGGGGGGCGCTGTCCTGGGCGCTGTCCCGCCAGCGTCTGGGCCCGCGACACCAGCCGGCTCAGCGGTCGATCCGCGTCGACAGGATGATCGACGACGACGTG
Organism: Mesorhizobium sp. M0968; assembly: GCF_040319065.1. NCBI lineage: Bacteria > Pseudomonadati > Pseudomonadota > Alphaproteobacteria > Hyphomicrobiales > Phyllobacteriaceae > Mesorhizobium > Mesorhizobium sp. M0968. Next base: position 179,369 of record NZ_JAMYNL010000009.1, read on the forward strand.
CGCTCGACTCCGTCCATGGCGCCGATCTGGTCGAGAAGCGTGTCGAGATCCCTGATCGACGGCGCCTCGACGATGACGATCATGTCGAAATTGCCGCTGACCGAGTGCAGCGTGCGAACCGGTGCCAGCGCCTGCAGGCTGCGCACCACCTTGTCGGCAAGCTTGGGGGTGACGGTGAGCAGGACATGCGCCCTGACCAGCCCCTGCTCGTAATCCGGCGACAGCCTGACCCCGTAGCCGGCGATGATGCCGCGCTGTTCCAGCCGCTCGATCCGGCTTTGCACCGTGGTTCGTGAGACGCCGAGCCGCCGCGCCAGTTCGGCGGTCGAGGCGCGCGCATTGGTGCGCAGCAGGGAAAGCAGAGCCTGGTCGGCATCGCTGAGCATTTCGACGAACCTTACCGGCACATTGCCCAAAGAGAGGCTGCGTTTCGTACAATCTCACGCTTCCTTTCGACAGGCAAGCTGCGATTCTAACCGTGAATTTAGCATTGGCGCGAGGGACCGGTCATGAAGGAAATCATCGTCGTCGGCGCCGGCAAGATCGGCTCGACCATTGCCGAGATGCTGGCTTCCACGGGCAACTACCATGTCACGCTCGTCGACCGCTCGGCGGCGCAGCTCGGCGCGGCCGAACTGCCTGAAACGGTCGAGACGCTGGAACTCGACATCGAAGCCGCCGGCACCCTCGAAGCGGCCTTGGCCGGCAAGTTCGCGGTGCTCAGCGCCGCGCCCTTCCATCTGACCACGCGCATCGCCGAGGCGGCGGCCAGCGCCGGCGTGCACTATCTCGATCTGACCGAGGACGTCGTCAGCACCAGGCGGGTCAAGGAACTGGCTCGTTCCGGCAGCAGCGCCTTCATCCCGCAATGCGGCTTGGCGCCGGGCTTCATCTCGATCGTTGCCAACGATCTCGCCAGCCGCTTCGACACGCTGGAAAGCGTGCGCATGCGGGTCGGCGCGCTGCCCCAATACCCGTCGAATGCGCTGAACTACAATCTGACCTGGAGCACCGACGGCGTCATCAACGAATATTGCGAGCCTTGCGAGGCGATCGTCGAAGGCGAGCTGATCGAAGTGCCGCCGCTCGAGGAGCGTGAAGAATTCTCGCTCGACGGCGTCACCTATGAGGCGTTCAACACCTCGGGCGGGCTGGGCACGCTGGCCGAAACGCTGAAGGGCAGAGTGCGCACGCTGAACTACCGCACCATCCGCTATCCCGGCCATGCGGCGATCATGAAGGCGCTGCTCAACGACCTCGGCCTGCGCCACCGCCGCGACGTGCTGAAGGACATTTTCGAAAGCGCCCTGCCGGCGACGCTGCAGGACGTCGTCATAGTCTTCGTCACCGTCAGCGGCCGCAAGAACGGCCGTCTGCTGCAGGAAACCTACGCCAACAAGATCTACGCCAGGCGCGACGGCGAAATGGTGCGCAGCGCCATCCAGATCACCACCGCATCGGCGATCTGCGCCGTGCTCGACATGCTCGCCGACGGCACCTTGCCGGCAAGCGGTTTCATCAAACAGGAGGACATCGCGCTCGACGCGTTCCTGGCCAACCGCTTCGGCCGCGCCTATGCGCAGCACGAAATGGTTAGCCGGCTTGCAGGGTGAGCTGCGTAATCTCCCCCCTCGAGGGGGAGATGTCGCCGAAGGCGACAGAGGGGGTCGCCTCGCGTAGAGCGCCAACCTCCATCTGTCGCAAGGGAGGTCGCATCCAGTCGAACCGACCCCCTCTGGCCTGCCGGCCATCTCGCCCTCAAGGGGGGAGAGCGCGAGCCATCAGACATGCACCGCCCGCCGCAGCGCCTTCAGCGCCGCTTCCGGAAAACCCTCGCCCTGTGTCGGATGGGAATGGATCGTCCCGGCGATATCCTCCAGCGTCGCACCCATCTCCAGCGCCAGCCCAAACGCAGTGGACAGCTCCGACACGCCCTGGCCGACGGCCTGGATGCCAAGCACCAGATGGTTGTCCGCCCGCGCCACTACCCGAACGAATCCGTCCTCGCCCAACTTTGTCATCGCCCGGCCATTGGCGGTGAAGGGAAACAGTCCGACCTTGATCTCGCCACGGGTCTTGGCCTCCTCCGGCGACAGGCCTGCGGTGACCAGCTCCGGATCGGTGAAACAGACAGCCGGGATCGCTCGTCTGTCCCAGCTGCGCTTGTGGCCGGCAACGATCTCGGCGACCATTTCGCCTTGCGCCATGGCCCGATGCGCCAGCATCGGCTCGCCGGTGACGTCGCCAATGGCAAAGATGCCCCGCATCGAGCTGCGGCACTGGTCGTCGATGCGGATGAAGGGTCCGGCCATGTCGAGGTCGATCTGCTCTAACCCCCAGCCTTCGGTCACCGGCTTGCGACCGACCGTGACCAGCATCTTGTCGGCAGCGATCTTGCCGTTCTTGCCGCCATTCGTCTCGACCAGCAGCGCGTCGCGCTTAGTGGACAGCCCCTTGGCCTTGGCGTTCACGAGCACCTCGATGCCGAGTTCGGCCAGCCGCTTCACCACCGGCCGGGTCAGTTCCGCATCATATTGCGCCAGCACGCGCGGCAACGCCTCGACCACGGTCACCTTGGCGCCCAGCTTGGCAAAGGCGATGCCGAGTTCCAGCCCGATATAGCCGCCGCCGACCACCGCCAGCCTCTCCGGAACTTCGCTCAGCGCCAGCGCCTCGGTCGACGAAATGACCGGCCCGCCGAACGGCAGCGACGGCAGCTCGACCGGCGCCGAGCCGGTCGCTATCACCACCGTTTCGGCTCGGATCACCTGCATGCCGATCTCGGTCTCGACGGCAACGGTCTTGCCGTCGCGAAATGTCGCCCAGCCATGCACCGTCTTCACGCCAGCTTTCTTCAGCAGGCCGGCGACGCCGTTGTTCAGCCGGCTAACGATGCCGTCTTTCCAGGCAATGGTCGCGGCGAGATCAAGCGACGGTGCCGCGACCGTTATGCCGAGTGGACTTTTGCCGCCAGCCATGTGCGAGAGCTTTTCGAACTCTTCGGCTGCATGGATCAGCGCCTTTGACGGGATGCAGCCGACATTGAGGCAAGTTCCGCCCGGTTTGCCTGCCTCGACGATCACCGTGTCGATGCCAAGCTGCCCGGCGCGGATGGCACAGACATAGCCGCCCGGACCGGCGCCGATGACCAGCAGCTTGCAGGAGATTTCCTTCATGTCAGCTGCGTCCTTTCGGGGATAAATGCCCCACCATCCGGCCGCTGCGCGCCTTTCCTTCTCCCCCTGTGGGAGAAGGTGGATCGGCGCGTAGCGCCGAGACGGATGAGGGGTGTTGGACGGAGTGCGGTAGGTGCCAAGCTGGAGCACCCCTCATCCGTCGCCTTCGGCGACACCTTCTCCCACAAGGGGAGAAGGGGGAGCCAGCGTCCCGGCGCCCCATGCTGCCGGGCGAGGGGGCCTTTGCGACCGTTCTCATCTCCTCAGTCCACAAAAATCAGCGCCGGCGTCTCCAGCAGCGTCTTGATCCGCTGGATAAACACCGCCGCGTCCCAGCCGTCGATGACGCGGTGGTCGAAGCTGGAGGACAGGTTCATCATCTTGCGCGGGATGAACTGGCTGCCGTCCCATACCGGCCGCACCATCATCTTGTTGACGCCGACGATCGCCACTTCCGGATGATTGATCACCGGCGTCGTCGCCACGCCGCCCATGGCGCCCAGCGAAGTGATGGTGATGGTCGATCCCGACAGTTCGTCACGCGTCGCCGTGCCGGATTTTGCCGCCTCGGCCAGCCTGACAACCTCGGCTGCACAGTCCCAGATGTCGCGCGCCTCGGCGTGCTTGACCACCGGCACCATCAGCCCGGAAGCCGTCTGCGCGGCGATGCCGATATGGACGCCGCCATGCTTGTGGACGATGCCGGCTTCGTCGTCGAACAGTGCGTTGACATTGGGCTGGTCGGCGATTGCCTTGACCATCGCCCGCATCAGGAACGGCAGCAGCGTCAGCTTCGGCCTGTCCGCGCCGGGCCGCTTCTCCTTGTTGAGCGCGGCGCGCAAATCCTCGAGCGCGGTGACGTCGATCTCCTCGACATAGGTGATATGCGGGATGCGCGACTTGGCCAGCGTCATCTTCTCGGCGATCTTTCGCCTGAGCCCGATTATCTTGATGTCCTCGACCGCCTCGTTGCGGGCGAGGCCAGGAGCCTTCGCGAGCTGCGGTCCGCGTGCCAGGAAGGCGTCGATATCCTCGTGCCGGATGCGGCCGGCCGGGCCGGTTCCCGGGACCTGCCGAAGGTCGATGCCGGCCTCTTTCGCCCTGAGGCGGACGGCCGGCGAGGCCAGTGGCTTTTCGCCCTCGGGGCGCGGCGCACCGACCGGCGCTATACCCCCGAAAGCCGGCGCAATACCCCCACCCCTAACCCCTCCCCACAAGGGGGAGGGGGACTCCGTATCCGCCGTTCGTGCGCCCTCGGTTCTTGGCACATGCCCGACCAAGGGCGAGCTGGACCTGGCTTCGGCTTTGGCGGCCGAAGCTCGTCCCCCTCCCCCTTGTGGGGAGGGGCTAGGGGTGGGGGTAGGTGCCGCCTCACCCTCCGCCGATTTCGCGCCTGCGTTCACATTTCCCTCGCCGGCCACCTTCAACCTGACAATCGGCGAGCCGATCGCCACCGTGTCGCCGATCTCGGCGCCCAACCAGACGATCTCGCCATCGACGGGCGACGGAATTTCGACTGTCGCCTTGTCGGTCATGACAGCGGCAAGCACGGCGTCCTCGCGCACGAGATCGCCGACCTTGACCTGCCATTCGACGAGCTCGGCCTCGGCGACGCCTTCGCCGACATCGGGCAGCTTGATGACATATTCGCCCATCGTTCCCCCTCAGGCTTCCACCGTTTCGACCAGCGCGCGGCCTAGCCGGGCAGGACCAGGAAAATAGTCCCACTCCTGCGCATGCGGATAGGGCGTGTCCCAGCCGGTGACCCGCGCCACCGGCGCTTCCAGATGGTAGAAGCAGTTCTCCTGGACCAGCGCCGAAAGTTCGGCACCGAACCCCGATGTCAGCGTCGCCTCGTGCACCACCACGCAGCGCCCGGTCTTGTTGACCGAGGCGACAATCGTCTCGAGGTCGAGCGGCAGCAGCGTTCTCAGATCGATGATCTCGGCATCGATGCCGGTCTCCTCGGCCGCCGCCCGGGCGACATAGACCATCGTGCCGTAGGCAAGCACGGTGACCGCCGCACCCGGCCGTCGGATCACCGCCTTGCCGAGCGGCACCGTGTAATGGCCGTCGGCAACCTCGCCGAGCTCATGTTTCGACCACGGCGTTACCGGCCGCTCGTGATGACCGTCGAACGGCCCGTTATAAAGCCGCTTCGGTTCCAGAAAGATCACCGGGTCCGGATCCTCGATCGCCGCGATCAGCAGGCCCTTGGCGTCGTGCGGGTTCGAGGGCACCACGACCTTCAGGCCGGAGACGTGGGTGAACAGCGCCTCCGGGCTCTGGCTGTGGGTCTGGCCGCCGAAAATGCCGCCGCCGGTCGGCATTCTCACGACGATCGGGCAGGTGAAATCGCCGTTCGACCGGTAGCGCAGCCGCGCCGCTTCCGAGACGATCTGGTCATAGGCTGGATAAACATAGTCGGCAAACTGCACCTCGACGCAAGGCTTCAGCCCGTAGGCGGCCATGCCGATGGCCGCGCCGACAATGCCGGATTCGCTGATCGGCGCATCGAAGCAGCGGCTCTTTCCGTATTTCGCCTGCAGGCCTTGCGTGCAGCGGAAGACGCCGCCGAAGAAGCCGACATCCTCGCCGAACACGATGACTTGGCTGTCGCGCGCCATCGACACGTCCATGGCGTCGCGGATCGCCTCGATCATGGTCCGCCGCGGCATGGTCAGACCCCTGCCTGTTGGCGCTGGCGCTTGAGATGCGGCGGCATCTCGGCATAGACGCCCTCGAACATGTCGCGCGTCGAGGGCTTGCCGCCGGCATGCAGCGTGCCATGGCGCTCGGCCTCCCGCTGCGCCGAAATCACCGTGTCGAGGATTTCCGCCTCGGCCTGGGCGTGGCGTTCGTCCGACCAGACGCCGCGCTGGATGAGATGGTTCTTCAGCCTGACGATCGGGTCGCCGAGCGGCCAGGCATCGGACTCGGCCTTCGGCCGGTAGGCCGACGGGTCGTCGGAGCTCGAATGGGCGCCGACGCGGTAAGTGACGTATTCGACCAGCGTCGGCCCGAGATTGCTGCGCGCCCGTTCCGCCGCCCATTTGGCCACCGCATGGACGGCGAGATAGTCGTTGCCGTCGACGCGCAGTGACGGAATGCCGAAGCCGAGCCCACGGGCGGCAAAAGTACCGGAGCCGCCGCGGGCGATGCCCTGGAAGGTCGAGATCGCCCACTGGTTGTTGACGACGTTGAGCACGACCGGCGCCTTGTAGGTCGAGGCGAACACCAGCGCCGAATGGAAGTCGGACTCGGCGGTCGAGCCGTCGCCGATCCACGCGGCGGCGATCTTTGAATCGTTGCTGATCGCCGAAGCCATCGCCCAGCCGACCGCCTGGATGTACTGCGTCGCCAGATTGCCGGAGATCGAGAAGAAGCCGTGCTCCTTCGACGAATACATGATCGGCAATTGCCGCCCTTTCAGCGGATCGGCCTCGTTCGAATAGATCTGGTTCATCATCGTGACCATCGGGTAGCCGTCGGCGATGAGCAGGCCGGCCTGCCGATAGGTCGGAAAATTCATGTCGCCCCGCGACAGCGCCTTGCGGAAGGCGCAACTCACTGCCTCTTCGCCGAGATGCTGCATGTAGAAAGAGGTCTTGCCCTGGCGCTGCGCCATCTGCATGCGCGCATCGAAGCTGCGCAGCGTCATCATATGGCGCAGCCCCTCCAGCAACTCGTCGTCCGAAAGCAGCCCTGCCCACGGCCCGACCGCCTCGCCGGCGCGGTTGAGCACGCGGATGATCGAGAAGGCCAGATCGCGGATGTCGCGCGGGTCGACGTCGATCTTCGGGCGCGGCACCGAGCCAGCTTTTGGAATGCTCACATTGGAGAAATCCGGCGTCCCGCCCGGCCGCACTTCCGGTTCCGGAACATGGAAGCGCAGCATTCCGGCATCGGCCATGATCTCGGTCCTCCACTGTTGCCCGGCCAGGATACTTGCACACCGCCAGACCAGTGCCAATTCGTCGGGCGAGGCTTCGCTGCCGCTGGCTGCTGCCCGCGGCAGACAGGATGGAGATATGTCGGCGAAATTTCTTGTCGATCTTCCGCGCCGGCGCGCAATTTCGGAGATGATTGCGCCGGGTTTCCCGCCAGATAAGGCAATGCGTCGGGTTGGGCGGCGCGAGCACCTCCTTCTCCCCTTGTTGTGGGAGAAGGTGGCCGAGCGAAGCTCGGTCGGATGAGGGGTGTTCCAGCTTGGCACCAACAGCGCTCCGGCCAGCACCCCTCAACCGTCTTGGCGCTGCGCGCCAATCCACCTTCTCCCACAAGGGGGAGAAGGAAAGGAGGGCGGCGCCGTTCACCCCGCGCCCGTGTCATGCTAATCAGCGCCCATGGCACAAAAGAAAGCATACGAGGTCGATGCATGGCTCGCGAAGCCGGATCCGCGCGTCTCGATCGTGCTGCTTTACGGTCCCGATCGCGGGCTGGTTGCCGAGCGGGCAAAGGCCTTTGCCGGCAAGACCGGCCTGCCGCTCGACGATCCGTTCTCGGTCGTCAGGCTGGACGGATCGGAAGTCGATCGCGACGAGGGCCGTCTGCTCGACGAGGCGCGCACCGTGCCGATGTTTTCGGAGCGGCGCCTGCTATGGGTGCGCAACGCCGGCGCTCAGAAGGCGCTTGCCGATGACGTCAAGGCGCTGACGTCGGAGCCCGCGCGGGACGCCATCATCCTCATCGAGGCCGGCGACTTGAAGAAGGGCGTCGGCCTGCGCGCCGTGGTGGAGGCGGCGGACAATGCCATGGCTCTGCCTTGCTACGCCGATGAGGCCAGGGACATCGACACGGTCATCGACGACGAACTGCGCAAGGCCGGCATGTCGATGACGCTGGAGGCGCGGCAGGCGCTGCGCCGCAATCTCGGCGGCGACCGGCTGGCCTCGCGTGGCGAGATCGAAAAGCTTGTGCTTTATGCGCATGGCCAGGCCGAAATCGGCCTCGACGACGTCAAGGCGACGTCTGGCGATGTCTCGGGCCTCTCCTTCGACGCGGCGGTCGACGCCCTGCTCGAAGGCAGGATCGCCGATTTCGACACCGCCTTCACCCGCCATTGCCAGTCCGGCGGCCAGCCCTTTCTGGTACTTTCATCGGCGATGCGGCAGTTGCAGGCGATCCAGGCGATGCGCGGCCAGATGGACGCCGGCGGCCGCAATGCCGCTTCGGTCGTTGCCGCGGCGCGCCCGCCGGTGTTTTTCTCCAGGCGCAAGCTGGTCGAGAAAGCCCTCGAACGCTGGAGCAGCGAGGCGCTCGGGCGCGCCCTCAACCGCCTGCAGACGGCGGTCCTGCAGACACGCCGGCGGCCGGATCTGTCGGTCGCGCTGGCACGCCAGGCCCTGCTCGGCATCGCCGTGGAGAGCGCCAGGCTGGCGCAGCGCACCTGATCTCCCCCCTTGAGGAGGAGATGTCGCCAAAGGCGACAGAGGGGGGTTACAGCGCGTAGAACACCAGCTCCTTCCGCGAAGACAGAGGAGGTGGGCGCTTGAAATTTGACGACCCCTTCTGGCCTGCCGGCCATCTCCCCCTCAAGGGGGGAGATCAACTACTTCGACGATTTCGCCAATCACCGCGCGGCAGCAAAAACGTTATTTGCCGGTTAATTTTAGCAACCTACCTACTCCCGCTTCAGCCTTCGGCAAAGCTCGTCGAGCTGCTCCAGCGTCCGGTAGGCGACGCTGATCACGCCGCCGCGCTGGTTGTGCTCGATCGTGACGATCATGCCGATCGTGCTGGTCATCAGCCGCTCCAGCGCCAGCGTGTCGGCATCCTTTTGCGGCGGTGCGGCGGGCTGGCGTTTTGCCGACGGCGCGCCGACCGGCATTTGCGCCAGCGCCTCGGCCTGGCGCACCGAAAGCCCTTCATCGATGATCCGCTTGGCGAGCCCGGCCGGGTCGTCGGCCGTCACCAGGGTACGGGCGTGGCCGGCCGAGAGCGCGCCGTCGACCAGCATGTCGCGGATGACGTCGGGCAGCTTGAGCAGTCTCAACGTGTTGGCGACATGGCTGCGGCTCTTGCCGATCACCTGGCCGAGATCGGCCTGGGTATAGCCGTGGTCGTCGATCAGCTGCTGGTAGCCGAGCGCCTCCTCGACCGGGTTGAGGTCGGTGCGCTGGACGTTTTCGATGATCGCCAGTTCGAGCGCCGTGCGGTCGTTGACGTCGCGTACGATGATCGGGATTTCGGTCAGCCCGGCGCGTTGCGCCGCGCGCCAACGACGCTCGCCTGCGATGATCTCGTAGCGGCCCGTTTGGGTTTTCGACGGCCGCGCCACCACCGGCTGCACCACGCCATGTTCGCGGATCGACTGGGCGAGGTCGGTCAGGTCGGCGTCGCCAAAATGCCGGCGCGGGTTTTTGGGATTGGGGCTGAGGAACTCGATCGGCACCTTGCCGTCGGCCGCCAGGCCCGGCTTTTCCGGAGCCGCCGGGCGATCGATTTCGCCGATTAATGCCGCCAGTCCCCGGCCCAGTCTTTTTCTCGAAGGGTCTTCGTTCATTGTCCGTCCAGATCGTTTCGGTATCGAATCGGCTTATTGTTCAGGCAGCACGCAATTTGCGCTCGCGGCGGATGACTTCCGAAGCAAGCTGCAGATAGGCCTGGCTGCCCGAGCATTTGAGGTCGTAGAGAATCGCCGGCTTGCCGTAGGACGGCGCCTCGGAAACGCGGACATTGCGCGGGATGACGGTTTCATAGACCTTGTCGCCCATATGCGCCCGCACATCCTGCACCACCTGGTTGGCGAGATTGTTGCGCCCGTCGAACATGGTCAGCACGATGCCCTGGATCGTCAGGTCGGGGTTGATCGAGCGGCGCACCTGCTCGACCGTCTCCAAAAGCTGGCTCAGGCCCTCCAGCGCGAAAAACTCGCACTGCAGCGGCACCAGCACCGAATCGGCCGCAGCCATCGAATTCAGTGTCAGCAGGTTGAGCGACGGCGGGCAGTCGATCAGCACATAGCCGAAATTGGCCGAGCGCTCAGCCGAAGCCCGCAGCGCGTTGCGCAGCCGCAGCACTCGATCCGGCGCCGAGGCGATTTCCATCTCGATGCCGAGCAGGTCGAGCGTCGACGGTACGATCGACAGGCCAGGCACCGCCGTCGGGATCGCCGCCGCTTCGAGATCCAGCTCGCCGGTCAGCACATCATAGGACGAGACGGTGCGGTCGCGCCGGTCGATGCCAAGCCCGGTGCTGGCGTTGCCCTGCGGGTCGAGATCGACGATCAGCACCTGTTCGCCTATGGCCGCCAGCGCGGTGGCCAGATTGATGGCGGTCGTCGTCTTGCCGACGCCGCCCTTCTGGTTGGCGACGGTGATGATTCGGGGGCCGTTCTTCATCATGGGTCTATGCCAGAAATTCATTTGGGTCGCCGGTCACAAGCCAGGGTGCTGTCGCAAGTCGGATACTTCGAGAATGACGCCCTGTGCGTCGGTTGCACTGGCATGTTCTACCAGATCGAAAGACCATCGTTGAGCGCTTTCTGCCACTTCGGCGCGGTAATCCCGGCCTTTGTGAAACAGGCCGCGCGACCCCTTGGTCAGCCACGGTGCCGCCAGGTCGAGCAGGTCGGGCAGCGAGGCGAGTGCCCTGGCTGTGACGATTTGCGGTGCAGGAACAAGCGGATAGCTGTCGTCGATGCGGCGCGCGATAACCTTGGCGGGCAGGCTGAACTGTCCGATGACCGCTTGCAGGAACGATGCTTTTTTCCGGTTGCTTTCAACCAGGTCGATACCGGCGCCGTCCCGCTCGGCAAGCAAAAAGGCCAGCACAAGGCCGGGAAACCCACCGCCGGAGCCGAGATCGACCCAGCGCTTCGCCTCTGGTTTGATTCGCGCCAGCTGCGCGCTGTCGAGGATGTGGCGGCGCCAGACATCGTCCTGCGTCGATCGCGCGGCCAGATTGATCCGGCGGTTCCATTTCTGGAAGACGGCCTCGAACTCGACCAGGCGATCGAATGTTTCACGTGAAACCGGGCCCGCTGCCGCCTGGAGGTTTGCCCAGGACGCTGCGCTCACGCGACCTGCTTTCGCGCGGCCGCCTCGGCATTGCGGACATGGGCGACAATAATCGCCAGCGCCGCCGGCGTCATGCCTTCCATGCGTTGCGCATCGGCAATCGAGCGCGGCTGGCGTGCCAGCATCTTCTGCTTCAACTCGTTCGACAGGCCGGGAACAGAAGCAAAGTCGAGCGATTTGGGAATAAGCCTGCTCTCCTCATGCCTGATCTGCGAAACATCGGCCTGCTGGCGGTCGAGATAGACAGAATATTTGGCTTCCGTTTCAAGACGTTCGGCCGTTTTGCTGTCGATCGCCGCGAAAGCCGGCTCGGCCCGCGCCAGCCAGGCGATGTCGACGCCGGGATAGGCCAGCAACTCATAGGCGGAGCGGCGGACGCCGTCCCGGTTGATTTCGAGCCCATGGCGCGCTGCCTCATTGGGGGTCATGGTGGTGCCGAGGGCGAGCTGTCGCGCCTTCTCAAGGTCTTGCATACTATTGTTGAACCGCTGCATCCGCTCCGGCGAGGCAATCCCCAGCCTTATCGCCAGTGGCGTCAGCCGCTCATCGGCGTTGTCGGCTCGCAGCGATAGCCGGAACTCGGCCCGCGAGGTGAACATGCGGTACGGTTCGGCGATGCCGCGGCTGGTCAAATCGTCGACCATCACGCCGATATAGGCTTCGGTGCGGCTGAGCACGATTTCCTCGCTCGCCGACGCCTTGCGCGCTGCATTCAAGCCGGCAAGCAGCCCTTGCGCACCGGCCTCCTCGTAGCCGGTGGTGCCGTTGATCTGTCCGGCGAGGAACAAGCCGGCGATCCGCCTGGTTTCCAGCGTCGGCTTGAGCTCGCGTGGATCGACATGATCATACTCGATGGCATAGCCCGGCTGCAGCATCGTTGCCCGCTCCAGCCCCGGAATGGTCTTCAGGATGTCGAGCTGCACGTCCTCGGGCAGCGAGGTCGAAATGCCGTTCGGGTACACCGTGTCGTCGTCCAGCCCTTCGGGCTCCAGAAAGATCTGGTGGCCTTCGCGGTCACCGAACTTGACGATCTTGTCTTCGATCGACGGGCAATAACGCGGCCCGACGCCTTCGATCGACCCCGAATACATGGCCGAGCGGCCGAGATTGGCGCGAATCAGCTCGTGCGTCGCATTGGTCGTTCGGGTGATGCCGCAATGGATCTGCGGATTTTCGATGCGATCGGTCAGCAGCGAGAACGGCACGGGGTCCTCGTCCGCCGCCTGGCTCTCCAGTGACGCCCAACCGATCGTCCTGCCGTCCAGCCGCGGCGGCGTGCCGGTCTTCAGCCGCCCGAGCTTGAAGCCGGCGCGGCTCATCGTCGCCGACAGGCCGATGCTCGCCTGCTCGTTCATGCGGCCGGCGACGATCTTCTTCTCGCCGATATGGATCAGCCCGCGCAGAAAAGTGCCGGTCGTCAGCACCACGGCGCCGCAGGCGAGCCGGCTTCCATCCGCCAGCAGCACCGCCGCGATGCGTCCGTCGTCGATTTCCCGGATGTTGATTTCGAAATCCAGCACCTCGCCTTCGATGACATCGAGGCCAGCCTGTTCGCGAATCGCCGCCTGCATGGCGAGCCGATAGAGTTTTCGGTCGGCCTGCGTCCGTGGCCCGCGCACCGCCGGCCCTTTGCGGCGGTTGAGCAAACGGAACTGGATGCCGGCCGCATCGGCAACGCGGCCCATCAGCCCGTCCATGGCGTCGATCTCACGAACCAGATGGCCCTTGCCGAGGCCGCCGATCGCCGGATTGCAGGACATCACGCCAATCGTGTCGAAGCGCAGCGTCACCAGCGCGGTCCTGGCGCCAGCCCGCGCGGCAGCGCTGGCCGCCTCGCACCCAGCATGGCCGCCACCCACCACCACCACATCATAGTGATTGGTCATTTCAGAATCCCGAATTTAAGTGGACCGACACATGTCCCTGGAGGCACGCGCTGTCAAGGATGCAGGGCGCTTCAGACGCATGACTGCTCCCGACAATGCAGACAGAGATTGCCTGGCGCCGCCCTGTCTTCCTTCTCCCCTTGTGGGAGAAGGTGGATTGGCGCGCAGCGCCAAGACGGTTGAGGGGTGCTGGACGAAGTGCGGTTTTGCCAAGCTGGAACACCCCTCATCCGACCGAGCTTCGCTCGGCCACCTTCTCCCACAAGGGGAGAAGGGGAGACGCTACGAGCGGGATCGTTTCACGTGAAACAATCCCCCTATTCCTGGGCCCGTGTTTCACGTGAATCACCCCGGTGTGGCCCTTCCCCTATGTTTCACGTGAGTCATTTGCCGATACAAAACTGCGAAAAAATAACATCGAGCATGTCCTCGACATCGACCGCACCGACGATTCGTCCAAGCCGATCCGCCGCCAGGCGCAGTTCCTCGGCCCGTAGCTCCTGCCCGCGATCACCACTGGCCACTGCTGCGAGCAGGAAGCGTTTCGTCTCGTTGAGCAGCTCGACGTGCCGCAGCCGCGACGGCAGGATATCGCCGGCCTTGCCGATCTGGACTGCGGCACGACGCCCGATCTCGTCCAGCAGTTCGGCCAGACCCGTGCCGTCCCGCGTCGAGATAGCGAAATCATAGTGCACCGCAGGCGAGGGCGATTTACCCCCCAGCAGGTCAATTTTTGTTCCAACCCTCAGCGCCTGAATGTCGCCCGGCGGCACACCGATCGCGATTGGCTCCGCCAGATCCTCAAGCAGCAACAGCAGATCGGCGCTGTGCGCCTTGGTCCTGGCCTTCTCGATGCCGATCGCCTCTATCTTGCCGGGCGCCTCGCGCAGACCGGCGGTGTCGGTTACCCTGACCCGCACCCCTTCCAGGTCCAGTACCACCTCGAGCAGGTCGCGGGTCGTGCCCGGCTCGTCGGTGACGATGGCCGCTTCGCGCCGCGCCAAGGCGTTGAACAGGCTGGACTTGCCGGCATTCGGTGCGCCGAGGATTACCACTTCGAACCCGTCGCGGATGATCTCGGCAGCCCGGAAGCCTGCGACATGGCGCTCGATTTCGTCGATCACGGCCTGAACATCCGACCAGACTGTGTCGGCGACCGAGCCCGGCACGTCGTCCTCGTCGGCAAAATCGATCTCGGCCTCGATCATCGCGCGGGCGTGGATCAGCCGTCGGCGCCAGCCCAGATAGAGTTCGCTCTGCACGCCTTGGGCGTTGTGAACGGCAAAGCGCCGCTGCGCCTCCGTTTCGGCGTTGATGAGATCGGCCAGCGCCTCGGTTTCGACCAGATCGAGCTTGCCGTTGAGAAAGGCGCGGCGGGTGAATTCGCCAGGCTCGGCATGCCTGACGCCGTCGAAGGAGGCGATCGTTTCCAGCATCCTCGCCACAACGGCGCGCCCGCCATGCACATGGAGCTCTGCAACGTCCTCGCCGGTAAAACTGTCGGGGCCAGCAAAGAAGACGACTAGGCCGCTGTCCAGCACCGATCCGTCGGGCGCCCGGAACTTGCGATAGGTGGCAACACGGTTTGGCACAGTCGATCCGGAAATCGTTTCGACTACGAATCGACTCTGCGGCCCGGAAATGCGTATCACCGCAATGCCGGCCGGCAGGCGCCCGCTCGACAGCGCCACGATGGAGTCTTTTGAAATCATTTGCCCGCTCTGCCGAAGCGCCCTAGCTATGCCCTGTTCAATCCGCCATCGAGTAGCGCCGTGACCTTGCCTGCACAAAACCTGCTTGCCGAAGAGGCCAGCCCCTATCTGCAGCAGCACAGCGGCAATCCAGTGCACTGGCGGCCATGGTCGCCCGCCGCTCTGGCCGAAGCAAAGGTGCTGCAGCGTCCGATCCTGCTCTCTGTCGGCTACGCCGCGTGCCATTGGTGCCACGTCATGGCGCATGAGAGCTTCGAGAACGACGACGTCGCCGCCGTCATGAACCGTCTCTTCGTCAATATCAAGGTCGACCGCGAGGAGCGCCCCGACATCGACCAGATCTACATGGCGGCGCTGTCCTCGATGGGCGAGCAGGGCGGCTGGCCGCTGACCATGTTCCTGACGCCGGAGGGCAAGCCGTTCTGGGGCGGCACTTACTTTCCGCGCGAAGCCCGCTACGGCCGGCCGGGTTTCGTCCAGGTGCTGGAGGCGGTTGACAAGGCTTGGCGGGAGAAGAAAGAAAGCGTTAACCAGAGTGCCGACGGCCTGACCACGCATGTCGAGACGCGGCTGGCGGGCAGCCATGGCAAGGCCGTGCTCGACCGCGGCATGCTGGCGAACCTCGCCAATGGCATTGACGGCATGATCGACCGCGATTTGGGCGGTCTGCGCGGCGCGCCGAAATTCCCCAACGCGCCGTTCATGCAGAGCCTCTGGCTGTCCTGGCTGCGCGACGGCACCGCATCGCACCGCGACGCCGTTCTCCTCAGCCTCGAAAAGATGCTGGCCGGCGGCATCTATGACCATATTGGCGGCGGACTCAGCCGCTACTCGACCGACGCCGAATGGCTGGTCCCGCATTTCGAAAAAATGCTCTACGACAATGCCCAGCTCATCCGCTTGTGCAATTGGGCCTACGCGTCAACCGGCAAGGAATTGTTCCGGCTGCGAATCGAAGAGACGATTGCCTGGCTGTTCCGCGAAATGCGAGTCGAGGGCGATGCCTTCGCCGCCAGCCTTGATGCCGATAGCGAGGGCGAGGAGGGGTTGTTCTACACCTGGAGCAGGGATGAGCTAGAAGCAGCCTTTGGCTACGATTCAGCATTGTTTTTCAAATACTTCACGCTTGCCGATCCGCATGGTTGGGAAGGCAAGCCGATCATTTGCCAGACTGATGCTCAACAGGCGCAGAGCGTCGTCGATCGTGACCTTCTGGTTCCGCTCAAGCAAAGGCTGCTGGCAGCGAGGGAACAGCGCGTGCGGCCCGGGCGTGACGGCAAGGCCCTGACCGACTGGAACGGCTTGATGATCGCAGCCCTTGCCGAGGCCGGACGGTCGCTTGGCCGATCCGACTGGATCGAAGCGGCGGCAACGGCCTTTGCCGCGATTGCGGCTGCCGGACGTGACGGCCGCCTGCCGCATTCGATGCTCGGCGCAAAGAAGCTGTTTCCGGCTCTGTCGAGCGACTATGCCGCCATGGCCAACGCCGCCATCTCACTGTTCGAGGCGACCGGCAATCCCGACTACATCGATCGCGCCGGGAACTTCATTGAGCAACTCGATCTTTGGCACCGGGACAGCGACAAGACCGGCTATTATCTGACCGCGTCCGACAGCGCGGATGTGCCGATCCGCATCCGCGGCGATGTCGACGAAGCCATTCCTTCCGCTACCGGCCAGATCATCGAGGCTCTGGTCCGATTGTCGTCGCTTTCGGGCGATCTCGATCTCTGGGAAAAAGCCTGGACAGTCGCAGAGCACGCGGGCGGGCGGGCGGAGCACCAGGGCTATGGCCAGGCGGGTATAGTCAATGCCTGTGCCTTGGCGCTTGAACCGCTGAAGCTGGTGATCGTGGATAGACCCGAGACTCTAAGGCTTGTTCCGGTTGCGAATCGAAATCCAGACCCGCGCCGGGTGGACATCGTCGTGCCTGTTGGCTCGGCGACAAATCTGCCGGCCTTGCCAGGCGGCGTCCTGCCGCCAACGGCCGAGCCCGGCGCCTGGCTCTGCACGGGGCAGGTCTGCCTGCCGGTGATAACCGACGCTGAGGAACTCGAGCGGCAGTTGCGCCGTCGATAGGTCGAGGTGCACAGAACCGGAACGCCGGCGGGACAGCGCCTTGCCCCCTTTACGTATTCATCGAATCGAAGAAATCCGCGTTGGTCTTGGTCTGCTTGAGCTTGTCGATCAGGAACTCGATGGCGTCGGTCGTTCCCATCGGTGCCAGGATGCGGCGCAGCACGAAGATCTTCTGCAGGTCCTGGCGCGGAACCAGCAGGTCTTCCTTGCGGGTGCCGGATTTGAGGATGTCCATGGCCGGATAGATGCGCTTGTCCGCCACCTTGCGGTCGAGCACGATTTCCGAATTGCCGGTGCCCTTGAACTCTTCGAAGATGACCTCGTCCATGCGGCTGCCGGTATCGATCAGCGCCGTGGCGATGATGGTCAGCGAGCCGCCTTCCTCGATGTTGCGGGCAGCACCGAAGAAGCGCTTCGGCCGCTGCAGCGCGTTGGCGTCGACACCACCGGTCAGCACCTTGCCGGATGACGGCACGACGGTGTTGTAGGCGCGGCCGAGGCGGGTGATCGAATCCAGCAGGATGACGACGTCACGGCCGTGCTCGACCAGGCGCTTGGCCTTCTCGATGACCATTTCGGCAACCTGGACGTGGCGCACCGCCGGCTCGTCGAAGGTCGAGGACACCACCTCGCCCTTCACCGAGCGCTGCATGTCGGTGACTTCCTCCGGCCGCTCGTCGATCAGAAGCACGATCAAATAGCATTCCGGATGGTTGGTGGTGATCGAATGGGCGATGTTCTGCAGCAGCACCGTCTTGCCGGTGCGCGGCTGCGCCACGATCAGGGCGCGCTGGCCCTTGCCGAGCGGCGCCACCAGGTCGATGACGCGCGCCGAAATGTCCTTCGAGGTCGGAACCTCCATCTCCATCTTCAGCCGCGAGGTCGGATAAAGCGGCGTCAGATTGTCGAAATGGATCTTGTGGCGGATTTTTTCCGGGTCGTCGAAATTGATCGTGTTGACCTTGAGCAGCGCGAAATAGCGCTCGCCCTCTTTCGGGCTGCGGATCGGCCCTTCGACCGTATCGCCGGTCTTCAGCGAGAACCGCCGGATCTGCGACGGTGAAATATAGATGTCGTCGGGACCCGGCAGATAGTTGGCATTGGCGGAGCGCAGGAAGCCAAAGCCGTCCTGCAGCACTTCGACGACGCCGTCGCCGATGATCTCGATATCCTGGGTCGCCAGCCTCTTCAGGATCGCGAACATCAGCTCCTGCTTGCGCATGACGCTGGCATTCTCGACTTCGAGCGATTCCGCATAAGCGATCAGCTCTGGCGGTTTCTTGTTCTTGAACTCTGTGAGCTTCATTTCTTGCATCATTAGACGGACTCTGAGTAAGCTTTGGGAAAAATATCGGCGGGATGCGACAAATGCCGGGCGCGGCCGAAGCGACAAATGGGCGGCGCATGACGGGAAGGAAGACCCGTCTTTTATCGTCGGTCGGTTGAAAGAGCAAGCCGCCTTTTGCGGGCAACCGAAGACGTCAGAACGGTTTCACGATTACCAGGACGACGATGACGATCATCAGCAATGTAGGGATCTCATTGACGATCCGCCAGTGCCTTGCCGATTTTTCATTGCGGTCTTCGGCAAATTTGCGGACGGCGCCGGCGAGATAGCCATGCACGGCCGACAGGCCCACCACCGCAGCGATCTTGGCATGCAGCCAGCCGCCTTGAAAACCAAAGCCTTTCCAGGCGAGCCACAGGCCGAATGCCCAGGTGATCACCATTGCCGGATTGATGATGCCGCGCAGCAGGCGGCGCTCCATCACCTTGAAAGTCTCCGACTGGACGGAGCCTTTTTCGGCATCGGCATGATAGACCAGCAAGCGCGGCAGATAGAGCATGCCAGCCATCCAGGAGATGACGGCAATCACATGGATCGCCTTCGCCCAGGGATAGAAATCATCGGGCCCGAACAGCAACAGCAGCCCGGCCAGCACCAGGAAAATGACGATCGCGATTGCCGCGCGGCGCATCGCGCCCTTACCGGTGTTGGTGCCGTTCGCATTGTCCGCGCCCATCATCGTCACGATGCGCTCCGCACCAGCTTGACCATCCGCTCGACATGAGCGAGCGGCGTCTCGGGCGTGATGCCGTGGCCGAGATTGAAGATCAGCGGCCCGTCGCCCAGCGCCTTCAGGATCGCCCCCACGCCGTCGTCAAGCGCCTTGCCGCCGGCTACAAGCCTCAGCGGATCGAGATTGCCCTGCACGGCGCCGTCACGCTGCAATTCCTTCGCGCTCGACAAGGACACGGTCCAGTCGAGGCCCAGCCCGGTCACGCCGGTCTTCTGGCGATAGCTTCGATAGTGATCTCCCGCGCCCTTGGGAAAGCCGATGATCGGAACATTGGGATGGACAGCCTTCACTTGCCGGACGATCGAGGCCACCGGCTCGACGCAGAACAATTCGAAAGACGCTTCGTCGAGCACGCCTGACCACGAATCGAAGATCTGCACCACGTCGGCGCCGGCCTCGACCTGGCGGATCAGATAGGCAGCCGAATGATCGGCCAGCACCTTCAGTAGCCTAAGAAACGCCGTCGGTTCGCGATAGCCGAACAGCCTGGCCGGCGCCTGGTCGTGCGTACCGTGGCCGGCAATCATGTAGGTCGCCACCGTCCACGGCGCACCGCAGAAGCCGATCAGCGTCGTTTCATCAGGCAGTCTGGCGCGCAACCGCCGCACCGTCTCGTAGACCGGCTCGAGATTCACGTGAAACGTTTCGCCGTCGAGAGCCGCAATTTCCGCAGCCGTGATCGGCGTCAGCAGCGGGCCGCGTCCTTCCTCGAAGCGCACGTCGCGGCCAAGCGCATGCGGCACGACAAGAATATCGGAAAACAGGATCGATGCATCGAAGCCGAAGCGTTCGATCGGCTGCAGCGTCACTTCGACGGCGAGATCCGGGTCGTAGCAAAGATCGAGGAAGGATCCGGCCCGTCTCCTCGTCTCCCGGTATTCCGGCAGATAGCGGCCGGCCTGGCGCATCATCCAGAGCGGCGGCGGAAACGCCGCCTTGCCTCTCAACACGTCCAGCACGATCCGGTCTTGAGGCATTGA
The DNA here is from genome assembly GCF_040319065.1 of Mesorhizobium sp. M0968. Lineage (NCBI taxonomy): Bacteria > Pseudomonadati > Pseudomonadota > Alphaproteobacteria > Hyphomicrobiales > Phyllobacteriaceae > Mesorhizobium > Mesorhizobium sp. M0968. The sequence continues at coordinate 199,304 of NZ_JAMYNL010000009.1, forward strand.
GCGCTCGCCTTTCCAGGCTTCCCTATAATTAAATATTCTATTTTTAGGAATCTTATGATTCTAAGAGTCTGTTGGTTGTGGTGGTTGTCTCCTGTCCCGCTTTGCCCTCGAAAAGACCAGCCAGCATATTGTCGCGCGCTTCTCCAACGGGATTGCAGGACTTTGTGGAAAGTCGGGAATTTACGACTGGAGTCAATGCGTTGCCGCCAGGCCAGGGAAATTGCCCCTGTGGATGAAGCGAAGGCAAAAAGCTCCGTCCCCGGACTTGTCCCCAACCGCCCGGAGAAGCCGACAGCACATCGAATTGTGGACAAACCGCCATCTGATACAGTCGCTTTGCGGTGGCCGAGTTTCCCGCCCGGCTTATCCACATCGGCCCACAGCCTGGAATGTATCCTGTGAACAAACCGCAGAGCTTCTTTCACCTTCACCTGATTTCCGACGCCACCGGCGAAACGCTGCTGGCCGCCGGCCGCGCGGCTTCCGCGCAATACAAGGACGCGCGCGCCATCGAACATATCTACCCGCTCATCCGCACCGAAAAGCAGGTGACGAAGGTGTTCGAGGATATCGAGGAGGAGCCGGGCATCATCCTCTATACGGTGGTCGACCAGAAGCTTGCCCGCGGCATCGACGAACGCTGCGCGGCCATGGGCCTGCCTTGCGTCTCGGTGCTGGAACCGGTGCTGACGGTGTTCCAGTCCTATCTCGGCACGCCGGCCGGCCGCCGCGTCGGTGCCCAGCATGTGCTGGACGCCGAATATTTCCGCCGCATCGACGCGCTCAACTTCACCATGGAGCATGACGATGGCCAGCTGCCGGCCAATATGGATGATGCCGACATCGTGCTCGTCGGCATCTCCCGCACCTCGAAGACGCCGACCAGCATCTATCTCGCCAATCGCGGCATCAAGACCGCCAACATCCCGATCGTGCTCGGCGTTCCGGTGCCCGAAAGCCTGGTCAATGCCACGAGGCCGCTGATCGTCGGCCTGGTCGCCACCGCCGAACGGATCTCGCAGGTCCGGCAGAACCGCATTCTCGGCACCAGCGCCTACGAACCGACCGACTATGTCGACCGCGCCGCGATCGCCGAAGAGCTCGCCTATGCCCGCCAGATATGCACGCGGCACGGCTGGCCGATGATCGACGTCAGCCGCCGTTCGATCGAGGAGACGGCGGCGGCCATCGTTGCCCTGCGCGGCAAGACGCGGTAGGGCGTGTGATATTCAGGTGATGCCGGCCTGCAAACGGCGGTTTCCTGCGCTTCCGGTGCTCACGTACGAAAAGTACGCTCCGCTCCGGTTCTCGGAAGCCACCGTTTTCGGCTCGGCCTGACCTGAATCTCGACACACCCTAGTGTCAGGAACCGGGTGAAAAAATGGCTGAAAAAATCATCCTTGCCTCGGGCAGCCCGTTCCGCAAGGCGCTGCTCGTCAATGCCGGCGTCACTGTCGAAGCGGTTCCGGCCTCTGTCGATGAGCGCGCGCTCGAGGCGCCGCTGCAGAATACTGGCGTGTCGCCGGAGGACGTCGCCCTGGTGCTCGCCGAAGCCAAGGCCACCGACGTCAGTGAGCGCAAGCCCGGCGCCCTGGTGCTCGGCTGCGACCAGACGCTGTCGCTCGGCGACGAGCTGTTCCACAAGCCGGCCGACATGGAAGGGGCGCGCCGTCATCTGCTGGCGCTGTCGGGCAAGACGCATCATCTCAACAGCGCCGTCGTGCTCGGCCGTGACGGCCAGGTTCTGTGGCGGCATGTCGGCATCGCCAGCCTGACCATGCGCAAGCTCGATCCGGCCTTCATCGGCCGCCATCTGGCGCGCGTCGGCGCCAAAGCGTTGTCCAGCGTCGGCGCTTACCAGATCGAAGGCGAAGGCATCCAGCTGTTCGAAAAAATCGAAGGCGACTATTTTACTATTGTCGGCTTGCCACTTTTGCCGGTGCTGGCCAAGCTGCGTGAGTTCGGGGCGATCGATGGCTGAGGCCCCGAAAAAAGCCTTCGTCACCGGCCACCCGATCGCGCATTCCAGGTCTCCGAAGATCCACGGCCACTGGCTGGCGAAATACGGCATCGACGGCGTCTACGAGGCCATCGACGTTGCACCGGAGGCCTTTGCCGAATTCCTGCAGACGCTGCAGGCACAAGGCTATCGCGGCGGCAACGTCACCATCCCGCACAAGGAAGCCGCCTTCGCTTTGGCCAAGCGGCGTGACGCCGACGCCGAACAGATCGGTGCGGTCAATACACTGTGGTTCGAGAATGGCGAATTGTGCGGCGGCAACACCGATGCCCATGGCTTTGCCGCCAATCTGGACGAATATGCACCGGGCTGGGCGGCCAACGGCCCCGCCGTGGTGCTCGGTGCCGGCGGCGCCGCTCGCGCGGTCATCCATGCGCTGAAGCAGCGCGGCGTCAGCGACATCCGCATCGTCAACCGGACGCTTGCGAGGGCGCAGGAGCTGCGCGACCGCTTCGGTGCCGGCGTTTCCGCCCACAACCTCGCGGCGACCGGCGAATTGCTCGAAGATGCCGGCCTGCTGGTCAACACGACAGCGCTCGGCATGCATGGCAATGAAGGCCTGTCCGCGGATCCAGGCAGACTGCCGGACCGCGCCATCGTCACCGACATCGTCTACGTGCCGCTGGAGACGCCGCTGCTTGCTACCGCCAAAGCGCGCGGCCTGAGAACCGTCGATGGGCTCGGCATGCTGCTGCACCAGGCGGTGCCCGGCTTCGAGCGGTGGTTCGGCATCAGGCCAGAAGTCACCGCCGAACTGCGGCAAATAATTACTGCCGATATCGGCGCGATAAAATGATCGTGCTCGGCCTCACCGGATCGATCGGCATGGGCAAATCGACCGCGGCCAAGATGTTCGCCGAGGCCGGCGTGCCGGTCCATGATTCCGACGAGGCGGTGCATCGCCTTTATGCCGGCAAGGCCGCGCCCTTGGTCGAGGCGGCCTTTCCCGGCACCACCCGATCCGGTGCGGTCGACCGCGCGGCACTGGCGGAGCGGGTGCTCGGCGACGCCGCCGCGCTGAAACGGCTGGAAGCGATCATCCATCCGCTGGTCCGTGCCGACGCCGATGCCTTCCTGGCTGAACATCGTGCCGCCGGCGCGCCGCTTGCCGTGCTCGATATACCGCTGCTGTTCGAGACCGGCGGCCGCAACCGCGTCGACAAGGTCGTGGTCGTCACCGCGCCGCCCGAAGTCCAGCGCGCCCGCGTGCTGGCGCGGCCGGGCATGAACGAGGAGAAACTGGCGTCGATCCTGGCCAGGCAGGTTCCCGACACCGAAAAGCGCCGGCGCGCCGACTTTGTCATCGACACCGGTCAGGGCTTTGACGCCACTCGCGCGGCCGTCAAGGCCATCATCGCCGAACTAGTCGTGGATAAGGCAGCCAGGCCTGGTTAAGAGGCTTGCAGACCCACATTACTTGTTGCCATTTTGTTCCTGGTGTGATTCGGTTAGAATGATGCCGGCACCAGTGGACTGATTCGATGCGTGAGATCATCTTCGATACGGAAACCACCGGCCTCGACACGCGCGAGGACCGCGTCATCGAGCTTGGCGGCGTCGAGCTGGTCAACCGCTTCCCGACCGGCCGAACCTTCCACAAATACATCAACCCGCAAGGCCGCCAGATCCATCACGAGGCGCAGGCCGTGCACGGCATCAGCGCCGCCGATCTTCAGGGCAAGCCGACTTTCATGGAGATCGCCGAGGAGTTTCTGGCCTTCATCGACGGCGCCAAACTGGTCGCGCACAATGCCGGCTTCGACATCGGCTTCCTCAATCTCGAATTCGGCCGGCTTGGCCATCCGGCCATCGATCCGGGACGGATCGTCGACACGCTGGCGCTGGCGCGCCGCAAGCATCCGATGGGCCCCAATTCGCTCGACGCGCTCTGCCGCCGCTACGGCATCGACAACGGCCGCCGCACCAAGCACGGCGCGCTGCTCGATTCGGAATTGCTGGCCGAGGTCTATATCGAGCTCATCGGCGGCAAGCAGGCAAGCCTTATCCTCGACAGCATCCTGACTCCGGCGGGCGGCAGGCAGAATGTCGACGACATCGATATTTCGATCGGTGTGCGGCCGATCGCCTTGCCGTCGCGCCTGACCGATGCCGAGCGCGCAGCACACGCAGGCATGGTTGGCAGCCTCGGCGAAAAAGCGCTGTGGCTGCGCGTCCCCCCGGAAGCGAGTTCCGCGGCACAGTGATTTTGACCGGAGTGATCCTTCGCGCCCCCCTCTGTCCTGCCGGACATCTCCCCCTCAAGGGGGGAGATTGGCAGACCCAGCGTCTCGCTCATTCCTGCGGCGATGAAGGATTGGCGAAGGCTGACGTGAAGTCCGATCTCCCCCCTTGAGGGGGAGATGGCCGGCAGGCCAGAGGGGGGTACTGCCCCGCCGGCGTCTCAAACAAAAAACCCGGCTTCGCGCCGGGTTTTTCAAACGCTGCGAGCTAACCAGCTTCAGCTCACCTTGACCTTGGCGGCAGCCTGGTCCTCGGCCAACTTCTGCTGGAACATCTGCGCGAAATCGATCGGGTCTAGCATCAGCGGCGGGAAGCCCCCGTTGCGTGTTGCCTCGGCGATGATCTGCCGGGCGAACGGGAACAGCAGCCGCGGGCATTCGATGAACAGGATCGGCAGCATGTGCTCCTGCGGGAAGCCGCTGATGGAGAAGACGCCGCCATAGACCAGCTCGACGTTGAACAGCACTTCCTGGTCGAACGACGCTTTTGCGTTCAGCGTCAAATTGACGTCGAACTGCTTGTCCGAAAGCGGGTTGGCGTTGACGTTGACATTGATGGCGATGCCGGGAGCCTTGTCGCGGCCGCGCAACGAGTTCGGTGCGCCGGGGCTTTCGAAGGACAGGTCCTTCACATATTGCGCAAGCACGTTGAGCGAAGGCTGCGCCGCATTTCCATTACCGTTGGCTGCGCCGGTCGGCGCGTCGTCGTTGCTGGCCATAAGCTGTGGTCCTTTTGCCTGGGCAGCGTTGCTGACCGGATTGAAATTCGGGCGTTCGCTATCATGGCCGGCCCGACAAGACAAGTTTGCAAAAGACGCCGGTTGCCTTGCAGCTACTCGTCCTTGAGGCGGCGCCAGGGAGAACCCGGCCCGCGCGTATGGTCGTCGGCCCGCGAATAGTCGCCGTCGTCGAGATCGATGGTCTTGCCGCGTTGCCTTGCCCGCAAACCACTGCTGAAATCGGTTGCCAGCACGATGCGGCCTTTCAGCATCCGCCAGGCAAGATCGCGCACCGGCGGCAGGAACAGCAGAAGGCCGAAAATATCCGAGATGAAGCCGGGGATGATCAAAAGGATCGCTGCCAGCACGATCATGGCGCCATGCGCAAGCTGGCCGCTCGGATCACGCCCGGCATCCATTTCGGCACGGACCCTGGCCATGACGCCAAAACCCTGGTGCCGCAGCAGCAGGGCGCCGGCGACACTCGAGGCCAGCACCAAGCCGACTGTCGCCAGCGCGCCGACCTGGCGGCCGACAATAACGAAACCGGCTATCTCCAGCAGCGGAAGCGCGAGAATGAACAGGGGAAGCAGCGAAATACGCAAATCTTGACCGATCGTTTTCGATGTTTTGCCGGCCGGCGAGCAATCGCCGCTGGCACCAGAGCTGTTAGATAGGTATGGCTGCCTTTGATTTGAATGATTGCGCCATGCGTTCTATATGCTTTGGATACTGAACGCTATGTGATCGCGGCCCTTGCTTGGCCGCTGGTCCGGCCAAAGCAGGGATTGATTGGCGCAAGATATGGGCTTCTTCGACTTCGGCACGATTTTCTTTCTGATTGCGGCGGTGGTGATCTTCTTCCAGCTGCGCAACGTGCTTGGCCGACGCACGGGCAACGAGCGCCCACCCTTCGATCCATATACGGCAGCGCGCAAAAACGACAAGGATGCCGCCCAGAAACCCGAGAACGTGGTCTCGCTGCCGCGCAAGCGCCTGGCGGGAGAGCCGGCGGCCGATGCCTATGTGGCGATCGATGCCTTTGCCAAGCCGGACACCGATCTCAATCGGGGCCTGCGGGCGATCAAGGACAATGATCCGACCTTCGATCCGAAGACCTTCGTCGACGGCGCCAAGATGGCCTCCGAGATGATCGTCATGGCCTACGCCGATGGCGACCGTAAAACGCTGAAGAACCTTTTGTCGCGCGAGGTCTATGACGGCTTCGTCGCGGCCATCGGCGACCGCGAGGCGAAGGCCGAAAAGATCCAGTCCTCCTTCGTCGGCATCGACAAGGCCGACATCGTTTCGGCCGAGATGAAGGGCAGCGAGGCGCACATCACGCTGCGCATCGTCAGCGAACTGATTTCGGCGACCCGCGACAAGGCCGGCGCCGTCATCGACGGCGATCCCGAAACCGTCGCCGAGGTCAAGGATGTCTGGACCTTCGCTCGTGACGCGCGCTCGCGCGATCCGAACTGGAAGCTCGTCGCCACCGAAGAAGAAGACTGAACTGGACGGCGGCGGAGGCTGTCGTGTCGCTTTCTCGAGCCTTCAGCGAAAAATCCTTTGGCGAATTGCCGGGCTGGGGCGAGGACGACCATCTCCCTGCCTTTGACGCCTTTCGCCGGTCGGCCTTTCATATCCTGACCAAATCCTACCGCTCCGGCGCGCTCGGCGTCGATTACAATGGCTTTGCCGACGCCTATGCCGAAGCGCGCACCGTTTCGCCGGCGAATCGGTTGCAGGCCCGAAGCTTTTTCGAGCGCCATTTCGTTCCGGCCCGTATCGATGCCGAAGATGGTGGCCCCGGCCTGGTCACCGGCTTTTATGAGCCGGAGGTCGAAGCCTCGCCGGTGCGAACGGAGCAGTTTCCGGTGCCATTGCTGGCCCGCCCGGCCGACCTTGTCGACATCGACGACGGCAATCGTCCTTCCGGCATGGATCCTTATCTCGCCTTCGCACGTGCGGCGCCGAACGGCCCGGTCGAATATTTCGACCGCGGCGAGATCGAACGCGGCGCGCTTGCCGGAAAAAGGCTGGAAATCGCCTGGCTCGCCGACAAGGTCGACGCCTTCTTCATTCACGTGCAGGGCGCGGCACGCCTCAAGATGACCGACGGCAGGCTTCGCCGCATCACCTATGCCGCCAAATCCGGCCAGCGCTTTACCGGACCGGGCAAGATCTTGAGCGAGGAAGGCGAGATCCCGCTGGAGAAAGTGACGATGCAGTCGATCCGTGCCTGGTTCAAGGCGCATCCGGAACGCGTCGACGAGATCCTTTGGCGCAACCGCTCCTACATCTTCTTCCGCGAGATGGGCGTCGACGACCCAGAGCTCGGCCCGATCGCTGCCGCCAAGGTGGCGCTGACCCCCGGCCGCTCGATCGCCGTCGACCGACTGCTGCACACGTTCGGCACGCCCTTCCATATCGATGCGCCGTCGCTGACCGCTTTCGACGGAAAACCGTTCCGGCGGCTGATGATCGCGCAGGACACCGGCTCGGCGATCACCGGGCCGGCCCGCGGCGATCTGTTTGCCGGGTCGGGCGATGCTGCCGGCGAGATCGCCGGCGTTATCCGCAACGCCGCAGATTTTTATGCGCTGATCCCCCGGCCGCTGGTTTCAGGAGCAGGCCGATGACCCGGCGCATCGACAGGCTGAGCGAGGACGACCGGGTGCTGTGGAACCTGGTGGCGCACACGGCAAAACCGGTGAAGGGCAGAACCGCCGTCGAAATTCCGCACGTCGGGCCGGAGATCGACGAGACCAGGCAGGCGCCGCCGCCGGCACAGGTCGCGGGCAATGCTGCCACGGCTGCAAAGCCGAAGGCGCAGCATGTCTCCCACGCACTCGACGAACCGACGCTGGACAAGCTGTCGAAGGGCCGGCTGCCGATCGAGGGCCGCGTCGACCTGCATGGCCTGACGCAGGACGAAGCCTATTCGCTGCTGTTTTCCTTTCTGCACCGGGCGCATGCCGGCGGCATCCGCTACGTCCTGGTGATCACCGGCAAGGGCTCTTCGTCGGGCGGCGATGGCGTCTTGCGGCGCGCCGTGCCGTCATGGCTGTCGACACCCGCCTTCCGGCCCCTCGTCTCCAGCCACGACCATGCCGCCCGCAAACATGGCGGCTCGGGTGCGCTCTATATCCGCTTGCGGCGGGCGCGCTCATGAGGACACGCCGATGAGGGACGCACCTATGAGGATGCACCCATGAAGGTGCACTTGTGACCCCGTTCGGCGAAAAGCTTCGCGTGCTGCGAAACGAGCGCGGCGTCAGCCAGAAGGACATGGCCAAGGCGATCGGCGTCAGCGCAGCCTATCTCTCGGCGCTGGAACACGGCCGCCGCGGTGCGCCGAGCTGGACGCTGATCCAGAAGATCATCGGCTATTTCAACATCATCTGGGACGACGCCGAGGAACTGGCGCGGCTGGCCGAAACCTCGCATCCGCGTGTCAAGCTCGACACGTCGGGCCTTAGCCCGGCGGCGACCGAGCTTGCCAATCTCCTGGCCGACAACATCGAAAAGCTCGACGAAGCCGAGCTTCGCCGCATCATTGCGTCGCTCCGCGCCGCACTGGCACGACCGAAATGAGCTGCCTTGTTACTGGACAGAGCCGAGTTACTGGACAGAGCCGACCAGCACCTGCTGGCCGCCGCGGATCGACACCCAGCGGCCGGTATTGTCGATCGCCTGCCGCTTGAGGAAACGATAGCCGGTCTGATCCCAGGAACGGACCTGGTCGGTCAGATTGTCGAGGATGTAGTCGCCCTTGTCGGTGCGCACCGTCAGCACGGCGTGGCCTTCGCCATCCGGCTTGCGCACGACGGTCATCAGCAGATCGGAAAACGAGACGCCCAGCCGATTCAGCTCACGGCGCTTTTCCAGGACATAGTCCTCGCAATCGCCGACGCCCTTGTCGGGATAGGCCCAGACCTCGTCCTTGCCGTAGATGTCGAAGTCGCTCTCCGGCTTGACGGCGGCGTTGACCCTTGTCGTGACGCTGAGCAGCTTGCGCCACAGCGAGCCGGTCAGGCTGGCGGGCGACAGATCCTTCGGGCGGATCGAACATTCGGACGCGTAGCTCTTGCAGAAATCATAATGGCCGATCGGCTGCGAGGTCGGGCCACCTGTTATCATCGGGCTGGCTGCCGAGGCCGAACCGGCCCAACCTGCCGCCACAGTAAGTCCGGCCAGCGCACACAGGCGCAGCGTTCTCGCCATTGGTGAGGAAATCATTGTCCCCGCTTGTCCCTTGTTGTTAACGAAACGTTAAGGGGTATTTACAGTCCGTGTCAATTATGAGGATGGATTGATTTTTGCGGCATGGTTACCCGCGTGGCGCCAACGCGACTATTGTGCAACAGGTCGACCGGCCGCACGGCCCCGCCAACCGATGATTTTGGCATTGACCGACCTGATGCGGATTGACAGGCATCATCACTGGTCGCCTATTTCTTGCCGGTCCTGACCAGCTTGGGCTTGACCGCAACACGGTTCTGACGGCCGTAGCTGGTAATGAAGTCGACGATGCGCGGCACGATTTCGGAGCGGAAGCGCGAGCCGTTGAACACACCATAATGGCCGACCGCCGGCTGCATGTAATGGGCGTGCCTGTCGGCCGGGATGTTGATGCACAGGTCGTGCGCAGCCTTGGTCTGGCCGAGGCCGGAGATGTCGTCGTTCTCGCCCTCGACCGTGAACAGGGCGACATTGCGGATCGCCGAAGGGTCGACCGCCACGCCGCGATGCGTCATCGTGCCCTTGGGCAAGGCCTGGCGGACAAACACGGTGTCGACGGTCTGCAGGTAGAATTCCGCCGTCAGATCCATCACCGCCAGATATTCATCGTAGAACTCGCGGTGCTTCTCGGCATTGTCGCCGTCATGCTTCACCAGATGCATGAAAAAGTCCTTGTGGGCGATGATGTGGCGGTCGAGGTTCATGCTCATGAACCCCGAAAGCTGCAGGAAGCCAGGATAGACCTCGCGGCCGAAGCCCGGCACCGGCCAGGGCGCGCGCATGATGACGTTGTCGCGGAACCAGTCGATGCCCTTTTCTTGCGCCAGCAGATTGACCGCCGTCGGATTGCGGCGCGTGTCGATCGGCCCGCCCATCAGCGTCATCGTCGAGGGCACGAACGGATCACCCTTGGCTTCCATCAGTGCCGCCGCCGCCAGCACCGGCACCGAAGGCTGGCACACCGCCATCACATGGGTGTCGGGACCCAGCGCATGCAGCATGTCGACGATGTAGTCGATATAGTCGTCAAGATCGAAGCTGCCGTCGGCCAGCGGCACCATGCGGGCGTCGACCCAGTCGGTGATATGCACGTCGGCATAGGGCAGCATCGCCTCAACCGTACCGCGCAGCAGCGTCGCGTAGTGGCCCGACATCGGCGCGACGATCAACAGCTTCGGATCCGGCCGGCGCCCAGCAGGAACCGCCCGCTCGAAACGGACCAGGTTGCAGAACGGCCGCGACCAGACGGTATGTTCGCTGACCTCGACGGTTTTCCAGTCGACCACGGTCTTGGTCAGGCCGAATTGCGGCTTGCCGTAGCGGCGCGTCGTGCGCTCGAACAGTTCGGCCGTTGCCGCAACCGAGCGACCCCAGGACGTGTGTGAGACCGGATTGAGCGGATTGGAGTAGAACAGGCGCACCGCATCGGCATAGAGGCGCGCCGGCTGCAAGGCGGCGTGGTTCAGTTCGTAGAGCTGGTAGAACATCGAGAACCCCGCTGCCGACTGCGATCGAAGGGCCGACGAGCAGCGCCGAGCCTTGAATGCCTTTGCGGGGAAGTTAGCAACAATCTGCTGCGATGCAATACGTCAACTTGCGTGATTTAGGCTCGTTCTTTCGTCCAAGGCGTTGAGAATCCGCCTGGAACGGCAACAGCCGGCTCAATGTGCACCTGCGAAGGCCTGGCAGGCAGCACGGCTATTGGCGACGAGCGTCGAAGGCGGTGTCCGGCCGTCGCGGCCGTTAGACCCGTGCCATGCAGACAGCCGTATGGCCCGAGCTGATGAAGCCAAGCTGACTGGCGGCGCCCTTCGACAGATCGAGCATCCGCCCCTTGATGAACGGGCCGCGGTCGTTGATGCGCACGACGACACTGCGGCCATTGTTGCGATTGGTCACCTTCAGCTTGGTGCCGAACGGCAGGCTGCGATGCGCGGCGGTCAGCGCCGACGGGTTCATGCGTTCGCCGGAAGCGGTTCTGGAATGCAGTGAGTACCAGGACGCACGGCCGCACTGAGCGGCGGCGCTGGCAGTGGATGCGCCGACCATCAGGCCAGCCGCGATCGTGGCCGCGACAAGCGCGGTCTGGTTGCTTTTGTTCATGTGTTGGGGACTGGCTCCGTTGACAGACCCGCAGCGGTTAGGGACGAATGAGGCAGCAAATGCGGCAATGATCTGTCGGTTCCATGGCAATGTTACACGTTTGGAGTCGACGCGAAACAATTTGTCAGAGATTTCCCGCAGCGCGGCACAGCTTCCTTGATGATCTTTTCACCGATCTCCGCATGTCTTGCGCAGGATCAGAGGTTAGCATCTAAGTAGAAGTTGGCGTGATTGGGCTGCTTCTTTTAGCTGTTCCATTTCGGCCGGAATGCGGCTGATGATCGACTTGGAAGGGAGTTCTAGCGATGAGATTGATCAAAAATCTGCTGGCCTTGATTGTGCTCGCCATCGGCGTGCTGTGGTCATTGCAAGGCATCGGTTGGGTCCAGGGCAGCTTCATGACCGGCCAGTCGCAATGGCTCTATGCCGGCATCGTGACCGCGCTGGTTGGCTTGGTCGGCCTGGCCTGGGCAAACCGCTCGCGTGGTTGAACAGCGCCCGCCGGAGCAGCACACAGCGGACCCGTGGCGGCCGCTCACCGCGACCAGTACTGCCAACCCCAGTAGAAACTTTCGTCGCGCGGCGGCAGGCGGTTGCGCTCGGCGTCCAGATGCACCGGCGTCGGCGTTTTGCGTTCGTCTTCAGGCGGCTGTTTGTCTCCGGCCTTGATCAGGCGGAGCCAATGGCCGAAATGCGCAAACAGTACAGCGGTGGAATGGGGCATCGTCACGTCTCCGGTCCGGTTACTCCCGCCCCGCCCACGGGACGAGAACCCGCTCGATCCTGCGGATGATGAATTCGAGGACGAAGGCAATGGCCGCGATCACCAGTATGCCCATCACCACCACGTCGGTGACGAGGAACTGGGCAGCGGACTGGATCATGAATCCGAGCCCGCGCGTCGCGGCCACCAGCTCGGCGGCGACCAGCGTCGACCAGCCGGCGCCAAGCGCGATGCGCAGACCGGTCAGGATCGAGGGCAGCGCGCTGGGCAGGATGACGTGCCTGATCACCTGGCGCTGCGTGGCGCCAAGCGAGCGCGCTGCATTGATGCGCTCCTGCGAGACGCCGCGAACACCCGATGCCGTCGACAGCGCAACCGGCGCCAGCATGGCAATGGCAATCACCAGGATCTTGGACGGCTCGCCAATGCCGAACCAGATAATGATCAGCGGCAGATAGGCGAGCGGCGGGATCGGCCGCAGGAATTCGAGCAGCGGATCGAAGATGCCGCGCCCGATCGTGCTGATGCCGATAGCCAGCCCGATGGGAACGCCGACGAAAACGGCCGCGACCAGCGCCGCAAACACCCGCCACAGGCTGGCGGCGATATGCTGGAGCAGCGTTGCGTCGACAAAGCCGTCACGGGCGACGACGACAAATTTGTTCCAGACTGCCACAGGCGACGGCAGGAAAACCGGCGACACCAATTGCAGGCGGGCCGATGCCGTCCACGCCGCCAGCATCATCAGAATGGTGATCGCGCTAACCACGCGGGCCGAAACGCGGCTGCGTCTCGGCCGCGGCCGCGACCATGGCACCGACAGCGCGTCGGCTCCGTCGTCGACCTTGCGCTGCGGCCGCTCGGTATAGGAGGTAACGGTCATGCTGCCTCCCCTTCGAAGATCGCGTCGGTCAGCTCGCCGCGCGCTGCGGCGAAGGCGGGATCGGCCTTGATGCTGCGAATGGCCTCGCCGGCTGCATAGCGCCGGCTGAAGCCGGTCTCGAAGCTCCACACCACCCGGCCAGGGCTGGGAGCGAGCACAATGATACGGGTTGCCAGCACCAGGGCTTCCTCGATGCCGTGCGTGACCATCAGCACGCCGACCTGGCTTGCCGTCCACAGATCGAGCAGCGTTGTCTGCATGCGTTCGCGTGTCAGCGCATCGAGCGCGCCCAGCGGCTCGTCGAGCAGCAGGAATTGCGGCTCGGCCGCCAGCGCCCGGGCCAGGCCGACCCGCTGGCGCATGCCGCCGGAAAGCTCCCAGATGCGCTTGTCGCCGGCGCCGTCGAGTTTCACCAGCGCCAGAAGGTCGTCGGCAGTCCGCGCCCGTTCCGCGGCCCTGACACCGCGCAGCCTGAGCGCAAAGGCGACATTTTCCCGCGCGGTCAGCCACGGAAACAGCGCGTCGTTCTGGAACACGACGGCGCGGTCAGAGCCTGGCGCCGTGATCGGCCGGCCGCCAATCGTGGCGCGTCCGCGCACAGGCTCGACCAGGCCCGCAGCGACGTTGAGCAACGAGGTCTTGCCGCAGCCGGAGCGGCCGACCAGGACAACGAAGTCATCCTTGGCGATCTCAATCGACACATTTTCGACCGCCGGCGCCGGCTGACCGTCATAGTGGACCGAGACCTTGTCGAGCACGAGATGCGTCATGGGAACCTCGCCGATATTCCGAATCTGTCTGCCCCGAAGCCGCTCCTCGCAAGCGGTTCGGGGCAGGGAGCACGCGGCGTCAGGGAAGGAGAACCGCGCGCGTTGGCGTCAGTTCGAGGCAAGCGCTTCGCTGACATATTTCGACGACACGTATTTCGAATAATCCGGCAGCACGGCGTCGATCTTGCCCTGCTCCTTGAGGAAGGCCGATGTCGCCTCGACCGCCTTGACCGTGCCGCCACGGAGGAACTTGTCCGAGGCTTGCTCCTCGAGCGTCGGGAAGACATAGCCCCTCAATAGTTGCGGCACGTCCTCCAGCTTGGCGCCGGTGATCGTGGCGATCTTGGCCGCTTGCGGCGACGTCACCGACCAGGCGTCCGGCTTGGCCAGGAACTCGGCATAGGCTGCGCCCGTTACTTTGACGAAGTCGCGCACCGCTTCCGGGTTCCTTTCGGCGAAGTCGGTGCGCACGATCCAGGCGTCGAAGGTCGGCGCGCCCCAGGCGGCGACCTGCGAGGAATCCAGCACGACCTTGCCCGAAGTCTTGATCTGGCCGAGTGCCGGATCCCAGACATAGGCGGCGTCGATGTCGCCGCGCGCCCATGCCGCCGCGATCTCCGGTGGCCGCAAATTGAGAATATCGATCGACTTCGGGTCGACACCCTCATGCTTCAGCGCGGCAAGCAGGCTGTAATGCGTCGTCGAAACGAAGGGCACCGCCACCTTCCTGCCGGCAAGGTCGGCGGCCTTCTCGATGCCGGCGCCGTTGCGGGCGACAAGGGCCTCGGATTCGCCGATCAGCCCGACAATGAAGATTGTCTGGATTGGAAGCTCGCGGCTCGCCGCCGCCGCCAGCGGGCTCGAACCGACATAGCCAATGTCGACCGATCCGGAAGCGATGGCGGCGATCACGTCGGCGCCGGAATCGAATTTCCGCCAGTCGATTGCCGCCTTGGTCGCGCTCTCATAGGCGCCGTCGGCCTGCGGCACCTTCGAGGGCTCGACGACCGTCTGGTAGCCGATAGTGATCTTGAGGTCCTGCGCATCGGCTGGGCCGAGAAAGGCGGCGCCAGCCAAGGCCGCCGAGGACAAGAGAACGATACGTCGCGAAATGGTGGACATGAAACGCTCCTTGGAAACGAGGAAAACCCGGATTGCGTTTCATAGTCATCTAACTCTATAGTTCTTGTAGAGTTAAATCCTTCCAATCGGTGCGGTCTTGTTAGAAAAAGTCATCTGGCTATGGCAGTTCGCGCGCTTCTGGGTGACGGCTCGGGTGAGAACCATCGTCCTTGCCCGGGAACCTCTTCCACGTCGTCCTCGCGCGCAACAAGGATTTTCCCGTTTTCGCCCTGCATCGGCAAATCCATACTGTGGATAGCCAAGAAATTGGAAACAAGTTCCCTGTGTTCGCGGTTAAGTCTAGTATCCTTATCGACATTGAAGGATTGGAGAGGACGATGAGCGACGCCACCCTCCTTGTTGCCGCGCGCGGCATGCTTTGGCCTTCAAATTCAGGGGCAGAAGCTGCTGTTGGTATTCTCGCCGATCGGGACATTCCTGCCGCCGGCCAGTTTGCCGGTGTGTCATTCGCGGTGGCTCCTGTGCTCGCAAGAGCACAAGCCCCGGCCAAAATGGCCATTGCGGCGTGAAAACGAAGCAAAATCAACGTTTCTCGGCTTGTATATCATGTCACTAGAATTTATCTGTAGTGACAGCTTGGACGCGGCGGGGAGGCACGCCAGGCGTTTCGCAACCGGTGGCCTTGCGCCATCGCATGACAGAGAAACGTGCGGGTTATGCTCACGAAAAAAGGTAAATACGGCCTCAAGGCGCTCGTCCATCTGGCGCGCCTGCCGGTTGGACAGCTCGCCTTCGTCAACGACATCGCCACAGGAAACAATATTCCGAAGAAGTTCCTCGATGCCATCCTTGGCGAATTGCGCAATGCCGGTTTCGTTCAGAGCCGCAAGGGCAAGGAAGGCGGCTACCGGCTGGCACGCCCAGCGGACGAGATCAAGGTCGGCCACGTCGTGCGCGTGCTCGACGGGCCGCTTGCCCCCATTCCTTGCGCCAGCCGCACCCAGTATCAGCGCTGCGAAGACTGCAACGAGGCGACATGCCAAGTCCGACACCTGATGCTGGAGGTCCGGCAGGCCATCGCCGAGGTGCTGGATCAGCGCAGCCTCGCGGAAATGCGCGACATCGCCGGCGACGAGGATTTTTCGGCGGCGTTGAAAATCCAGGCCTGAACCAATCTCTCCTGAGCCGGCGACGATCGCCAGGACAGCTGGTGTGCGCATGACCGGGCGCGCTACGCCAAGTTCGATCATCATTGTCGGCGGCGGCGCCAGCGGTGTCGTGCTTGCCGCTCATCTGCTGAAGTCGCCCAATCCCGATCTACGTGTCAGCCTGATCGAAAAACGCCCGCATTTTGGGCAAGGCATGGCCTATTCAACGCTGCTGTCGGCGCATGTGCTGAATGTCAGCGCGTCGGGCATGAGCGCCTATGCCGACGATCCCGGCAATTTCTCGCGCTGGCTGCTTGAACGCGGCCTGGCAACGCCGGAACAGGCGCCGGTCTATGCGCCGCGCAGCGTCTACGCCCGCTATCTCAAGGAGTTGCTCGACGAGCTCGAGGCGCGTGAGCAGCAGACGGGCCGGCTGCGCTTGATCCGCGAGGAGAGCCTGTCGATCTCGCCGACCGCGTCAGGCGTCGAAGTGGCGCTGGCCAACGGCACCAGCGTGGTTGCGCATCTTGCCGTGCTCGCCACCGGCCACGACGAAGAGCCGGGGGCGGGGCAGGGGCATGCGATCAGGATGGGATCCGAGGCGGACACTGCGCTCGACCCCGAAGCCCGAGTCCTGGTGCTGGGCACCGGCTTGAGCATGGTCGATGCCTTCCTGTCGCTCGAGCAGCGCGGCCACCGCGGCGCGATCGTCGCGGTGTCGCGGCGCGGCCTGCTGCCTTCGCCGCATCGCAAGGGCAATCCGATCAAGCTCGACGTTGCCGACATTCCGCTCGGCACCCAGCTTTCCTATTTCGTCGGCTGGTTCCGCGACCTGATCCGGGAAAACCAGAAGGCCGGCATCGACTGGCGCGACGTCGTCGACGGTCTGAGACCCTTCAACCAGAAGATCTGGCAGAACTGGCCGTCCTCGGCCAAGCGCCGCTTCGTCGAGCACACCAAGGCCTGGTGGGACATCCACCGCCATCGCATGGCGCCGGAAGTCTACGCCCGCGTTGCCGAGGCGGTGCAAGCGGGCCGCATCCGCCTTGTCGCCGGCCGCGTCGTTGAGATCGCCGCCGGCGACGGCTTCAGCCTACAGGTCCAGTCGCGCCACACGCAGCAGCTCGAAAGGTTCGACGTCACCCGCATCTATGATTGCACAGGCATCGCCAGGGACATCTCGACCACCTCGAACAGCGTGGTGCGGTCGCTGGTCGAGCGTGGGCTGGCACGGCCGGATCCGCTGCGCCTCGGCCTCGACGTGACCGCGAACTGCGAGGTCATCGCCGGCGACGGCACGGTATTCGCCAATATCCTCGCCGTCGGTCCACTGACGCGCGGCACCTTCTTCGAAATCGACGCCATTCCCGATATTCGCGTGCAGTGCGCGCGGCTGAGCAAGCGCTTGCTCGGATGAGGCCGCCTCTGTCTTGACGCGATCTCGGATGCAAGACCGCTGTCGCCGGGTGAAAAGATCTCGACCGCATAGCCGCGTTCGGTGAAGGCGAACCAGGGTGCGGGAGCTCGCTCCACCAGAGCCGACCAGCAGCCTGTGGTGGTCGAGACAGCCAGGCGATGACGCCACACGTTTCGGCCGTCTCGCATCGACCGGATTGATGTCGCGCACGCTCGTCTTCGTTCTCCTCCATGGATTTTGTAGTCGGCGAGGCCGTGAGCCGCGACCCTGGCCAGATGGCCGGGCAAATTCTGCTTTCGTCGTCACCGTGCCTTGCCTACCATGGCGCATGACCCAACGCGGAAGACTCTACGGCTGTCCGGTCGAGTTCGCGCTCGACGCGCTCGGGGGCAAATGGAAGACGGTGATCCTGGCGCGCATCAAGGAACAGCCGATGCGCTATTCCGACCTGCGCCGGCTGATTCCCTCACTCTCGGACAAGATGCTGACGCAGCGCCTGGCCGAGCTTGTCGAGATCGGCTTCGTCACGCTCCAGACGTCGCCCGACGGCAAGGGGCGCTACGCCTTGACCGGGCGCGGTGAAGATCTCGCCGCCGCGCTCCAGGCGCTCTACGACTGGGGCAGCGTGCACGGTCGCGCCGAAGGCGTGCGCTTTCGCACCGACAGCGCAGCCACCACCTAGATCAATTCCGGGAAAAGCGCGGAGCGGTTTTCCGTCCGTAATGTGTGAAGACAAAGCGATGGAGCGGTTCGGCGTTGCCGTGAAACGGTGGGTCGCGCGGCAAGCCGATTGCCCTCAACCCGCGCCGGCAAGCGCGCTGCAGAAGCTTGCGATGTCGGTGACGACGGCTTCGCCGAGGAAGCGTAGCGTTGCCATCGAGCGGTCGCGCGCTTCGCGGTTGCCGAAGCCACAGGCATCCTCGATTACCACGGCGACAAAGCCATTGTCGGTCGCCTGGCGAACGGTCGGCTCGATGCCGATCTCCATGGCGATGCCAGCGAGCGCTATCGTGCGCACGCCGCAGTCGCGCAAGGCAAAGCCGAGCGCGGTGGAATCGAACGCCGACATCGTGAGCTTGTCGAATACCGCCTCGTCCGCGCGGGGGTCCAGCTCGGGCACGATCCGCGTCGCTTCGGCGTCGCGCAGGAACCACGGCTCGACCGTGTCGGGGCTGTCGCGCCGCTGCCAGGCCATGGCGGTGCGCAGCTGCGTCGCGCCCATCCATTTGCGCGGCAGCGACAGGTGGCGCGTGAACGCCACCCGCATTCCGGCCCCGCGCGCCGCTTCCAGCACCGTGCCGGTGCGCTCGACGAGGGTGGCGGCGCCGGCCACCTGCCGACAGATGCCGACCTGCATGTCGTAGACCACCAGCGCCGTGCGGCGCGGATCGCACCACTCAGCCAGGCTGGCCGGGATTTCGATCCCGTCGCTCGACCGGATCATGCCGCAGTCCGGTCCCATGGCTTGGCGATATCGACCGTCGGATCGAACAGGAATTCCAGCGGCAATGGCGCGTCGAAGGCGATGAAGTGCCATTCTAGCAGCCCGGCCTTGGACAGCGGGAAGTCCTCGGTGTAGCGCCGCGCTTCCGCGACGCTGTCGAGCTCGAAGACGATGATGACGCCGCCAATATCGGCGCGCGCATAATTCTCGCGCACGATCCCCGCCTTCCAGAGCCGCCAGACATTCGACACTTCGTCGCGCAGATAAGGCCGCAAATCGTCGAGCGTGACGCCGGGCTTGAAATTGTCATAGGCAAGAATCTTCATCGGCCGTTCCTTGTATTGCTGTTCGCCCAGCGCCGGGTAGCATGGCCGAATCGGCGGCCGCAACGAACGAGATGGTGCGTTGAAACGCCCGCACGATTGCCGTTGATCCTATGGGCGGCCGCGGGATAATTTTTGCTGAAGAGGAGGAAAAAGTGCGGTGACCATCGAAAGGCTGAACCCCGAGGGCATGCACAGCAATCCGGCCTATTCACAAGGCGTGTCGCTGCCGGCATCCGCGCGCATCGTGCTGGTCGGCGGCCAGAATGGCGTCGACGCGCAAGGCCGGACCGTCGCCAGGGACGATCTCCCTGCGCAGACCGCTCAGGCGCTTTCCAACCTGGCAAAGGTGCTGGAAGCCGGTGGGGCAAAGCCTGAAGACCTCGTCAGCCTCTCGGTCTATATCGCCGGCGACCTGGACATAGGGCCGGCCTTCGGCGCCTGGATGGCGTTCTGGGCAAACCGTGGCGCGCCGCCGATCATCAAGGTGCTGCGCGTCGCCGGCCTCGGCAATCCGGATTTTCTGATCGAGATCGAAGCTCAGGCCGCGATCGCCTGAACCCTAAGCGGGTTCTGCAAATCTTTTGCCCCTGCCTGCAGGCCGACGAAGCTTTCGCGAAATTCCATTCCCCTGCTGGCGGCCGGATTGGCACGATCTATCTTCTTTCCAACTGCAAACGGCTGGAAAAGACGGTAGGTTGCCGTCTTCCAGGGCGGTTGCTCATTCTGGCAACGGAGCATCTGACATGAGCAAGCACAAGATCGTGGCACCGGACGATGCATCGTCCCGCCTGCGCCCGCCCTATGCCTCGGTTCTCGACCTGATCGGGCAGACGCCGGTCGTCGAGCTGACCAAATTCGACATCGGCAAGTGCCGGCTGTTCATCAAGCTCGAAAGCCAGAATCCCGGCGGCTCGATCAAGGACCGCATCGCGCTGTCGATGATTGCCGCCGCCGAAAAACAGGGCAAACTGAAGCGCG
The DNA here is from genome assembly GCF_040319065.1 of Mesorhizobium sp. M0968. Classification (NCBI taxonomy): domain Bacteria; kingdom Pseudomonadati; phylum Pseudomonadota; class Alphaproteobacteria; order Hyphomicrobiales; family Phyllobacteriaceae; genus Mesorhizobium; species Mesorhizobium sp. M0968. Next base: position 219,404 of record NZ_JAMYNL010000009.1, read on the forward strand.
GCGGGACGATTGTGGAGGCGACCGCCGGCAACACCGGTCTTGGTCTCGCTCAGGTCGGCATTCCCAAGGGCTACCGCATCATCCTGGTCGTCCCCGACAAGATGTCGCGCGAAAAAATCCAGCATTTGCGGGCGCTCGGCGCGGAGGTGCGGATGACGCGTTCCGATGTCGGCAAGGGTCATGCCGAATATTATCAGGACATGGCCGAAAAGATCGCCGCCGAGCTGCCCGGCGCCTTCTATGCCAACCAGTTTGCCAATCCGGCCAATCCGCTGGCTCATGAAACCACGACCGGACCGGAAATCTTCCAACAGCTCGAAGGCGACGTAGATGCGGTTGTCGTCGGTGTCGGCTCCGGCGGCACGCTGACCGGGCTTGGCCGCTATTTCGCAAAGGTCTCGCCGAAGACCGAGATGATTTTGGCCGATCCGGTCGGCTCGGTGCTGGCGCCGTTGATCAAGACCGGCAAGATGATAGAGGCCGGGAGCTGGACCGTCGAAGGCATCGGCGAGGATTTCGTCCCGCCCAATGCCGATCTGTCGCTGGTCAGGAAGGCCTATTCCATCCCCGACAAGCAGAGCATGCTGGCGGTGCGCGACCTGCTTTCGAAGGAAGGCATCCTCGCCGGCTCGTCGTCCGGCACGCTGCTTTCGGCAGCGCTCCGCTATTGCCGCGAGCAGACCGTGCCGAAGCGCGTCGTCACCTTCGTCTGCGACAGCGGCAACAAGTATCTGTCGAAAGTGTTCGACGACTTCTGGCTGGCCGAGCAGGGCCTTGCCGAGCAGGAGCAGCATGGCGATTTGCGCGATCTGGTGATGCGTTCGCACCGCACCGGTGACACCGTGTATGTCGGTCCGGACGAAAGCCTGCTCAACGCCTATGGCCGCATGCGCCGCTCGGACGTTTCGCAGCTGCCCGTGCTGGACGAGGGCAAGCTCGTCGGCATCATCGACGAAAGCGATATCCTCGCCAAGGTCGAAGGCCCCTATGACAGCCGCTGGGACCGCTTCAAGGCTCCGGTCAGTACGGCCATGACCTCTACCCTGCACACGCTGCAAGCCAGCCAGACGCTGGACGCGTTGCTGCCGGTGTTTGATCGCAACGAGGTCGCCATCGTCTTCGACGGCGACGAATTCATCGGGCTGATAACACGCATCGACCTGATCAACCATCTGAGGCGCGCCCGATGACCGTCAAAGCCACCGTATCGGGCAAAAACCGCCTCGCCTTTTCGACGCGCACCATCCATGGCGGCCAGAGCCACGACCCGACGACGGGCGCGGTGATGGTACCGATCTATGCCACTTCGACCTACGGTCAGCAGAGCCCGGGCGTGCACAAGGGCTTTGAATATGCCCGCAGCCAGAACCCGACCCGCTTCGCCTTCGAACGCGCTGTGGCCGATCTCGAAAGCGGCACAGCCGCCTTCGCCTTCGCTTCGGGGCTGGCAGCGATCGCCACTATTTTCGAACTGCTCGATTCCGGCGCCCACATCGTCGCCACCGACGACATCTATGGCGGCACGTTTCGGCTGCTCGAGCGGGTGCGCAAGCGCTCCGCCAACCTCCAGGTCGACTTCGTTGACTTCACCGATCTTGCCGCGGTCGAGGCGGCGATCCGCCCGGAAACCAAAATGCTCTGGGTCGAGACGCCGACCAACCCGCTGCTGCGTGTCGTCGACCTCGAAGGCGTCGCAGCACTTGCCAGGCGCAAAGGCGTGCTCTCAGTCGCCGACAACACTTTCTGCAGCCCCTATCTGCAGCGGCCGCTGGAGCTCGGCATCGACATCGTGGTCCATTCGACGACAAAATACCTCAACGGCCATTCCGACATGGTCGGCGGCGTCGCCGTGGTCGGCGACAACAAGGATCTCGCTGACCGGCTGAAATTTCTGCAGAACGCCATCGGCGCCATTTCCGGGCCGTTCGACAGTTTCCTGGCGCTGCGCGGACTGAAGACGCTGGCGCTGAGGATGGAGCGTCATTCGTCGAACGGCCAGAAGATCGCGCACTGGCTGGAAAGCCGTCCCGACATCCGCCGTGTCATCTATCCCGGCCTGCCCAGCCACCCGCAGCACGCCATCGCCAGGCGGCAGATGCACGCCTTCGGCGGCATGATCACGGTCGAGCTCGACCGCGACCTCGCCGGCACCAAACGCTTCCTCGAACATACGCAACTGTTCACGCTGGCCGAAAGCCTCGGCGGCGTCGAAAGCCTGATCGAGCACCCGGCGCTGATGACGCACGGCTCGATCCCGGCGAAAAAACGCGCCGAGATCGGGATTTCGGATTCGCTGGTAAGGCTGTCGGCCGGGATCGAGGATGGCGACGATCTGATCGCGGATCTGGATCAGGCGCTGGCCAGTTGAGCCGGATAGCGAGACGTCGGCGGGACAGCGCCCCCCTCCGCCCTACCGGGCATCTCGGCCACGAGGGGGGAATTTGGCCGTCATCTTGCGCTTTCGCCAACCTCCAACGCTGAAACACGGACGGGACGGCGAAGCTGCCGTCTCCCCGCTTGTGGGGGAGATGTCCGGCAGGACAGAGGGGGCGTGAAGGATCGCGAACGAGCGGCGCTTATTCTGCATCGATAGTGATGGGGTGGACGCCCCCTCGACGGCATCGATGTGCCAGAATGGTGGTGTTTGACAGCCACCGTAAGAGAGGGAGCGTCCACAATGGAAGT
>NZ_JAMYNL010000010.1:0-193914 GCF_040319065.1 Mesorhizobium sp. M0968
CGAAGGCGACAGCATGAGAAAGCAAAAAACACCGCCGCTCTTGACCGGCGCCGAAAACGGCGAAATCAATCGCAAATGAGTTCAATCAGGCAACCGAGGGCCGACCCTATCCTGCTGTCCGCGACTTAGTGAAACTGCTGTCCGCGATTTAGCGGAACGACTGTCCCGTTTTTGCGAAATACGCAAAAAAACGCTGTTCGCCCTTGAGCAGGCGCGCGCCGATATTGCCCCGCGGACGCCAACGATGGCGATCATGGCAGAATGGCCTCCGCAGTGCCTGGTCTTCATCGATGAGACCTGGATCAAGACGAGCATGGCTGCGCTGCGCGGTTCGGGACCGAAGGGCAAGCGGCTGCGCGGCCTGGCTCTGCATGGCCACTGGCGTACATTGACCTTCCTCGGCGCGGCGTGCCGGACCACAGTCTCCGACCTCCCGACCGGACCAAAGGAGTCGCGATCGACGGTGCTCTCGGACGAGGAAGAGGCGGTCATCGTCACCTTTCGGCGCTGTAGGTTGCTGACGCTCGATGACTGCCTCTATGCTTTGCGAACGACCATCCCGCATCTGACGCTCTTCCTTGCACCGTTGCCTGCAGCCACGGCATCGGCTACCTGCCGGATGTCGAAGGTGACAAGCCTTCGAAGAAGAAGTTCAAGACCTATCCGATCGGCTACCTCCATGTCGACATTGCCTAGGTGCGCAGCGAACAGGGTAAGCTCGACCGCACCTGGAAATTGGCCTTCGTCGAGTTGCACGAGAAGGCCACCACCGCCACATCAAGAGACTTCCTGTTCCGGCTGATCGCGGCCGTCCCCTATAAGATCCACACCGTGCTCAGCGACGACGGCATCCAGTTCACCACGCCCGGCGCCGGAGGATCGACCGTGCCCGCTGACCAAGAACGCGATCGCCAACAGCGAACGCTTCCGGGCCAATGCCTCCGAATACGCCTGCGCCATCGAGCACCGCACGACCAAGGCCAAGCATCGTTGACCAACGGTAAGGTCGAGCGGATGAACCGGACCATCAAGGAGCCGACCGTCAAGCGTTTCACTACGAGAGAGGCGTGACCAGCTCCGCAGGCATCCCGCCGACTTCGTCGCGGCTTACAACTTCGGCCGCAGACTCAAGACCTCAAGGACCTCACGCCCTACGAGTTCATTTGCAAGGCATGGGCCACTCAGCCCGAACGCTTCACACTCAATCCGCTCCACCAGATGCCGGGACTAAACATCTAGCGTTTGCGCCGTGCAGCTGATCTTGGGCGCGATTAGGCAAACCGCCACAGTGCGACCGATGCTCAAAGCGTGATCCACAACCATCCGCACCGCTCGGGCGCGTCCGGAGCAAGCTGTTTGTCTTGTCTTGCTTACCCTCTCAAGGGGGACTCCGGCATTCCCCGGCGCAGTTCAATACATTACGCTCAACTCTGGTTGAGTTTATTTACCTTTGAGCTGTCGGCACGCTCATCTTATATTCTCTCATAGGCCAGGAGCAAAGGGGAGCAACGGATTGAGGCGCTGAGCGCGTTTCAATCAGTCGCGTGCGGTCGGTCCTCTGCTACGGCGACGTAACGATTCCTGAAGAAGCCCTAGCGCTGGAAACATTGGGCGCTCCGCTCGGCGAGGCGACCTCGTTGGGTTTGCGAAGCATAGGTGAGTGACTCTCATGATACATGACACTACGAAGCCGGATGTCACCCTTCCCGGGAAATCGACCTGGAATTACCACCCCAACCTTCCGCTTGAGGATCAGTCGCTGTTTAACTTGAAACGCGGACCGATCCTTGGGCTGAAGGTTCTGTGGAATTCTTGGCTCCCGATATCGGATCGGTTGATCGTGGTGGGCGTGTCATTCCTGACGTGGTTCTATCTATCGCCTTCGTTGGAAACAGCGCGAAGTTTTGCTTTTGGTTGGATCGCGGGCGTTTATCTGCGCAACCTCGCGCTTATGGTTCTCGTGGCAGGAGGAATGCATCTCTACCTTTACACCTTCAAACGACAAGGTAATCACCTTCGGTATGATGCCCGTCCATTCCACAAGAAAAATGCGCTCTATAAATTCAATAGCCAGTTCTTGGACAACGTTTATTGGTCGATTGCCAGTGGAGCCACGATTTGGACGGCATATGACGTTCTGGGCCTCTGGGCATACGCCAACGGCTATGCGCCGATGCTGAGCTTTTCTGAACACCCTGTATGGTGTGTTCTTTGGTTTGTGCTTTTGCCAATATACGGCGTGTTTCACTTTTATTGGATCCACCGCTTGCTGCATTGGGGGCCGATATACGATAAGGTCCATTCTCTACATCATCGAAACGTAAATGTTGGCCCGTGGTCTGGCATGTCAATGCACCCTGTAGAGCATGTCATATATCTGAGTTCGGTTCTAATACATCTAGTCATCCCGTCTCATCCAATACACTTCATCTTCCAGCTGCAGCAGAAGGTACTTTTGGCCATCACCTCGCACGGCGGTTATGAAGCCATAACCGGCGGAGAGGATAGCGACGCTGGACTGAAGGTGGGGGACTTTTTCCATCAGCTGCACCATCGCTACTTCGAGTGTAACTACGGTGAGCCCGAAGTGCCGTGCGACAAATGGTTCGGTACGTTCCACGATGGCACGGAAGAGGCTACGGCCCGCACCCGTGCCCGTTTGAAAGCAATGCGAATAAAGTAATACACCGGGCGCATTGTGCCTGGTGCCCCAGGACGTTGGCAGTACAAGTCTAGGAAGATCGCGATGATCAAGATCACTTACGTGGAACATAATGGTCGGGAGCATGTTGTGGACGTTCCTCGTGGCGCCACGGTCATGGAAGGGGCCCGAGACAACGGCATTCCCGGTATCGAGGCAGATTGTGGCGGAGCCTGTTCCTGCGCGACCTGCCACGTCTATGTCGACCCGAGCTGGGTGGGTAAGCTCCCGCCGAAAGAGGCGATGGAAAACGATATGCTCGATTTCGCATTCGAGCCAGACCCTGTCCGCTCCCGCCTAACCTGTCAGATCAGGGTCCAAGATGCATTGGAAGGACTTGTTCTTTACATGCCCGAAAAACAGGTGTGAGTCCTCGGATGACCCGTCGAACACTTGGGCAAGTAAGACCGATCGCGCAAGGAATTTGTTCATGGCCGGCATCGTCGTCGTTGGTGCGGGTCAAGCCGGAGCGTCGCTCGCAGCCAAGGTTCGGGCCTTGGGGTACGACGGGCCGGTAACGCTTATAGGCGAAGAGCCCGCGCCGCCCTATCAACGGCCGCCGCTTTCCAAGGGCTATCTTCTTCGAGATATGGACTTGGAGCGGCTTTACCTTCGCGCACCCTCTTTCTGGAAAGAGAATGAAATCAATCTCAAATTGTCGGCACCTGTTACGTCGATCGATCGCTCGGCTAAGACACTGGTCGCGGGCGATGAGTCAATCCCCTATGAGAAGCTGGCGCTGACAATGGGCTCCCGGCCACGGCTGATACCGGCTGCATGGGGCGGCGATTTGAGGGGCGTGTATACGATTCGAACGCTCGCCGATGCCGACGCAATGGCCGCGGAATTCCAGTCCGGACGGAAGCTGCTTATTATCGGGGGCGGGTATCTCGGGCTCGAGGCCGCCGCCGTCGGGGTCAAGCTTGGGCTTGAGATTACGCTGATTGAGATGGCCCCCCGGATTCTCCAGCGCGTGGCGGCGCCGCCAACGTCCGACTATTTCCGTAGGCTGCACTGCAGCCACGGCGTTAATATCCTCGAGAATATAGGAATCGACCGTTTGACGGGCGACGCTCGCGTCTCCAGCGCAGATCTCTCCAATGGCATGAAGATTCCAGCTGACTTCGTCATAGTTGCCATTGGGGTCACGCCTACAACTAGCATTGCTGAGGAAGCCGAACTCGAGATCGAAAATGGGATCCGAACCGACGCTCAGGGCCGTACGTCTGATCCAAACATTTGGTCAGCCGGTGAATGTGCTTCCTTTCCCTATAAGGGAAGGCGCATCCGACTTGAAAGCGTAGGCAATGCGATCGATCACGCAGAACTGGTCGCCAGAAACATGCTTGGTGCGTGCGAGAGCTATGAGGCCAAACCTTGGTTCTGGTCGGATCAATATGACGTCAAGCTGCAGATAGCGGGCTTGAACGCCGGTTACGATCGGATCGTCCAACGAAACGGCGATCATGAGCGGTCACTGTCTATGTGGTACTATGGGGGAGGACGGCTCCTGGCCGTCGATGCAATAAATGAACCGCGTGCCTACATGGCCGGCAAACGGATCATAGAGGCCGGCCAGACGGTTGCACCCGAACATGTGGCCGATCTTTCGAAGGATGCCAAAGCTCTATTGTTACTTGCTGCGCGCTTTTGAGGTTCGTCCCGTGCCACAAGACGAGTTCCGAGGCTTTCTGAAGTGCGTTAAACACGCGTATCGCGCCGCCACGTCAATTGTTGTCAACCTTGCATCGACCTACGACGCGGCACCTTGCCAACTGCGTTTTAGGGCTTTCCACTCTGACTTTCGCAGCCAACGATTACTGACGGCAGGCACCCACACGCAGCATACGCCTCCGGCGAAGACTCACCGTACGGGTACCACGCAGCCGTCGCTGCCACTGTCATAGACGAAGAAATCATTCGCTTCGGCTGTCGGCGGCAGAGCACCGACGGGCTAGCCACCTGGCAAGGCCCTGAACCTCGGTCGCCACGTCGGACCTACCACACGTGCTCGGTGCGAGTTCATGTCGGCTCAGTCCAAATGTCACTTACGAGATCGCGCATCAGCAAAGCTTCGGCCCACCGGTCTGTCGAGTCATTTGCAGTTTGTGTTGTGATTGCGTAGGGACGTGGTCCAAGCTCACACGTAAAGCATAGTATGGCGTCGGACTTTGAGCGGCGGCGCCAACTAGCGAAGCCATAGCGCCACCATCGCACGAAAAGATCCACCCACATCTTGTGATGAGGGAACGAAATCTCGATTTGGACCTGTTCGCGTGATGCCACTCGGCCGTGAAATGCCCATGACGAATCCAGGATCCGCTCAATCAGACGATGATTTTCGTCGCTCACAGGCCACGCAAATTCACGACCTACAAGGAAATGCGACAGGTCCGCGAGAAGCGGAAGGTTGGGCGCGGCTTCCAATAAATCGAGGGTGTAGAATAGGTCGGTCGTGAGTCGATTGCGGTGTGTCTCGAAGTAGACCGGCAGAGCAGCGTCTTCACTTATTCTTATCCACCGCCGAATAAGATCGATTCCGTCGCCTAGCCGGCGCAGTCTTATGTCTGGTTGCGCATTGAAATGCAGTGCGCCGAGCTCACCCGCCAAGTCGATCTGCCGCTTCAAATCATCATCGGTGGCAGGTGCACCACATGCTTCGACAAACAGGCCAGTTCCACTTAGAGCCACTTGAAGCGCCTTTGTCTGCTCCTTATTCCCAACAAAAGCGCTAACACCATCGAAAGACCCGTCCGCAATCATGTGGAGGTTCTCGTCCAGCGTTCGCTCAAACCCATCAGGCTCGCGTCGTTCCATTGCCCAGAGCGATTGAAGAAACTTAAGTTGTTGCATCAGACCTCCAGTATCATTGATAGCCTCTTTTGGTAGCTTTGCGCGTCCTGTGCGGCTTCGCCCGACCGGGGCCGGGTGCAGTCTCGTGCGCGCTCGCGCTCGGCTAGAGAGCTCAGGAAAGGGCCGGGGTAATCTGAAGATATTTGCCACGTGATGCAAGGGCGGCCGCGCGTACGTCCATATCAATATCCTTATTTGCGGTATAGCGGGGAAGCGTGGCCGGGTTGTCGTCTGTAAGCTATCCGTTCCAAGGGTGGCGTACAGATCACTTTACCTTGGAAAGACAGCATCAGAACCAACTTGATCTCACAGCCTCTCAAGTCGACGCTGGGCAGGCAGTGACCGCGCTTCGGCCGTCCGGTGCTTGAGCGTTTGGTGCTTAGGATATATCGATGGTCTTGCCGTCAGGGTGGGGCCGATCCGCCAGAAGCAGCGTTCGCCGCGCTTACGATGCGAGATCGGGTGCGGCATCAACACGCCGTGGCCGCCCATCCGGTCGTTGAGGCTAAAACATTTGATAGAGGCAATGCGAGGTGCCGAGCCGAGTTGGGCCAAGCCTGTGTCGCAGCTCTCGAAATCGGTCTCACTTCCCGATCCTTTAGAGTACTCGAGGGCGCATCCGTCGCCGACGCATCACGAGCGCAAAGTCCTCGGTTTAGCTGCAAGAGACATAAACTGCCATTATATCGGTCGGTTTTTTTTCGTCTTTCAGAAGCCCGTAATCGCAGCATATGATTTCACTCTACCGCCCCGGCGACCGCCCTGAGGCAAAGCCGGCGGACCGCGCATTCGTCAGCTAACCGTCCTTCTATTTAGGAAGGCCAGATGAGTACTGCGACAGGTATGACAGCCTATGCCACCAGGGTAAGTGACTTTGAAGTGAACTCCGACGTTTATCGGCAGTTCTTGGAACCGCTGGTAAAAGTTCACTCAAGAATACAAGTTTAGATCGCGTCTTTTCGAAAGCTAGTTCGCGAAGGCGTGATATTAGCAGAGGCATAAAGGGGAAAGCACATGGGAGTTTTCACAAGCAACGGCGAGCAAGTTCCATCAACCATTAGGGCTATGGCGGGAGAGGCGCGTGCAGGTCGTATGGATCGGCGTGAATTTCTGGCTCTCGCGACTGCTTTCGGGGCATCTACCGCGGTTGCCTACGGCATGATCGGTCTTGCGGCCCCTACAAGGGCCGTGGCTGAAGAGCCGAAGAAGGGTGGAACACTGCGCGTCTCAATGAACGTCAAAGGTCAGAAGGATCCTCGGACCTACGACTGGACGGAAATGGCAAACGTAACACGCTCATGGCTCGAGCCCCTGGTCCGCTACACCCGCCAGTTCACCTTTGAGCCGGTTCTGCTCGAAAGCTGGGACGTCAATGACGATGCCACAGAATATACGCTGCATGTGCGAAAAGGCGTTACCTGGAACAACGGCGATGCCTTTACCGCCGAGGATGTGGTCGTCAACCTGAATCGCTGGTGTGAGAAAAATGTCTCGGGCAATTCCATGGCGGCACGTGTCAGTGGTTTGGTAGACACCAAAACGGGTAAGGCGAGGGAAGGTTCGATCACTAAGTTGGACGACAACACGGTCAAATTGAAGCTGTCCGCGCCCGACATTACCCTAATTGCGGGGTTCACTGATTACCCGGCGCTCGTGGTTCATCGTGACTTCGATAAAGACGGAGCTGACCCGGTCAAAAAGCCCATCGGTACCGGAGCATTCGAGCTGGTATCCTATGCGGTGGGTTCGAAAGCGGTCGTCAAGCGTCGCGCGAATGGCAAGTGGTGGGGTGGCGAAGCGCTCCTCGATAGTATCGAGTTCATCGACTACGGCGCCGATTTCAACGCCTCGTTAAACGCGTTCGATTCCGGTGAGATCGACCTCAATTTTGAGACGCCGGCGGACTTCATCGACATCTTGGACAAGATGGGCCTAGCCAAATCCGAAATAGATACAGCAACCACCTTAATTTGCCGAACGAATACGACCCACAAGCCGTACGACGACAAACGGGTGCGCAACGCGCTGCAGATGGCGGTCGACAACAACGCCGTAATGCAGCTCGGTTACAATGGCCATGGAACAGTCGGCGAGAACCACCATGTGAGCCCCATTCATCCAGAGTACTATCCGCTCCCAAAAAAGGCGCGGGATATTGCGGGTACCAAGAAGCTGATGCTGGATGCCGGACAGGCCGACTTCGAGCACGAGATAATCTCGGTCGACGACGAATGGCAGAAGAACACAGCTGACGCAATCGCTGCTCAACTGCGCGAAGCTGGTATCAAGGTTAAGCGTACCGTTATCCCGGCCTCGACCTACTGGAACGACTGGAACAAATACCCTTATTCCACAACACAATGGTACATGCGCCCGCTCGGGGTTCAGGTCCTCGCATTGGCGTACCGCACTGGCGAGGCTTGGAACGAGACGGCTTACTCCGATCCAAATTTCGACGCCAAGCTCAAAGACGCGCTGTCGCTGACAGACGTCGCCAAACGCAGGGAGATTATGAAGGACGTCGAGCAGATCCTCCAGCAGTCCGGCATCATGATCCAGCCGTTCTGGCAGAAGCTCTACTGCCACATGAACAAGAAGGTAAAGAACTACGCCATGCACCCCACCTACACAATGGAGTTCCAGAACGTCTGGCTGGACGCCTGAGCCCTTCTCCCCGGGGGCTAGCTGGGCCGGCACTTTTTTTGATTCCACAGGTGCCGGCTAATTAGCGTGTTTGCGAGGACGATGAGCTTCGCAGATAGAGGTAATGGCGGCTTTTGGGCGTTTGCCGCCTGCTCTGAGGCTTTCATATTTACCTTGAGTGGTTCGTGAAGCGGGGTGGCGACGAGGGCAGGTATGCAGATTGCGTGCCTGAGGGTTTGCCGGGCGCCCTGGGATGAAGCTCTTAGGCTTTCATTGGCCGGATTGTCGATCAACCGGTGCGAGGCCAGCGAGACTTGCAGCCCTTGTTGGCAAGGGTTGCCAACTCCGGCATGTCAGCGCCAACCCAAATGACGTTGAAACAGATCGCCGCCCACATCCGGGGCGGTCGACGCCGAATGCCGTATCCGGATCGCCAGCGAAGCTGGTCTCCGAGGCCCCTTCGACATTCTCATCAGCATTCCAGGCTCGGCAAGGCGAGCCGAAGCGAGCCAGCATAGCGGCGTCAATCCGGTCGGTCTTGGACTGCCCCTTTTGCAGGCGCGCGTGTGCTCCGGGTTCATCTTGACTGTCGCGAACTCGACAAAGTGTTGCGGCCATCCCAGCGGCTGCGCGTGCTTCTCTAAGGAGATCCGCACTGGCACGCCGATTGCTAGGATGATGAGCAAGAGCCGCCACAACAAACCGGTCGTGACGGCCCATACCACAATCGCAAGTAACATCGGAGTGCGAACTATGTTGTCCCAGTTTGAAAACCAGTCCATAAACCAAGAGGTCGCTAGGCTCAATCTGCCGAACTCTCGGATCAAGCACTTCGCTCCGGCTAGTTATGCGCTAGCCGGAGAAGACGTTATTGTCGAAGGGATCTTGGCCGCAAGACTCTGCAAGACCCAAAGACCTTGGACCAGTGTGTTCTATGTCGAAATCGGCGCTAATCACCCCATCTCTACGTCAAGTACATATCTTATGTACGAAAGAGGCGCGCGAGGTGTTCTAGTTGAACCCAATCCTGAATTGGAACCGCTGATCCGCACCGCACGCCCGGAAGACGTTCTCGTGCGATCCGTTGTCTTGCCCGCTCCGCAAGCGTCTGCCACGCTCTTCATTGGAAACGCCCATGAGCTTTCCTCGGTAGATAAGGCACATATTGAAAGTTTCGGCGACTTCGACGGTATAGGAGGTATCCGAGAACATATTGAGGTGAGCGCGATCGGTATCAATGAACTATTGACCCCTTATGCCAATAAGGTCGATTTTTTATCGATCGATTGCGAAGGACTGGACCACGATCTTGTTAAGGCGATTGACTACGAGCGCATCAGACCTGCTGTCATCCAATGCGAGTCAAGTGAGCAGTATCTAAAGGGCATCACGGCTCAGATCATTAATCTGATGGAATGCAGATCATACCGACTTGCTGCAATGACTGACATCAACGTCATCTTCGAGCGATTGACCTAATGCAGCGGCCCAAAACGAATGCTGTCATGGAACATACATTTGATTCAAGGGCTGCGAGCATCTTCCAAACACGTCGCCTCGCTTCGAACACAGACAGCAACATGTGAGACGAGAGCAGGCCGCGTAAGCCAATGGATTGGGTCCTTGCACCCACGGAAACACCTCTCACCAGACATCGTTGGTGACTGACTTAATGCATGTCGCCTAAAAGTGCGCAGCGGTTTTGGGAAAACGGCATGCATAGAAACAAAGACTTAAAGCGCGTCGCCTGAATTCGTTTCAGCGCGACGCGCTTTAGATCCGAAGTTGCCCGACCGTGAAGGCTCTGTGACCGAGTCGGACACTGGGGTTCCGACCTCCCGGCAATATCCGAGGCGCGTCAGCCTGATCGAGGATTGTTTCGCACATCGGGCTATGCGACGCAGTTCAACCCTCCATCCACGTAGATTTCCGACCCGGTGATGTAGGCCGAATCGTCGCTTGCCAGGAACAGAGCCGTGTGCGCGATGTCCCAGGCGGTGCCGGTTCGTTTCATGGGGACGCGTGCAGCCCGTGCCTTGGCCAGAGCGTCAAAGTCAATCTCCGCCTCGGATTTCCCGCTAGTCTGGATGGTTGCGTCCCTCGCCATTGGCGTGTCGATGATTCCCGGGAGAATTGAGTTCGCGCGAATACCCTTATCGGCATAGGTCGCCGCAAGGTTCCGAGTGAATGATACAACGGCTCCCTTTGAGGTGTTGTACGCGATGTAGGGCGAGCCGAGATTGCGGAAGCCCGAAATTGAGGAGATATTGATGATCGAGCCCGATCCTTGCTTAAGCATCTGGGGCAAGGCATGCTTACAGGGCAAGAAAAATGCCTTCGTATTAATATTGAGTATTCGATCCCAGTCCTCGACGCTAGTACTTTCTGGACTCCCCGCTTTGAGAATGCCGACATTATTGTGTAGCACGTCCAAGCTGGCGAACGCGTCGACGCACGCTGCTACCATGGCTTTGACCGACTGTTCGTCGGTTACGTTTCCTATGAAGATTTCCGCGTATCCACCCTCACCCCGAATTATGTCCGCAGTCTGCTGCACAGCGTCCTTGTTCAGGTCCGCCACTAGAACCTTGGCGCCTTCGCGAGCGAAGAGCACGGCGGCAGCCTTCCCGTTCCCCCAGCCAGGGCCCATGGATCCTGCGCCGGTGACAAGTACTGCCTTACCATCAAGACGACCAGCCATATGTGTTCTCCTTAAACGCTGTGAAGGAAGTGGCTCATGCCGCCGTCAACAAATAGCAGCTGCCCGTTTACGTAGGACGAGGCGTTGGACAGAAGGAACACGGTTGGGCCGCCCAGCTCCGACGGGTCACCCCAACGCGCGGAGGGCGTGCGTACCTTGATCTTGTTCGCAAATGTCTCGTCCGCCAGCCTTTCCTTGTTGATTTCGGTTACGAAATATCCGGGAGCAATCGCGTTGACGCGTATACCGAAGGCTCCCAGTTCAGCTGATGCGGCCCTGGTGAATCCTACGATCGCGCCTTTCGCCGACGTGTAGTTGCAAATTCCGGCCCGCGGGCTGGAGAATGCGATTGACGAGATGTTTATGATGCGACCTCGGTCTGGGGTATCTACCTTCCGCATTTCAGCGGCTGCCGCCTGTGTCAGCAAGAACGGTGCAACCATGTGGACGGCCATCATCCGCTCGTAAGTATCGACGGTTTCGTCCCAGATGGCGTTGTGCAGCAGCATGCCTGCGTTGTTTACGAGGCCCCAGATGCTGCCGTGGCGCTGGATGATCGTCGGGATCGCTGTTGTGACAGCGTCACGATCGGCCATTTCGAAGGCCAAGTAATCGGCTTTGAGGCCCCTCGCCTCCAGTTCTTCCTTTCGCGCTTTCCCGGCAGCTTCGCTGCGCCCGTGGAGCACCACCATTGCACCAGCCTCTGCAGCAGCTTGGGCGGAGGCCCAGCCGAGGCCGCGCGTTGACCCCGTGATGAGCACGACTTTTCCGTCAAGTGAGAATTGGTTGTTCACAGAACGATACTCCAAGTTTCTGAATTTCTTAGGTCTTAGGCGCGCATGCGCTCTGATTTCGGATCATAGAATGGCATAAGGCTGGCCTTCGCCGGTTCAGCGCGCCCGTTGACCTGGATTGCGAATTTGCCCTTGGCGATAAATTCGGCTGTGACGGCCTCCTCGGCGTTCACATAGCCCATGCCGATTGCAGCCCCCAGGTGGTGCGCATAATTTCCGGACGTCAGATATCCGACGGGTTTGCCGTCCATGAGGATCGGCTCGTTATGAAAAAGTAGCGGCTCGGATTTCTCCAGGAGGAAGCAAACCATTCGCTTCTTACTGATCCCAGCGCCTTTCTGGTGGACGAATGCGTCGCGGCCAATGAAGGGCTGGTTCTTGTTCGGCTTGGCTGTGAAGGCCAACCCGGCATCGACCAGATTGTCCTCGTAGACGATGTCATGGCCCCAGTGGCGGAAGCCCTTCTCCATGCGCAACGCGTCCACCGCGTGCATGCCGGCAGGTCGTAGGCCGAAGCTTTTCCCAGCGACTAGGAGCGCGTCGAGGAAGGTCAATGCATCCTGAACAGGAATGTAGATCTCCCAGCCGAGCTCGCCGACATAGGAAATCCGCTGAGCCCAAAGCCGCACGCCAGCGGCGGTCATCCAGCGGCCGGTGCCGAATCCGAAATGCTCGTTGGAAAGGTCTTCATCGGTCATCGATTGGAAGACAGCGCGGGCATTCGGACCCTGGACCGCGATCACGCCGAAATCATCGGTGATATCCGTGATTTCGACGTTTTCCTCGGTTGCGACATGGGTCATCAGCCAGGACCAGTCTTTCACATGGCTGCCGCAGGGAGTGGCGATCATGAATTCGTCCTGTCCCATTTTCACCACGGTGAGATCGGCCTCGATCCCACCGCGTTCGTTCAACCATTGGGTATAGACGAGCTTGCCAACCGGCACTGCGACGTCAGCACAGCAGAGCCGCTGCAGGAGCGTCTCAGCGTCGCTGCCTGTTACTTTGAACTTGGCGAGCGAAGTCAGATCGTAGAAGCCGACGTTCTCGCGAACGTTGTTGTGCTCCTCTGCCGCATAGGGGAACCAGTTCTGGCGGCTGTAGCTATATTCATATTCTGCCTTGACGCCCTTCGGCGCGTACCAATTCGGGCGCTCCCAGCCTGCGACCTCACCATGCACCGCGCCCAGCTCAACGAGACGGTCGTGGAATGGCGATTTGCGGATGCCTCGGCTGGAGCGATACTGATAGTAAGGCCAGTGCATTGCATAGGAACGCTCGAGCGCCTCGGCGACGCGGTTTTCCAGATATGTCTCGTCGCCTTGGAAGGGCATCGCGCGGCGGCAATCGCTTTCCCAGACGTCCATCGGTGGATAACCAAGGTCGATCCATTCGGCCATCACCATGCCAATGCCGCCCGCGCCGCCGATGCCGCGGCTGTTGAAACCGCACGCGACAAAGAAGTTCTTCAGAAGCGGCGCTTCGCCCATCAGGTGCTGATTGTCGGTGGTGAAGCTCTCCGGGCCGTTGAAGAAGGTCGAGATGCCGATCTTTTCCAGCACCGGATGCCTGCCCATGGCCCTCTCGAGATACTTCTCGAAGTGGTCGAGCTCATATGGCAGGTGGCCGAAGCTGAAATCGGCCGGCAGCTTCGACATTGGAAGCGGGTTCGCATTGTCCTCGAAAAAACCGATCAGAAGCTTGCCAGCGTCTTCCTTGAAATAAACGCCGTGGTCGAGATCGCGCATAATGGGTAGCTTGCTCGGTAATCCGGGAATCGGCTCGGAAACGACGTAGTAGTGCTCGCAGGCGAACAGTGGCAGCACCACTCCGACCTGCTTGGCCAGGTCGCGTGACCACATACCGCCCGTCAGAACCACCTTCCTGGCGCGGACAGTGCCCTGGCTGGTTTCAACACCAGTTACCTTGTCGCCGTCGGTCAGGATCTTTGTGACGGTGACGCCCTCACGGACCGCCGCGCCTTTCATGCGTGCGCCCCTAACCAGTGCCATGGTGACGTCGATGGGATTGGTCTGGCCGTCCTTCGGCAAATGGAGCCCGCCGGCCAGGTCGCTGGTGTCGATGCCCGGATAAAGTTCTCCAAGCGTTTTTGGCCCGACCACTTCGACCTCAACACCAAACACCCGTGCCATCTCGGCGGTGCGCGTCAATTCCTCAAGCCGGGCCGTGTTCTGCGCAAGCGAGATCGAGCCGTTGCGCTTATACCCGGTCGCCTGCCCAGTTTCCGCTTCGAGCTCCTGGTAGAGGCGGTGCGAATAGGCGCCGAGCTGGGTCATGTTCTTCGTGGGCCAAAGCGTGCCGACCAGACCAGCCGCATGCCAGGTCGTGCCGCATGTTAGCCGGTCGCGCTCCAAAAGGAGAACATCGGACACGCCGCGCTTGGCCAAGTGATACGCGATCGACGCACCGCCAATGCCGCCGCCGATGACGACTACCTGTACTTCTTCCGGAAGAGTGGACATCTTACTCTCGTTCAAGGTTTCAGCGCGACATGAAACAGCCCGCCAGAGTGCTGAACGCTCTGCTTCATCGCGGCTGCGATTTGATCGGTATCGAAAGTTTCAGCGCGGAAAGCCGACAGATCGATCGCGGCTGCGGCGATTAATGCCAGCACGTCTGCGGCCAGTTCGTGAGGAAACCAGAATGAGCCCACCACGCTGTTGCTGTTGCGCATCAACAGGCTTGTGTTGAAGGCCGCACGCGCGGTGAGGGCACCGACGAACGCAACATTCCCGAAGCGACGCAGCCGTTCCGACAGCGCCACCGATTTGGAGGCGTTCTCTCCTCCGACGCAATCCAGGACGAAGTCAAGCGGGGATTGATCGTCCGGGTCCTCCACCACGATGCGGCTGTCCAGAGCAGCCAACTCCCGAAGAACTGAAGTCCTGCGTCCCACGAGCCGCACTTGGGCCGCTCCGATGGCCAATGCCACGACAGCAGCGGAGCTGCCGAGCAGGCCCGCGGCACCGTTAATTGCAACGACGTTACCCGGCCGGAAACCCCCTCGCCTGAAGCCAGCCAGCGCAGTTGCGAACCATCCCAACCGACACAGAATTTCGGGCGACGTGCGCACGTTGTCAGGGATGGCTGTGAAGCATAGTTCCGGGCCAACGAACTCCTCCGCAAATGTGCCATTCGGCCATTTTGCGAGATGCCGGCTTGCGGCGGGTGCCAGCCCGAAACAGCCGATGAACCCATGATCCGCCTCGGGTCCGGAGCCTTCGATATACATATCACAATAGACTGTCTGACCGCGACGCAGCGCGCAGTCCGGATCGGCTGTTTCCTCGACGATGCCGATCGCGCATTGACCGGGAGTGAAAGGGCGAGGAGGCGTCTGCCAACTACCTGAAGGCAAATGCTCGAAGTAAGGCGGCAAGAATGCAGCCTGGATCCTCACACGCACGGCGCCCGCGCGCAACGCCGGACGTTCGATGTCCTGCGCGACGAACGTATTGCCTTCGACCACTCGAACAGACTTCATCGTCTACGCTCCAGGCCGGGCCGGCGGCGCCAGATTCATCCATATTGTCTTCACCTCGGTGTACTGCTCATGCGCCTCCAGGCCATTGTCGCGCCCCCCGAAGCCGGACTGCTTGAAGCCGCCGAACGGGGTCGAGATCTCGCCTTCGGAGTAGCAGTTCACAGAGACGGTGCCCGCGTTGAGCCGCCTTGAAAGCTTGTGAGCCTTGCCCACGTCCGTCGTGTATAGCGACGCAGTGAGACCATAATCGGTGTCGTTGGCCAGCTCGATCGCGTGGTCATCGTCCCGCGCTTCGGAGATGGTCAACACAGGGCCAAAGATCTCCTCGCGGTAGATGGTCATATCCGGCGTCACCCTGTCGAACACCGTCGCCTCGATGAAATAGCCTGGCCGATCAAGCTGATTGCCACCGCAGGCGAGCGCCGCACCCTCGGCACGCCCCCTCTCGAGATATTTCTTGATGGTGTTGCAGTGGTTTGCACCCACCACTGGGCCGAGCTGCGTGGACGGCTCCAGTGGATCGCCCAGATTCCAATTCCTGCAAGCGGCGACGATCTTGTCGGTCAATTCTTCCTTGATCGCCCTGTGTGCGATCAGGCGGCTGTTCGAGGCGCAATTCTGGCCCATGTTGGTCAAAATTGAGAAGGCCTGCTGCTCGGCCACAAAGTCGAGGTTTGGCGCGTCCGCCAATACAACCGCGGGATTTTTTCCGCCCAGCTCCAGTACGATCCGCTTCAGATTCGAGCGCCGGGAGTAGTCGAGGAACATCCGCCCGACTTCGGTGGAACCAGTGAACGAAATAATACGGAGGTCTGGGTGAAGACCGAGCGCCTCTCCGACCTCGCCCGACCCGGTCACGACATTCAAAACCCCCGCCGGTAGCCCTGCCTCGACGGCCAGTTCCGCCATGCGCAGGGCGGTAAGCGTAGTCATCTGGGATGGCTTTAGCACAACGGAATTCCCCGTGGCCAAGGCCGGACCCAGCTTCCAGCCAGCCATGAGCATCGGGAAGTTCCAAGGAAGCACAAGGCCGACTACACCCAGCGGCTCGCGTACGATCATCCCGAGTGCGTTGCTGTCGGTCGATGCTATTCTGGAGAACAGCTTGTCCTGGGCTTCAGCATGCCAAGCAATGGTGCTTGCCGTGAACGGCACGTCGACCGTTAAGCAGTCGGTGATCGGCTTGCCCGAATCCAGGCTTTCCAGAACCGCGAGTTCCTGCAGGTTCTTGTTGGTCAGCTCCGCAAAACGCTGCAGCACCGCCTTGCGTTCAGATGGGTGTTTCTGCGACCACACGCCGGAGTCGAACGCGGCCTTCGCAGCCGCTACAGCAGCATCCACATCGGATGGACCGCAGCCGGCGATTTCCGCAAGAACTTCACCCGTGGCGGGGTTGACGCTCTTGAATGTTCTTCCGGCTGTGGCACGATGGTAGTCGCCATTGATAAAGGGGCGCGAGGGTAGCCTCAGCGCGCGAGCTATCGAGAGGACATCGTCCCGAGTAAAACTTGTCATAGAAGTTCCCATTCTCAGGCAGCGACAGCCGGCTGCAGCCGATAACCCGGGTCTTCCTTGTCGAGTATCGAGACGAGAGCGCGAAAGTGCCCTTCGGAGAATCCCTGGTATTCTCGCCACTGCCGCGCCGTCTTAGCCGCAACTTCATGCGACAGGCGTTTGACCTGCTTCCCGGTGGAATGCGCCAGCACGAGATTCATGCAGGCGCGTTCGAGGTGATAGAGCGTGTCGAAGGCATGCGCCACGCTGAGGCCCACCACCAGCACTCCGTGCCCGCCAAGGAGCAAGACATCCTTGTCATCCAGTAGCTCGGCCACTCGCGCCGGCTCCTCGGAATCGACGAACATTCCGCCGTAAGTGTTGTCGTAGGCTACGTTGCCATAGAACCGCGCAGAATTCTGGCAGATCGGCAAGATCTCCGGGTCCTCCAGGCAGCTCCAGGCCGTCGCGTAGGGCATGTGGGTGTGCAGAATGCACTGCGCGCGCGGGATGTTCCGGTGAAGGAATGAATGCAATTCCCACGCTGTGCGGTCTGGCGCGTCAGGGCCTCTCGGCGCCTCCTTCGCGGCCGAATTGAGTAAGAGCAAATCGCGCGCCTTAATCTGCGAGAAATGGGCCATGTTCGGATTCATGAGAAACCGACCGCCATTCTCGTCGAGGGCGACTGAGAAATGGTTCGCAGTCGCCTCATGTAAACCGAGGCGCGCGGTCCAGCGAAACGCTGCGGCAAGGTCGTTGCGCAAGCGAGCTTCTTGGCTATTCATCATCGGGATTCCAGGCTGAAAATATCCTGCTAGGCTGCCCTTGCCAGCTGCAATGGCTTGAGAGCCGCGGCGATTTTTACCTCTTCGTCCGGACCCACCTCGCACACCGGCGCGCGCACAGTGCCACCGTCAAAGCCCATCTGGCGCGATGCAGCCTTCACAGCCGGGATGTAGTCATTTTGCCAGCAGTAGGCGACGATCGGGAACATCGACTGCCACAGCTTCAGGCCCTCGGCGTGTTTGCCGCTATCGATAAGGTTGAAGAGCTGGATCGCCTCACTCGGAAAGATATTGGCGCAGCCCCAAATCGTACCTGCCGTACTCAACATGAAGGAGAACGGCGCGTTGGGATCGGCGCCATTCAGTATATTACCACCGCACGCCAACAGCGCCTGTTGCTTGCATAGATCACCTGCGCTGTCCTTGATGAAATTAAAGTTGTCCAGCTGCAGCAAGCGCGTATAGAGCTTCGGAGTTAGCTCGATACCCGTCGCCCCGGGGATATTGTAGCCGATGACGTCGATCGACACTTCCTTGCAGACAGCTTCATAGAAGGCGAAAATGCCATCATCGTGCTTGGGACCCTCGAAAAAGGGCGGCAGGATCATCAGCGCATCCACGCCGGCATCTTGAGCGGCCTTGGAGCGGCGGATCACTTCTTGCAGGTTCAAAGCCGAGGTTTGCGCAGTAATCGCGGCACGACCGTCGATACGCTTCACGCCCGATGCGAACAGCTTATTACATTCTTCCTCGGTGAGGTAGGCATGCTGGCCAGTGCCGGAACTGAGCACAAAACCGTGCATCCCGGTCTCCAGATATTGATCGAGCAGCTTGTCCCAGCGGGCGAAATCGATTGACCCGTCCTTATGGAAGGGGGTCTGCATAGCCAAGTTTATACCTCTCAGATTCGCCATGTTCGTCACTCCTGATTTAACTTTAGCCCGCATCTATACTTCACGACCGGCTCTCCAGAGCCGGAATCTCGTCGAATATCGGACACCAAGCGAAGTGATTACCTTTGGGTATGCCGGGCTCGGCCTTGCCTTGTTCTGCAGAATGCGAATAGACTTGCTATCCTGGCCACAGGCGAGTTCGGCTACAGCCTTGCCGTATATTGCACCGCGCGAGACGCCGGTGCCGTTGCAGAAGCCCGCCCCGAAGACCCGGTCACTCAGCTGACCGAAAACGAAGCCGCCGTTCTGGGCCAGGCTCAGGGCACCGCCCCAAGTGTATTCGAAGCCGATCGAAGATATTTCGGGGAAGCGCCTATAGAACGATTTCTGGTGACTGCGTTTGGCGCGCGCGAGCTGCGCATCGGTGGTATGGAACCCGTCGGCGTAGTCGTAGATGTTTCGAATGAAAAGCCGATTGTCCGCCGTCCTGCGCACTGTGGTCCCGAAGCTCTCCGCCGGAATCAAGCCGTAGGTCGCTCGACCACCGATTCTAGCGCTTTCCGCAGCCGTCAAAGGGCGGGTCATGCTCGCGTATGTGTAAACCGGGATGGCGCTCTTCTCGAAAAAGCCGAACTCTGAGATGAATCCGTTATTGGCGAGGATTATGTTCTTGGCTTGGATCTCCCCGTTAGCCGTGCGCAGGACATGGCGCGGAGAGCCGTACACAACCTCAAGGATTGGTGTCTTTTCATAGACTGTTGCATTGTCTCCTAGATTGGCGGCAATGCCGCGGAGCAAGGCTGCTGGCTGCAGCAGAACAGTGCCCGGAGTGTGCAGGCCTTTCGTGTAGTACGAGCAGCCAACCATGTCTTTCATCTGGCGGGCGTCGTACCATTGATATTCTGCTCCGATCCGATCGAGTGCTTGAGCAAAGGTTGCAAGACAAGCTTCGCCTCTCGCGGTCACTGCCGAGTGCGTCTTTCCTTCAGGGCTCCAATCGCATTTGATGCCATACCTCTCCACGGCATCCCGCAGATAGGCTATACCCTCCAGATTGATATCGCGCTCCTCGATATTGCCCTTTTCATCTTCGACAAAATTCGCGTTTCGTGGATTATGCGCAAGGTCAATCGCATAGCCTGCGCAGCGCCCCGCGGCGTTGTTGCCGATTTCAACAGCATCGACCAGCAAAACCGAATCCTGGCGACGAAGCTCTGCTATGCGCCTAGCCGCATTAGTTCCGAACCACCCCCCACCCACTACAACCCAGTCAGCGTCGACACTACCGGTCAGTGGGGCAGCGATATTTACATTGCCCAAATTCGCGAACCACCCGCTGACGCTTAGCTCTGAGGGGAAGTTGCTGACTGTGACCGTCCTCGTGGACAACGAGGAAGCATCTCGAGGGTAGGTCTCATTAAGAGCCATGGCAAAACGTTCTATAATCAACATACCGGGTGACGCCTTTGTCGCCCGCAGTGGCGGGCGCCTAGGTAGACGAGGCACCGTATAATTATTTTGTGCGTTTGGAGAGGTCAAAACTCAGCTCTCGCACCCTCATTATTTTGCCGCTGCCATAGAAACAATTTATGTTCGATAGAGGCGCTTCGGTGGTGTCTTACTCGGGCTGCGCCGGGCGGAGTTCATTGGTTGCAAACACACCAAAGACATCTGCTCCAATTTAGCGTCCGATCGGGTTCCGCGAGACGATTTGCGAAATGCCGCCTCGAGAGCTCAGGACTCGGACCCCTGGTCTATGCACGGTCTGAAAAAGCGGCGCGGCTGGATCGGGAATTCCTGTTACGCACGTTCCGTTCTGATCTTCACGCTGCACCTTTTGACTGCCGCGCGGCAGCTGCTCGAAAGCGGTGCCGATTAGATGAGTCGGCCGGCAAAATACCTGCTGCAAGGAGCGGCATCGCTGGAGAGCTTGCAGGAGAGTCCGGGGTTAGCCCGATCTAGAATTCCGTTATACGAACGAAGGCAAATGAGCGCTTGCAGAAGAACTCCGTCCCGGTGAGCTCGACCTTGGACAGGCCAAATTACCACGCCAGGAGCTTGCGTCGACCATCGGTGATCACGCCGGAGGCGCTCAATGACGCAATGACGGGCTATGGCGACCACCGCGACGAAGAGCCAGACTGGGAGGTCGGGCCAGTAACCTTCGCGGCGAATCGGCAAGGCATTCTCCTGTAGAGTAAGGACATGCGGCCCGATCGATGCCAGGTCATGCGAACGAGAGCTATTCCCAGATGGTCAGCGCCGGCTGGTTCAATCGTTCATGAGGTCACATGTTTCAGAAAAAGCACCCTGCCGGCGGGGAGGTGGCGCCGGCAGGGGTTGCAGAGCTAGAGTCACTCAGGGGCTACTCTCAAATACCTATAGCCTCATAAGCCGCGGCGATCCTGCGAATGGCCACGATGTAAGCCGCTGTCCTGTAGTCACCAAGGTCCGGCTGCTCTTCAAGAAGATCCGCGATATTGGCCCAGCCGCTGCGCATCACGTCCTCGAGGCCGGAGCGAACGAGATCGATCTCGGCGCCGCCTTCCAGAAATTCGTCGCGCATGTCAGCGGGAAACGTCTTGCCGGTCATTCGCTCGAGCGCTGTTGCAATAGCGTGGTTCCTTCGCTCGCGCCGCCGCCTCTCCATTAAACCGAAAGGGATGTGAGTAAGATTCTTCACCCATTCGAAATAACTCACCACCACTCCGCCCGCATTGACATAGAGATCGGGCAGGATCGATGCTCCTTGGGACCGCAGAATTCGGTCGGCTTGGAAGGTGACAGGGCCATTGGCAGCTTCAACAATGAGGCGGGCTTTGATCCGCTCGGCGTTTTCGATGTGAATGGCATTCTCCATCGCTGCGGGAATAAGGATATCGCATTCCTCTTCAATGCCGCTCATGTCCCCTGCGAAAGAATTGGCGCCCTCAAAACCGAGAATGGTGCCGGTGCGCAACTGATGCTGTTTCAGAGCTTCGATGGGAATGCCCTCGGGATTTGAGACAAATCCATCGCGCTCGGCGACTATTACAATCCGCGCCCCATCATCTTCGGAGATGAATTTTGCCGAGTGGTAGCCTACATTGCCAAAACCCTGCACAATGACACGGGCCCCTTCCAGATCTCGCCGTCCGCAAATTCCGGGGGTACGCAGATCGCGGAGATAGCATTGGATGGCGAACTGCACTCCGCGACCTGTCGCCTCCGTGCGGCCCGCAATCCCGCCTTTGGAAAGCGGCTTTCCCGTCACGCAGGCGCGGGCGTTGATGACATCGGTGGGGTTGGCCCGGCGGAATTCGTCCATCATCCAAGCCATCTCGCGCTCGCTGGTGCCTACGTCAGGCGCAGGCACGTTGAGGCCGGGTCCGATCAGGCCACGTTTGTTCAACTCCTGAGTGAACCGCCGTGTGATGCGTTCCAGCTCTTGCGGGCTCCACTCACGTGGATTGATCTTGAGAGCGCCTTTTGAACCTCCGAACGGCACATCAACCAGTGCGCATTTCAATGTCATTAACGCCGCGAGCGCCTCCACCTCTTCAGCATCTGCGTCCGGAGCGTAGCGAATGCCCCCTTTGACAGGCTCACAGTGCTCGCTGTGTACCGAGCGCCACCCGACAAAGCTGTACATTCGGCCACGCAATCTCACCCCGAAGCGCACCGTATAGGTTGAGTTGCACTGTATGATGCGCTCGGCAAGTCCCTCGGGGAGATCCAGAAAGGCCATGGCGGCTCGAAAATTATGATCGATGCTCGCCAAAAAGCCCGACGTGGCATTTAGGGCCAAGGCATCCATAGTTGCTCCTTAAATGGATAGAGATCGTGTTGCTTGCACTTGCTCAGTGGGGTTCTGCCTCGCCATCGGCGCTTCTCACTCTGATGCCTATCCCTGAGCGGCTGGATTCGCATCAACAGAACGTAGACGAGTACGAACAGCTGTCGGGCAGTGTCGCTATCGACAACCAACTTGTCGGCAATGCGGGTCTTGAGGAATTCGGCACCCTCGTCATGAAGAGCGCAACGTCCTGCATCAATCGTTGTTAGCGACGCAAGGGGCGCGCGCGACATAGCGTCGTAATAGTTTTGGCAGGTGTGGATGTAATGCTTGAGAAACCTACGCATTGGAATGACGGACATTCGATGAGTAATTGCGTTTACATGCTTTTCCGTGGCGATCTGGAAAAGTAGTCCGTCACCATCAAGCGCAAGATGGAGGCGGTAAGGTCCGCGGGCGTGGCCGACCGGGATGAAAACTTTGCTTCGGATCAGAGCCGCGACCGCAAGGGCACGCTCCCGCTCGATGTGCTCGTTTCGGCTGAACGGGCCGCGAAGCGACACTTCACATAAGGAGGAACCCGCCTCCCTCACGCTGCCCAGATTCGCCCGAGTCAGCCCTAGCGCGAACCGCTCCGGAGATGCGTTATGCGACGGTCCGCCCTTCAGTTGATCGTTCCCGGCGGTGTTATCGTCTAATTTCAAAGCGCGGCCCTTATATGTGTGGAAACCAAAGGTTAGGGTAAAGACCGTAGAGGTTGCCAAGCATTCCTCGCGCTGAGGAGCACAATGGATTTAAGCCAACATTTCGAACGGGATAAGTCGGAAAAGATACTGGGTCGACATAGGAAGAATTTATGTGACACGCTGCTCTTGCTACCGCCTCGAAGCAGCGAAGTCGCTAGGCAGAGGCTGTACCCCCAGAATGCCACGCTGATGCTGTCGCACCAGCCGCGGCAACATAATCTGACTTGCTGGGGAACGGAGACCCGGTAATCATGGCTCGTCGGGGGTTTGCCTGCCGTCCTGAAGCCAGCGGAAGAGCCCCGGACGGTGCTCACCGTAAAGCGGGACGAGGCTTCTGCCTTAGCAGATCTGCATCTAGGCAGCCGACTGCGAAGATTGAGATCGTTAGCGCGCCCTAAGTTGTTGCGCTACCAGGCGGGGAACAGGATCAGGTCAGCCGGCACGTTGGCCTCGATCTCGCGCAGGAACGTTAGGAACTCCCGCGCCCGATGACATTTGAAGCAGCGGCCGATGATCTTGCCGTTGGCGGCATCGAGCGCGGCTAAAAGGGAAAGGGTCCCCTGCCGCGTGTAGCCGTGGCTGCGCCGCTCGATCTGGCCAGGGCGCATCGGTAGATAAGGCTGGGTGCGGTCCAGCGCCTGGATTTGGCTCTTCTCGTCCACGCACAGGACCAGCGTCCGGTTCGGGCGGCGGTGCGAGATAGAGCCCGACGATGTCGCGCACCTTCTTCACAAACAGGCATCGGACGACAGTTTGAAGCTATCGGTGCGGTGCGTCGGAAGGCCAAAGGCTGTCCAGGTGCGGTGGATCGTCGAGGGCACAACCAACGGCCCGCGCCATGGAGCGCAAGCTCCAATGCGTAGCGTCCCGCGGCGTCGTCTCTAGCGTCAACCGGATCGTCTCGGCAATCTCCTCATCGCCAATCTGCCGGAGGGGCGCCGGGGCGGGTTCATCGTAGAGGCCGTCGAGCCTCTGTTCGGCAAAGCACCGACGCCATGTGCCCACCGTGTTGGGCGTCGCTCGAAGGCGTACGGCAATTTCCTTGTTCTCGATCCCCTCACTGGCCAACAGAACGATCTGCGCCCATCGCACCAAACCCTGTGCCGTGTCTCGGCGTGCACCAGCCATCCGAGGCTGGAGAGCGAAAGATCGGATTCTTGAGCAGCGCAAATGTCGCTGGCGAATTTGGATTCGCATCTGCAGCCCGCGACACTGCGCATCAATCTGACCCTTGTTCACATTTCGTTTCTATACTCCTCTACACCCAAAGCGGCCGGCACTCCTCTTCTCTACCGATCACGGTGACGCCACGATAAGACCGCGCTCTCGACCGCCTCACAGGTTGCACAATCCGGTCAACCATCGGTCCCCGCGGCGCTGGTCGGGCCTACGATCATTCACCCACCTTGCGCAAGCGCCGGGGACGGCGACGGCCGATCGGAACGCGGTTCCGTCAGCTCAGAACTCGAAACTAGAGCAACCTTCCTGAGCTCTTAAATGGGCAATTCCGATCAAGCGCGCATCTGCCAGTCTCGATAGCCATGAACGCTGAGCACCAGCAATAAGCCCTTCTCGTCCTAGCCCGCGCTAGTGGCCGGCTCGCCGGTATTTTCAACATGCGCTCAGTGGCAAATTTTTCTGTGCCAGCCGTATCCGATTAAAGACGCTACCGTCCGGAACCCGACACAATTAGGCGCAGCAAACCGACTGTCGCGGCGAAAACACTTGGATTGGCTCTTGGCTCGCACGACCTTCTCGGTGGCACGCCGATTGCTTGGACACGGTACACGACCTGTTCCCATAGCGGTGTCGCATGCTTCGACCGAGGAGGGCTAATGAAACTGGCTCGAACAATCCAAAACAATACGATAGACCTTGCACTGAGTGCGGTACCGCCAATTGAAGCTTTGCCGCGTCAATCACGGGTGCCACTGTCGCTTCCCCAGCAGCGACTTTGGTTCCTGTCACATCGGAAGGGCGGTAATAAGGCCGATCTCATCTATGTGGGGCTTCGGCTTCGCGGCGAATTGGACGAGGCTGCCCTGCAGTCGGCCTTGGACGGGTTGGTGGCGCGTCATGAGGTGCTGCGCACCAGCTTCGGGGTGAAGGACGGCGAGCCGTTCCAAAGGATTGGACCGGCGGACATCGGCCTGCCGCTGAAACGAGATGATCTGGTGGCCACGGATGTGGAGGGGGCCCTTGCGGAGCTGATGTGTTTTGAAGGGCAGGCGGTGTTTGATCTGGAAGACGGGCCGCTGATCCGTGCTCGACTGGGGCGTTTGACGCAGGACATTCATATGCTGCTGATCATCATGCACCGCATGGTCTCGGACGGCCGGTCGCGGGAGATCCTGATTTGCGAGCTTAGCGAACTCTACTCCGCGGCCTGGGAAGGCCGCGCGGATCGGCTGAGACCATTGCCGGTGCAGTATGCGGACTACGCGATTTGGCAGCGAGGTCGGCTAGCAGGGGAACTCTTGCAGCGGCAGTCGGAATACTGGCTCCGGATGCAGGACGGCTTGCCAGCAGTGCTGGAGCTGCCGACAGACCGGCCGCGGCCGGCGGAGCAGGACTACAGCGGCAGTTACGTCGAATTTGAGTTGCACGAGCGGCTGAGTACACAGCTCAAGGAACTGAGCCAGCGTCATGGGACGACCCTGTTCGTTACCCTGCTGGCGGGCTGGGTGCTGGTACTGGCGCGGCTGTCGGGTCAGAACGAGCTGGTGATCGGTACACCTACCGACAACCGCACCCGCTCCGAGATTGAGGGACTGATCGGCTGCTTCGTCAGGACCTTGGCGTTGCGGATTAGTCTATCGGGAGATCCGACACTGGAGACATTGCTAGAACGGGCTAATGTCGCCGCGCGTGGGGTGCAGGATGATCAGGACCTACCATTTGAGCAGGCGGTGCAACTTATCGATCCGTCTCACAAACCGGAGGTTACACTTACATGGCAAGACAATTCTGGGGGGTCGGCCGAATTGGCGGGCCTTGAGCTTGAATCTGTTTACGTTGGCGATCGTGTCGCGCAACACGATCTTGCGCTTAACCTTTCCCAAGTCGGCGAGGCGATCTGTGGAGAGCTGATCTATCCGACCTCGCTGTTTGAGCGGGGCACGGTGGAGCGATTTGTGACCTATTTGCAGCAGGTCCTGAGCCAGATGGTGGCCGGCCCCGGGCAGCGAGTTTGGTCGGTACCACTTCTGTTGGTGGACGCATGTCGATATCCTGTCGAGCCGAACCCGACGAAGACGGCCCCTCCACAAGACCGCTGGGTTCACGAACTGCTTGAGGCGCAGCGGGAACGGCATCCGGAAGCGGTCGCGGACATCGATAAGGGCCAGAGCCGTGGCGATCGTGAGTTGAACACGCGAACGCCTCTCGTTTGCCCTCCTGAAGCACCACCCGCCAACCCGGCCTCGCAGCCTGACACTACGGTGATGAATTTCATCGAGGGCCCGCGCGTCGTTACAGAGGGGGAACTGCAAGCCAGTCGCATCATGCGTTATCTTGTCACAAAATCTTATCGTGAGCAGATCACAAACAGCGGTTATTATGAACAGCTCAAATACATCGTGGAGCCGTCATTCGATGAGTTCGAAAGTTCTGGAAACCTGGACACGAGCGGCGAGCTACATAATACGGTCTTTCCCGGATTTCAGCACAAGTACGCCCAAACCGGGTTGCTTCTGGTTACGGACCGTTGTGCATCATATTGCCGCTATTGCCTTCGAAAACGCCTTGTCGGAAAAAATACCGATGAAATCGCAACCGATTTCGAGCAAATTTCGCAATATATAAACGGCCATCCCGAGATAACGAACGTACTGATAACAGGAGGCGATCCGCTGGTACTCAGCACGGCCAAGCTCGACAAGATGATTGATCATCTGCTGCCAATCCCACATCTGGATTCGATTCGATTTGGTACAAAAACACTAGCGTACCAGCCCAAACGGTTCGAGGATCCCGCTTTACCGGCTTTGTTCAAACGCATCGACGAAGCGGGTAAGGCCGCAGTGATCGTCACACACTTCGATCACATCGGCGAAATCTCTGTCAAGGCGGAGCATGAGGTTCGCTCATTGCGCGCACAGGGCGTACAGTTCCTGAACCAAACCGTGCTTCTCGCGAAGGTCAACGATGATCCAGAGATCTTGGCAGCCACGTTCGCCAAGTGTCACCAAATGGGTATCCGCCCGTATTACCTTTTTCAGGCCAGACCGGTAAAAGGCGCTTCCCATTTTCAGGTTTCACTGCGCCGCGGAATAGAGATTTCTCGCGGCATCAACCAACGCCTCAGTGGGATCCAAAAAACCTTCAAATACATCATGTCCCATTACACAGGAAAGATCGAAGTCCTCGACCTTGGCGCCGATGACCGTATGTATATGCGGTATCATCAAAACAAGAATCCCGAAAAGATCGGAAAGATCTTTTCCCGGCCGCACGTTGAGGGTGCCTGCTGGTTGGACGATTTGCCCGACCGATGAGATCCAGGGTCGCATGAAATACGGGGGCTTAGGTCAGCAGGTTTTGCGGTTGGTCCACCTTAGGAGATAGAACCTTCAGAGATCTCTAGCACATTCCGTTTTAGTGCGACGGATACGGAGTCCGACCGGAAGAGTAACGCCATATTGAATGCAGCTATCCGCAGAATCCAACGCGGCAATAGCCTCTCCAAGATCGGGGTCCGTAAACTGAACGAAGAACTGGCACTATCGCTCTACCCGTCGGCACCTGGTATCCCACAGAGAACAACAATGTTTCCTAATAGTTTAGATTCGCACCTCTCCCGGTTGGAAAAAATAGACCCAGTGGCCTTCAAGGCCATCGATCCCCGAATAGCCATCGAATCATTCGACTGTCTTGCCATTCTGTCGCGGAATGAGTTCACCTCGGAAGCGCGTGGTTCGGACTACCTCGATAGCATCCAAATGTCCCTGCTGGCACGATCGGAGGGTGTGATGGACCTCCTGGGAAAAATGCACCCCAATGGACGCGACGGACTGTGTTCATCACTGATCTTCTGCGATCTTCTCGCCGGTGACGGATACGTGAACAAGGTAGCGCACCGGCTCTTGGGTGCGGCGCGCTGCCCAAGTTTCATCAACTCGGACGTCTCCCAGTTTATGGTAGACCGCTGCACCCGAGACGGCCTGTTTGCGATCTGGCAGGCCGCAACCGATCCGTTCTGGATTAGAGACGGATCAGTGGATGGCGTGCTGATGGCTTACGGCACGCACCACATCCCGCGCTCTCAGCGCGTCACTGCTGTCCGGGAGGCTGCGCGAATTCTCCGGCCCGGTGGCATCTTTGTTCTTCATGACTTTGAGGAGGGCTCCCCCACTGCCCGCTGGTTCGCTGACGTGGTGTCAATTCATTCCGTGACCCCCCATGACTATCCTCATTTTACCGCGGGCGAGGTGCTCGATCTGTTCGCTGCCGCGCACTTTAGTGACGTAACTGTGCAGCGAATCCCGGACCCGTTCGTCGTTCACGGAGGAGACGAAGAGAGCGCTGTCCAACTGTTAGCCGAATACGTCGTGAAGATGTACGGGTTAGAGCAGCTCCGGAATCACACGCAGCGCGTGCTCGCCCTGCTTGATGAGTATTTCGGGCTCGTCGTGACACAAACCCCTGACCGCGAGTTCGAAGCACGCATAACGCGCAATGCCTTGGTCGGGAGCGGTCGACGGCTGTGAACCACAATTTCGTTGGCCGCCACCAAGGTCCTGTCTCTGCTTCCTCTGCCTTGTCATAACTGATCTCTTTGAATTCGACTGCCGTCCGGTTGCATACCTAACTTTAGGTGCCAGCGTTCGATGGCATGCGAAGAAGAATCTCCCTGGGCGGGTGATTGCAGTTCAGGGGAATGTGCATCCGAAATGCCGCCCGTGTGCGACATTCAAGATAGGATTAACCACATCCGGCGTTCATGGCCGCTAGGGCGTAAGAATTGCCCGTTTCGAACCCTGGCATAGTATTATTGTCTAGGACATGCGGCTGGCCGGAGCGGTTGATCCGGAAGTCTATGCGAGCGACAGTCCCGGCATTGGCAAGCCTGCAAAGTCGCAACCAAAATGTCTCGCAGCGGGACGCAATATCAGTCTGTTGTCAGCCTCATCGGTCAACTCATCGATATTTCGAGATGGGCGTCGGCAAAGCTTGTCCAACCTCAATTTCACTTGACGACGGCTTTCATGCGGGCTCGCCCTATTCTTTTAACGAGCTGAGAACTAAGGACGTCGTCCAGCGGCCACCTTGCGGCTCTCCCGTCCTATTAATGCTCGTCCCCATTACCTCTACGGACGTGCCGGTGGCCGTCAGCTAGTTCCTAAGATGCCGAAAACCTGACGAAACCGACGCCAAGGATTGGACCATCGGCACGGGTTAGTAGCGGTGCAACTAAAACGCGCCAGTTCGGCATGCAATTTGCGGGGGCGCGGTGGACGGCTGCAATTTGTCACGGAGGACAGTGGTGGCACGGAATACGTTTCGTTCTGTTCCCGATTTCCAACTCTCTATGAGTGACCAATGGTCCATCTCTACCATGATATACCGTCCCTGACTGCCCTTGAGGGATTCGAGGCATTGGCGCGCCATTTGTCGTTCAAGCTTACGGCTTCCGAGCTAAAAGTGACATCGGGAGAGATCTGTCGGCAGATCAAAGCCATTGAGGGGGAGCTTGGCGTTCGGCTGATTGTGGGGCTTGGGGATAATGTCGTGCTTACCAGAGCCGGCGAAGACCTCTATAGGTTGCTGGCAAGCAGTTTTTCTAAGGCGTCGGAAGTCGTGAGGATCACTACACGTCGTGATTTATTCCCATAGGTCACGCTTGGCCCCACCGATGCGTTCGCGTCGACGTGGCTGATATGGGCTGGTACGAACCTCGGTCGAAGAGTAGATCGCAAGGATTGCCGACCTTGAGTGTGACGCCGCCGGGGTTGCGGGGGATCTGGGTCGAAGAGCGGAGCGCTTGGCATCAGAACTAGCGCGCTCGGCTAATGGCATCGATCAGTCTTTACGGGCTTTCGCAGTACGGCCAGTTTTGCGCTTTGGAGCGGCTCGACTTTACGGCGGAACAGGGCGAGCTCGCCACGACTCTCCGAACCGGTGGGTCGGGAAAAACGGCGCTCCTCTCGCTGATTAGGTCCGACGGAACCGACCACCAGTCAGCGGCGCTCAATGCCCAGCCGGGAGAAACGTGGCGTCGACATCCAGAGACAGCGCCGCTGCCTCCACCCATCTGCTTCTTCAGCTTCGCGTTCTAGTCTTCCAGAGCCTCAGGCGCTTGGCGTCGGACACGTCCATCCAGCCATACTTCGCCTTCCAGTTATACAGCGTCGCCTCGCTGATCGCGTGCTTGCGCGCAAGATCTACGACGTCGTCTACAACCCCGCATCACAATGCCGTCGATCTCAAGTTCGATGATTAGGCACGATCCTCGGTTCAACAAATCTTCAAGTATGTTTGCAGGATCTTTGCAATCGCTAATCGCAGACAATGTTATGTTCACATCAGACCGATCTGGTGCACAGCCAAAAAGGCTGATCCGGTTATATTCGAACTCCCCGCGAACGGAGCACAGCCAATGGCAACGAGAGCACTCATACTGGTCGAAGGTGATCCAACGGGTAATGGTCATCTCTTCGTCCAAGCGGCTCAGCGTCTTGGTCTTCATCCAATTACCCTATCGGCTGACCCTGCCCAGTACGAGTATATTGCCGCGGAACGCACTGAAGCAGTCCGTGTCGATACATACGATATCGATGCTCTGATCCATGAATGTTCCCGGTTAGAGACCACTTACGACATTGCTGGCATTACCTCATCCTTAGAGGCGTTCTATGCGACAATTAGCAAGCTCTGCCGGTATTTTGACCTTCCGGGACCGAACCCCGAATCCATTGAACGGTGTTGCGACAAATTCACTCAACGTCAACTTCTCGCCGAGGCCGGCGTTCCTGTACCTGCCTTTCGCGTCGCCGCAAATGCGGCGGAGGTGGAAAGCGCTGCTGCGGAGATCGGCTTGCCGGTAGTTCTTAAGCCGGCCATGGGGGGAGGCAGCTGCGGTGTCCGGTTGTGTCGCAACACTGAAGAGTTGGCCGAACATACGACCTATCTGTTGTGCGGGAAGCACATATGGCGGGGTTCGGGGAGGAAGATACTGGTTGAAGAATTCGCACAAGGCTTGCAGTATAGCATTGAAACTATGGGAAATGAGGTCATCGGGATTGCAGCCGCTGACTTCGGTCCCCCACCGCATTTTGTGCTTCGTCAGTTCACGTTCCCGCAGGCGTTTACTGATGAAGAGCATTCACGTATCGTCGATATTTCGGTGAACTGTATACGGGCACTCAGCGTTGGCTGGGGGCCTATGAACATCGAATTCCGATGGACGAAGCGTGGCCCAGTCGTCATCGAGGTCAACCCGCGCCTTGGGGGCGTGCCCACTCCTCAACTGGTTCACCTGGCTTGCGGTGTCGATCTCGTCACTGCGCACATCAAGCTCGTCATCGGCGACGAATGGGATTTGCGAATAAAACATTCACAGACTGCGGCTGCGCGGATACTGGTTCCGGATCGCGATGGCATCCTCGATTGGGTCGATGGCGACAGCCGGGCGGCTGCTGTGCCGGGTGTCGTCGAGGTAAAATTGTATGTCAAACCGAACATGCGGATCGCTAGGAAAGGCGATTATCGCGACTGGATCGGGTATATCATAGCCGTTTCAGCCAGCCCAGCTCAGACTTCGGCAATACTTCAGCGTGCCGTTGACTTGATCGATTGGTCTATTTCACCATTTTAGTATCACGCGATACGGCCCAAGTTTTGCGGGTTGGCGTCGCCCTGCTCGCCGGCGCGGTAGTCGCGCTCCATCCCGGTGTTCGGGCTTAACAGCAATCATGGGTCGCGATCGCGGAGCGACTGCTCATCCGACCCTTGATGGCTGGGGCAACGCGACGCTCTGGATTGCGATGAAGACCCGACATCGGGTTGGCGATTTCAAGTTGGCATATTCGACAACGGTTTCTCGGCTCCAATTGGCGGGCTGATGAGCGTAGCGGCATCATGCGCGGCGATCTTGTTCTCGATCTCACCGACATGATTAGTGACTGGTCTTAGCTCGCTCGGCAGCGGCAGCAATCGCTCCCGGTGCTCCACGACTCGCAGAAGCGCTTCCTCAATCGCATCATCGACGCGCGGTCCGCCAAAAGGCGATGCGGCTCGCCATTGTCGAGCAGATCCCGCCAGCAGAAATAGCGCGGAATGTTGTACTTGGTGCCCGCGTACCGCACCGTGAGGTTGCGGCCGCAGCGCCGGCAGCGGACAAGTCCTGCGAGCAGAGCGTCGCCATGCTAGGGCGCCGGTGATGCCGGCTCGTGGGCACGTTGTCGCTCATCATCTTGCGGATCGCCTCCGATAAAGTCGATGCGGCCGTCTAGATCGATTACGAACAAGGTCGGCGATCCGACAATTCGCCTTTGTAGTCGAACGCGATCGGAAACTTGAGATTCGTTTTTTGGTCAACCACGCGGCCAGCTCGGCTCCCCGCCTCGACGTCCGTTGAGGCGCGTTCAGGAGTCGCGACTCCGACCACCTGGAATCCGCTGTACCTGAACTGTTCCTGCAACTGCATCAGATGACGCATCGCTGCCGTACATGGTTCGGTCTCAGCCGCCCAAAATTCGACGACGTACACTTTGCCGGGCCTTAAGTGTGCGATGGGTTCGCCGCGCAGCCAAGTCTCAGCTTTGATCGAAGGAGCTGATGACCCATTTGCAATACCATATTGCTCGCCAACACCATGCCAAAGTTGGGCGCCTTTATGGGCAAGCTGTTCCCTGAGAGAGTGCCTAAAGGAGGGCATCGCCCGTCCTGCGGGAGTCGATTAGTCGTCGGTCAAACATATTTGCCCCACTCCAACTTAGCAAAAGCCGTGCCAGCGTGCCGAATCTTTAGTGATTGGTAATTGCCCTTTGAAAACATCCATGTGCCATAAGTGAGCGGATTTAATGAAGCTCACTTCTGCCAATGTTTGTTTTGAACCCGACATTCTGCCAGGCGCTGCCGGTCCGATCTCCACCAGAAGTTTTAGGGATCGAGGTCCGCGGCGATCTCGCGCAACTTGCTCTTGGTGGCCCTCGGGACACCTTCCTCTTGCAGGAGACGCTCGCAGATCATCTGCGGTGAATGATAGCGCTTATACCACCTTCGCGCCGTCGCGATGCTTCGAGGTCAACTTGAACGAGGGCTGGAAGAAATCCACGAACAGCCTGGAGCTCCGTAGAGACGCGTGATCGCCCTTGCCGCCACCAAACCTTCGAAGCGACCGATAGTCCAAGAGCTTCCACACAACGGCGCCCTTTTCTCCTTTATCCGCGCTTGGTGGTTCTTGCGGTAGGGCCGCGATCGGATGAGTTCGACCCACCCCCACGTGGTTGAAACGCTCGAGGTATCCGCGGGGCTTACCGTGACCAAGGCAATATTCGACAAGCTCGTGTTAACGAATTCGCTACCGTTGTCGACGCCCAAGGCTCTCAGAGCGAAGGGTTTCCTTCGCAATACAGAAAGCCAAATGCCCGTAGACTGGCACCGCTTTTGCATCGCGCTCCACGCTGCATCAAGATTTCTCATCTTCGGAGGAACAGATAATCATGACCGAGCGCTTGGACCAGCAGTACCGCATCCGACGTGCAAGAGCGGAGGAAGCGTCGATGCTCATTGCGCTGGCGCTCCGCTCAAAGGCCTCGAACGGCTACGACGAGGCATTCTTGCGGGCGTGTGAGGCCATTTACAATCTCCACTACACGCCGCAAACGATCGTAGAAGGCGAGACCTGGGTTGCCGAAAATGCCGATGGCCTGCTGAACGGCTTCTTTGACTTGAGACGATCGGACGACGGCGCGGAGGTCTGGGCCATGTTCGTCGATCCGAGGCTCAAGCGCTCTGGTGTCGGGCGGGCGCTCTGGCGGAAACTCGAGACCTGTGCGCAGAGCATTGGCGCCGAGCGGATTAGCCTTGCGGCCGACCCGTTCGCAGTTCCCTTTTATTCAGCGATGGGAATGGAGGTTATCGGGACCCAACCAATTGACGCGATCCCGGGTCTCTTCCTGCCGCGTCTGACGAAACGCCTGGCGAAAACTGTCAAGGCGGGCCGGGTCGTAGACCAAGTCCGGTGACTGCCCCATCGCCCCCTCGGGATCAAAACCTTTGCGCCACTTCACCGCGTGGCCCCTGGATGGCGTAGCCGATGCTGCGGCGACGCTGCTCAGGATGATCAACCGGCTGGTCGAGCCCACCTCTGGCATCGTCAAGATCGACGGCGCCGATAACCGCTCGCTGCCCGGATACGCTGCCGTCTTGCCGGAGCCGGAGGTGCCGACCACGGCGGCGATCGTGCGCGGCTAGACGACCATCGAGACATCGCCGACGACGGCCGTTCCGTTGCAGCGCCCGGGCCGTCCGCGGTGCAGAAGTTGACCGGCGGCAAATTCGGTCGTGTCCTGCAGGATAAGATCGGACCTTCGTTTGCCGCAACGCGCCGCAGTCGCTGCAAAATGGCCGGCGAGAACGCTATGTCCGGTCAGCGGGTTGTCAAAGAAGCGGGAAGCCGTCTTCGCCGTCGTCAGTCGCCACATACCGCCGGGATCGGCTTGCGCGGCGCAGCTGACAGTTGATCCAGCAACTGCGGCAGTCGACAGGCTAGGCGTTTGTCGGGGAAGCGCCGCAGCAGAAAGCTCTTCCTCCTGCCAAGCGGCTCCGCTGCTGCTGGTCTTGTCTCGCGTCAGTGACGCTTCCGTAATTCGGCGTCATGGACAAAATCACGACAGATTCATGCAGGGCAATAGGCCGCGTCTGCGAATGTGGGTAGTCGAAAGCTTCGCCGGAGGCGTACACCTCTCCAATAGCGCCAGTTTCTCGGATGGGCTGCCGACGACGCCGAGATGTGTTTCGGCGTGCAATCTCTACACGCCGAAACACAATGGCGGGATCGGTGGAGCCCGCTCACCAATCCGAACGAGGTAACGGAAACGGTCTGGGATCGCGGAAGCGCTCAAGCACGTTCCGCGTCACCCGGGAGACATCGTTTTCGTAGTCGTCGATGGGCAGGCTCATGCACCAGGAAATGGACCCAACGGAGAAAACCGCTCCGCCGCCTGAGGTTTCGAAAAATACTATGTCCGAGCGAACGTTTTTGTTCTCAGTCCCACCAATCATCCAATGCATCGCGCCGAACTCTTCCTTAGCCAATAGCATGTTGTCGGTATGGTCGGTTGAGGTCGCTATGGCCACAGCATGTCTTGGCGATCCCAAGGCCGGATCGTAGCGATCCAGTTCTTGTCCCGCCGCCCCGTTGCCGGACAGGCCATAATCCCCGAACTTGGGACCTTTGCTGATACCCTTGAAAACAAAATCGACGCGGGGATCGCTGCTGCCTGGGCCCCACTGATAGTATGAACCCGACATGAAGCCTTGCGCGCAAAAGCCAATTCCAACGAGTTGGTTGGGGGTTCGGTCCTGGCGACGCCACATCCCGCCGTATTCGCCCGTCGTGCTCATGAAATATTCGCCCGCTTCAGCCGACCAGGCGCGAGAACCGTCTTCGGCGCGGCGAACTTCGATCAGGCCAGGCAGCGTTGGATGAAACGCCGTCCTCCAATAGAACCCGTTGCCGCCGAGATACATCAGACGCCCGCCTCGGCCGAGGTGGGTCTTCAAGGCATCCCACATTGCCAAGGACACGTATTCGGGATGGCATCCCGTCAAGACGACACGATAAGGGGCGAGAATGCTTTCTCCTTCGTTGTGGAGGTCTTCGTCCGTGATGACGTCTGCGCTGATGCCTAGCGCATCGAGCCAACCTGTCAGGTAGCCGTCACCACCGAACCTCCAATATTTTGCATTCGGCGACATGGTTAGGACCGGTCGTAGACGCGACGAGTAACAGACGCCGCTTCCGTCGGTGTGAAGATCGTACAGCGACTTTCCGTATTCCGGGTTCTCATCCAGGAAAACGTCATCTTCTCCGAAGATCAGAAGGCCGCCCATGCTCATCTCGTCGAGCGGGTCGCGGGCAATGAGCGTCTGGTTGGCATAAGCCATGTAGGTCGCCGTCGAGGCCAGGTAGACCACATCCGAAGTGGCCTGCCCCTTCGGCGGCCGCACGAAGAATATGATATAGGCTGGGCTTGCGTGCTGAGCGTCGAGGCGGGCGGCATAGACGCCGCTTTCCAGTCCGTTCGGGACCGTGAAGGCAAAGTCGGTCGACCACCCGGCGTCATAGAGGTCGTCGTCGTGAAAATGGATGGCGCCATATTCGCGTGGCGCGGTTCGCCAGTCATGGAATCGACCGGTCCAGTTGTAACCCTTCATGGCCCGGGTTGGCATGTTCACCAGGCGACCGTCCAGCCCGTTGCCCGAGACATCCTTGAAGATGTCCGATCCCTGATCGATGCTGAAGTCCCAATCGGCCGAAACGCACTCGTTTAGCCGGGCGATGTCGGCGTCGCCGCCAAGCGAGGCCATCTCCTCAACGGAAAGGGCACAGGCGTGAAGTTTCGGAGAATCGATCTTCCCGTTGTAATGCCCTCCCGCCAACAGCAATCCATCGTCACCGGACGCCTTGTGGGCAGCGATGAAGAAATGTCTTTGCGCGCCGTTCCCATGAAAGGCAGCAATATCAAACTGGCGGGTTTCCGCGGAGCCGAGATCACCGATTTCACAGCGGGGGCTCTGGTGTAGAACTACCGTGCGATCTTTTGCACTATAGCTGGCAGCAACCAATCCCCACTGCCGCTCAAGCAAGGGCGTGGACAGACTGGCGGAGGAAACCTTCCCTTCACCATCACCCATCAGGAACGTCAATCGACCCGTCTCGTCGATCGCGAGCGCAAAACCCAGGCTGCGGCTCTCGTCCCAAGTACCCGCGATTGTTTGACGCCTGGTTCCAGGCAGGGTTGGCCAGAGCCAGGTCTGGAACGTGAAATCCTCTAGTCCGGAAAACGCGGTGGCATGGTCCACGTAGCCGTAAGACCCAGTGTGGATCGGTTGCCGTCGGGCGGGATATTCCCCGTTGAAGGCCGCCTCGACGTCCCGTTCGATCAAGCCGGCCGTACGCGGATGCTCCTCAGTGGTGATGAGCCGCACCAGTCGAGCCGAGAAGCTCGAGGCGGAACCGTGCGAACTCACCTTGAATTCAACAGTGTCGCCCGGCTTGGCGCTTATAATGTTTGCGTAACCAGACAGCGTCCTCATGCTTCAGCTCCGTCCGGAAGCTCAGTTCCGAAATGTTGACGCCAGCGTCGGCGGAACACGTACCACTCCGCCTCCGCCAGATCCTCAAAGATGATGTCCTCATGTTTCGTCATGGGACGGCCGGGTATCCCTGTGAGAGTAACGAGCATCCAACTGCGGTTGGGCCGGATTGAGAACAAGGCGTGCTTTCCGGCGATTGGAAGGCTGCGAAACATGCGCAGAAGCTTCTGCAGGTTCGGACTGTGATGCCCGAACGGTGCACGACGGAATTCACTTGCCAGTGCAAGTGCCTCCGAGGGATTTGCAAAGTTCATGAGTTCTCACCTGACCTGATCTGCTGCCTTTGCGGGGGCAAGCTCACTCTCGAGCGCGACGTCGATCGAGTCATCGATGATGCCCAGGGCTTCGTCGACGAGCGCATCCGACAGGACCAGCGGGACAAGGAAGCGGATCACGTTGAAGTGTCGGCCGGCCGAT
The DNA here is from genome assembly GCF_040319065.1 of Mesorhizobium sp. M0968. Taxonomy (NCBI): domain Bacteria; kingdom Pseudomonadati; phylum Pseudomonadota; class Alphaproteobacteria; order Hyphomicrobiales; family Phyllobacteriaceae; genus Mesorhizobium; species Mesorhizobium sp. M0968. Next base: position 37,633 of record NZ_JAMYNL010000010.1, read on the forward strand.
GCGAGCAGCAAACCGCGATTGGCTGCTTCCTTGATGACTTTGGCGGTCAGGGCGCGCGCGGGCTTGCGGGTTTCTCCATCTTCGACCAGTTCGGCGCCGATCATCGAGCCCAGCCCACGGATGTCGCCAATCACCGTGCGGTTTCTCTTCTTCTGAATCCGCTGCAAGCCAGCCGTGAGACGCTCGCCGATCTCACTTGCGCGGCCAAGCAGGTTTTCCTCCTCGAGGACATCCAGCACGGCCAAAGCAGCCGCACATGCCAACGGATTGCCCGCATAGGTTCCGCCCAGGCCGCCGACGGCAACGGAATCCATGATCTCCGCTTTGCCGACGATTGCCGCAATCGGGATGCCAGCTGCCATGCTCTTGCCCATCGTGATCAAGTCAGGCTCGATGCCGGTATGTTCTATGGCAAACAGGCGGCCGGTTCTCCCGAAGCCGGATTGCACCTCGTCGGCGACAAGGACGATGCCATGCTGATCGCAAAGGCGCCGGATACCTGCCATGAACTCAACGGGCGCGGGGATGAAGCCACCTTCACCCAGAAGCGGCTCGATGAAGATCGCCGCGACCGCACTCGCCTCGATCTCGGTTTCGAAGAGCGTGTCCAACTCCGAAAGGCAGTGCTCGACGCTGACGCCCCGATACAGATCCGGATAGGGGGCACGATAGATGTTGCCCGGGAACGGTCCGAACGACTGCTTGTATGGATTTACCTTTCCCGTCATCGCCATCGTCAGCAGCGTGCGGCCGTGAAATGCACCACCGAAGACAATAATGCCACGCCGCTTGGTATAGGCGCGGGCAAGCTTGACGGCATTCTCGACAGCCTCTGCCCCGGTCGTGACGAGCAATGTCTTGGCCCGCCCGCCCACCTTGCAACGCTGGTTCAACCGCTCAGCTACGGCAAGGTAACTTTCATACGGAGCGGTGCCAAAAAAGGTGTGGCTGAACTTTGTAAGCTGGGCCTGTATGGCAGCGACAATCTTCGGATGCGAGTGTCCGACAGCGAGAGCACCCATTCCACTCAGGAAGTCGATATATCGCCGCCCCTCCACATCCCAGATCTCTGCACCTTGAGCCCGCTCGACATATATCGGAAAGGACCACGAGCCCCCCGCCGAAACAGCCGCATTCCGACGCTCGTCCAAAGCAATATTCGACACCATTTAATTACCTCCAGTTGGATTGCATCGAGACGCGCCAGAAAACCACGCCTATTCGCCAGAGCTTCGCGGGATGAGACTGTCATTCTTTGAAACTGGATTCCGTGGGCCCGTCTCAACACTCACCTTTTCCTTAGATCTGCTTCCTTAGATTTGCATCGTCCATTGCGCGTGCCGACGACCTGTTTGACAGAAGCGCTGTGACTCTGCTTCGGAAGCGCAAACCTGCCCCTAATGCGGCAGGCTTAACATCGGCACCCCGCCTCCATCGGTGGGCCTACTGGATGGATTACTTCCGACCTTTTGGCGGAACCCTGGGGATCGGCAGGTTGCTCATGAGATCCACATTTTTATGTCGGCGTCGATCCACCCCGGCGCAACTCCGTTGCAACGGACGCCTTCGCTATTGTCGTGAGGCAGTGGATACCGGACCGGCTTTGGAGGTGCAGTAGGCCGCGAGTTTCGTATTGGAGCCCCGCCCTTCGATTGAGCCGACGTTGACGATGGTGCTGCTCGCCGACTGTAGGTGGAGGCGTACATCGATGCCGCACGACAGCGCTCTCTCAGGGGCCGTCTGGATTCCGCGATTGATCGTGCCGTCATGTTGCACTACTCCGTTATCGACGTTGCCGTGTGTCGGCCCGCCAACGAATTGTGGAGTCTCTATACCTCTGGTGAGCTGGCCTTTTCAGGTATCCGGAAAACCCAGTAATGAGCGTCCTCCTCCGTGACGTATCTGCCGTCGTTCAGACAATGTGTCAGCACGAGTACACGCGCGTCCTGCAGATGCTTCACCTCGTCTGCGAAGCAAGTGGCATCCGCATAGCTCCTGCGGGTGTTTGCGATGATGAACCCGTTCGGGCGCGTAACGCGGGCTAACTCACGCAGCCGGTCTGGTTGGACATGCCCGAGCGTGAAGACGCCGCAGCATACCGTGATATCATAGCTCGCCGAGTATCCGGAGAGCGGCACGCTAAGATCAACATCGCCTCTGACATTGCGGTAAACGCGAGTTTCCCGGGCCTTTTCGGCCATCTCCTCGGACAGATCGAACCCGTCGATCAACCGGAATCCGAGGCGTTCCAGTTCCACTCCGACAAGGCCTGTTCCACAGCCGACATCCAAAATTGCCGTGGCTGCTCGTTCCTTGGGCAAATAGGCCATTTGTACAACAGCTGCGAGTTCCGCCACGATGATCGGCCCGCAGTATCCGTATTGAACAACGTCCAGATCGTAGGTGCTGGCCCATTGGCGATAGAACTTGGCTAAGCGATCGGCGTTGCCATCGAGGCCAAGGACCTCCTTGATGCGCTTGTGTGCGGTGTGCTCCAGGGCGGTTTGTTGATCAACGGTATTCATCACAGCTCCTTCGCACGTAAGCAAGTGTTCCTCGTCGGCTGTGGCCACTTGCTACCCAACAGGGCTTCAAAATTCGTGCCAACAAATGAAACTGGTAAGCTCTTCCGTTGGACCAAGTCCGCCGATGACAGCCCCTTCCGCATGCAAACCATCGAATCGCTCGAACTTTGAGTTAAGATGCTCGGCGAGAAAGGAACTGTTTTGAGCGATTTGGCCTAAGCAAGAACGAGAAAATGCCTGGAGGAGCAAAGGGTCGCGAACGACACAAACTGAGAGAAAGCCGACAGAAAAGCCGACAGAACGGGTGCGTAATCCCCAAGCAAGCCGGACAGAGCTGGCGTGACGATGTGAGCACCTCCACGTCGGCAAAAAAGGGCCTCGGCATAGCCGCGCAGCTTGTGATTGAGCGCGCGGCGGGTGCGGTATCGTCGGCGGCTTCATAAATGAGACGTTGAACGACCTTGTTGCCTGGCAATCCGAAGAGATAGTCGATCGCAATGTTCTCGCACCAGGCCATGACTTGCGCCCGGCCCAAGTGACCATCGCTGCGGACCAGGTTGCGGGTGGTCGGCCAGCGGTGCGGATGCGCCGGATAAGCCGCCGCAGATGGCCGCGGATCTCCTTGCCCGCCGAGGTCTTGCAAGGACCCCGATCATGGCGACCGGGCGTCCCGTCTCAGCGTCGTAGAATAGGATCGGCAGTAAGCAACGCTCGTCGCAGTGGGCGTTGAAGTGCGAGAGCTGCTGATGGCCGTGAATCACATCCACCGTGTCGTCGATATGAGCGTTGCGCTTGCGGGCGACGCGGCATAGCTCGACAGCTAGATATCGAACAGAACCCAACCGAGCAGCATGACAGTGCGCAGGTCGGCAGGTTCTCCAGGCGCGAGCAGGTCGGCTGCGAGCAAAGACCAATCCCGCTGTCGGGCAGCCGCCGGGGGAGCTTAACGGCCGGGTCGATACGCAGTCGGTGATGTCGTTGCCAATCCCTTTGCTGCACGCGATCGCAAAGATGGGCGCGCGCACAATGTGGGCCATCGCGCATCACCGCTTTGGATCGAGCGGATCGGGGCTCGCGGCGGCCAGCCTGTCAGCCAGTTGAAGGCGTCGCTCGGCCGCGTCCAAAAGCGTGACGCCCATCCCAGGTGTTGCGTCCGCCGTCAAACGCAGCTGTGATCTTCTTGCGTCCAACGACTGGAAATGAAAACGGCGCGAACGTATCGTCGGTCATGGCGGTGGCTCGCCAGTGAGGTCGCAGGTTGGCTTAGACAACCGAATCCTACGCTAAATCATTCGTTTCGGCTGCATCCACCAGCCTCTCAGACTTCATAGGATCTGAATAGCTCGCCTGTCCGATGATCACCGCCTCTCACCCAATGCCCTCCGAATTTTCTTCGGAGTCAGCGAATCAGGCCGTGCCGGTTTTTTAACAGCTTACTACAATTACAATAAGGATTTGTTCTTTACGTTACCTAGACTTCACCTTGATGAAATCATGTTTATCTTGATCGTTCGGAATGTGGGAACTAGTTTGGCCAAGTTCGCACATCTGCCGCTTTGCAAATGCGCGGTGTCGGCCACAAGCTGACTGGCAACCTCTGGGCCAAGAGACTGGTCCTGAAAAGCCGAGCCCCAACCTTGGGAGATCCGAAGATGGACGATCTTGGGTTAGTAAGTATTCGGAACCCGGCGATGCCTTGTTCCAGCGGCGCTCACAGGCGACGCGGATAGCGGAAACGCTCTCGAGCTCGCTGCTGCCGAACGGCAGCCAGTCTCCCGCCACGCGCAGCCTTGCAGCCAAATATGCGCTATTAAGAAATGGGTGAACTTCAATGACGACATCAGATTTGGTCCAGCTCGACGACAGGCTTCATGCCCAGCGCGAGACATTCGACAGACTCCCAATTATTGACGTTGGTCCGTTGCTTGATGGAACAGATGCACGAAGCGTGGCGAAGGAATTTCGATGGGCGCTAAGCAATGTCGGTTTCATGTATATCAAGAACCACGGCATATCAGAGAAGTTACTGGCTGAAATCTTTGCGCAGGCTCGGGCTTTCTTTAACCTTCCCGTCGAAGAGAAGATGAAACTGCACATCAGTAATTCCGGGGTCGCGCTGCGCGGTTATATCGAGATCTTCGGCGAAAACACCGATCCGTCAAAAACTAGGGACTTAAAAGAGTGCTTCGACATCGGCCCCGAGCGGCCGAGTGTCGATAGCCCGTTCTTTGGGCCCAACCAGTGGCCGGCCACTCTACCCGGTTTCAGGGAGGCTGTTTTCACCTATCACGAGGCCATGAAGGAGCTATCGATAAAGATTCTGAGGGGCATAGCGCTCAGCCTTGATCTTCCATCAGATTTCTTCGAGCCGCGAATGAAGGATCCCATTACGTCTCAACGCTTGCAGCGCTATCCGCCACAAACCGGCCTCGTGGACGAGAGGATCATCGGCATCGGAGCGCACACCGACTTTGGTAACCTAGGTTTTATCGCCCAGGATAGCGTCGGAGGGCTTCAGGTGATGAACCGAAATGGGGTCTGGGTCGAGGGCACGCCGATCCCTAATACTTTCGTCGTCAACATCGGCGATTTGCTGCAGAAGCTGACCAACGATGTCTATCTCGCGAACCTGCATCGAGTGGTGAACACTTCCGGGCGAGAACGCTATTCGATACCGTTCTTTATCGACGCCGACCCTGACGCTGTCTTCGCGCCTTTGGAGAGTTGCGTTTCCGAGGCCAATCCGGCGCAATACCAGCCGATCACTTGCGGGGCATACAAGTTCGGAAAATACATCAAGCACTTCCCTCATCTGAGAGGACGAAACGGGTATGGAACCGGTCCGCTCCCAGTCACAGAAGGCGAACCGGAATAGTCAACTCAATCACATTACGAACGACTGAAGAACTCCGCAGCAGGGTACGAAATCTTCGCTGACGGTGCGATCGCACGGGCCGGCCCTCACCTCGCTTGAGTTGCCGACGATGCCGGGCGCGTAAGGCAAAGTGACGTTGGAAAAGGCAATGCTAAAATGTCCTCTTTTTCTATTGTGAACCGCAAAATTGATCCGACACGTAAGGAAATTGCTCTGAAACCCGACGGGAGCATCGACGACAACGATCGAGTGGAGATCGGGCCGACGGACCTAGCCTTTGCCGAGTGGTCGGCACTGGGTCTTACACCGCCGAGCCTGGACCGCATGCGTAAGACGCGGCTAGACCGTATCGTCCAGCAACTGCGCCAACGCGATTATACTGGAGTGCTGTGCTTCGATCCTCTGAACATTCGATATGCTACTGATTCTTCGAACATGCAAATCTGGATCATGCACAATACTTCCCGAGCTGTTTTCGTATCGGCGGACGGCCATGTCGTTCTATGGGACCTTCGCGGGTGTAGTCCGCTATCGGGGCACCTCCCGCTCATCAACGAGATCCGAGAAGGGGGGGCTGGCTTTTACTACTTTGTCGCCGGGGACGAAGGAGAGGCCATCGCAACGGATTTTGCCGGGCAGGTAGATGAACTGCTGCGCCGCTTCGGCGGCGAAAATAGGCGTCTGGCTGTTGACAAAATGGAGATCCCGGGCCTGCGCGCATTAGATGTCCTTGGCATCGAGGTTTGCAACGGCATGCAGCTTATGGAGCATGCGCGGGCTATCAAGGGGATAGACGAGATCAACGCGATGCGCTGCTCGTTGGCTACTTGTGAAATTGCAGTTTCCAAAATGCGCGAGCGTTTGCGTCCAGATATCGCCGAAACGGAGTTGTGGTCTGTTCTTCATGCTGAGAACATCGCCCGCGGTGGCGAATGGATCGAAACGCGCCTTCTTACGTCCGGCCCTCGTACAAATCCGTGGCTGCAGGAAGCTGGGCCACGACGGATTAGAACGGGAGACCTGGTCGCATTCGACACCGATGTTGTCGGGCCTTACGGCATGTGTGCGGATTTCTCCCGAACGTGGTACTGTGGCGACGGCCGAGCGAGTGACGAGCAGCGAAGACTCCACAGTATAGCCTATGAGCACATGATGACCAATATGGCCATGCTCAAACCTGGCACATCATTCACGGAGCTCACGGAACGCAGTCACAGACTCCCCGCGGAATTCGTCGAGCAGCGCTATGGCGTCATGATGCACGGCATCGGCCTTTGCGACGAATACCCTGCCATCCTATATCCTGAAGATTTCATCCCAGGAGCATTCGACTATGTGCTCGAACCGGGGATGACGCTATGCGTAGAGTCATACATCGGCGCCGTTGGCGGGCACGAGGGCGTTAAACTAGAAGAGCAGGTGCTGATCACCGAGAACGGCGTCGAAAATCTCACAAAATGTCCTTTTGATCCAGCTTTGATGAGCACAGCTTGAGGCACGGCCGATAGGCACGTCCGCAGGTCGACAAGCGATTGTGATGTCATGCCAGACGCTGCTTTGATTCAACGCTGCCTTCAGGAGGCGGACAATGGCGCGAGCGCTGGGGAGGTTCTAGGGCATTGGCCGACTTTGCGCGCAAAAACATAGCCTAGTTCCTGAAGCTGGATTAGCGGGAGAGCATTGCAAGTTAGGAGCACTGAATCGCAACATCATCCCTGCGAATGTAATGATTTAGCTGATCGGCATAGCCGCCGGTCATAACCAGACTGGGGAAAACCTCGGTCGCAGTTATTTCCCGTTCTTTTCATTTGAGGATCGCCATGGCACTTGAGATCAAGGATGCGCGTCCAGAGCATGAACATGCCTGGCGCAAACTTTGGGACTGTCACGTGCACTTCTTCAGGATGACGCTCGATCCCGAGGTGACTGCGATCGCCTGGAGGCGGATTATCGATCCCGCCTCGCCGGTTAAGATGCGGGTTGCCGAGCAGGATTGTACGCCTGTAGGCTTCGCTATCCATATCCCCCACCCTTCGTCGTGGGTCAAGAGCAATGACTGCTATCTTGAGGATCTTTATGTTGACGAGCATTTCCGCGGCTCCGGCATTGGCCGGGCGCTCGTTGACGATCTCGTCGCAGTTTGCAAAAAAAATGGCTGGGATCGGCTTTACTGGCATGCCGACAAGGACAACGTCCGTGCCCGTAGACTCTATGATTCCTACGTCAAGGAAGATGGGCACGTGCGTTACCGGATGCTAATCTCAAAGTAAGAGGTATTATGCGCCAACTTGATGGAGGAGTGGAGGATGCCGGCCGCTGCCGTTCTGTTCGACGAGCGCTTCGTCCGACGATGACCACCCCCCGCGAACAGAACTCCTGAGCACCACTACGGTCTCGCCAATGTCATGTACCATGGTTGGGCATTGCCTGCAGCATAACGTGACATGCCGATACCAAATGTTCGGATCTTCGTGCTTCCCAATTTTGCTGCGCCATGCTCAACTTCAAGGCGTCGATTGCCGGCGCGCAGGCGCCGCGAGCAGCTCTATCAGCGCCACAGGGATCCGAGTGTCGGCGGGACATCTTCCATAATCCCGGCCATCCCTACACAAGAGGCGCTGCATGAGTGCGATCCTGGCCGGATCACTTCCAGCGCGTCGGCGACCAAGCGGTTGTCCGGATCGACCTTCAGGATAGCCTCGACGGCAAGTTCAGCCTCATAGCGGGCGCGTGGCAACTGCGTGCCGTGCAGCGCCGCAGCCTGCTCCACACGCTGGGTGATCTCGTGCTGCACGGCAAGCGCGACATCGATCGCCGCCGGCGCGATCGCCTTCAGCAGTAGCGCGCTTACCGCCTCGTCGACCGGAGCGCCGCGCACGCATTGGCAGTGCTTGCCGGCGTGCCGCACGACGGCTTCGGTGCAGACGTAATACGGGCGCAGCCGCCCCTCGAACGGCTCGTAATGGACCGGCATGCGTGCACCGCAGCGGCCGCACAACAGCCGTCCCCTGCAACAGACCGCTGGCCTGGTGGGGCATGCTCAGCGCGGGTGAAAAGCCGGCAGCGTTCTGCTCCAGGGTAGTCTGATTCCGCTCGTACTCAGCCCAGGAAATGTAGCCCTCGTGGGGTTCGGGTATCAGAACCTGGCAATCGGTATCTGGAGGACGGGGGATTGGTCGATCTCGCTCCACAGGACGTCGCCCCCTTGCCGATGCTGCGACGGATACGCCCGGGAAAGACGATCTTCTCGCCGCGCAGGCGGCGCACGACGGCGCAGGCCGAGCCGGTCTGGCGGGGGGTATTGAACAGGAGCCGCACCGTGTCCTGGATCTGTCGGTCGGATCGAGCACGACCCGCACGTCCGGGTGTAGACCAACCCGATCGGCAACGGCATCTCGAGCTCGCCGCGGCGCGCCTTGTTGAGGATGCCGCCTTGCAGCCGCGACTTCAGGGTGTGCAGTTCGGCCTCGCTCATCGTGCCCTTCATGCCGAGCAGGAGGCGATCGCTCGGATGAGGAGGTCATAGACGCCAATCCTCATCGACGACGGCGCCCACGCGTCCTTCGCAGATTGCAGCCAGCAGCTTCTCGAAGCGCGGCCGTACGATCCCCGAGCCGGAGCGGGTGAGATCAGCATCGATTACCTCGACGGCGCTCCGTCCGAGAGCTCGAGCACGATCGGCGAGCGCATATTTGGCGCCGACGGCGCTTATGATTGTTGTGGACCTGATCAGCCGTCGACTGGCGCATATAAACGAACGCGCTCCGAGCTAAGTGTTCAGACGTATCATGGTAATTGCCGTCCTCCTCGCCAATCCACTCTCTGTTCTCCTCTCGTGGCGCCTAAGCTGCCGCTTCGACCAGAAGAAGCTGGAGCAGTGGCGTCAGCGTCTTCCTCACCCAGAGCGGACGCTCCGCCGGCAACCTGGTTGGTTCGAATAAATCCCCTTGGCTGCGTCTCTGCTCCTTCATCTGCGGCTCCTCGCGTTGAGAGAGAATCCTCTCTGAGCCAGGTTACGTGCGCGCTGACCAAAGCGTGAAGTATGTTGAGCTTCTGAAGCGGAAGCTTCGGATGCTGGACAAGTTCGCATAACAATCCAGCCGCGTTGGCCATCCAGGCAGGCAGCAGAGCCAAGGTGCGATCGGGTTGGCGGATAATGAAACGATCGGCGCCAGCATGCCCACGGACACCGACCACAGTGACGAAACCTCCCGCGCGTGGATGAAAGCGATATGTGATCCGAACCTCATGCGCCGGACACCCGGCAGTATGACACTTTCGAACGAACGTCGGGAAAAGCTGGCTGGCCTGCGCGCTCGGCCCTAAGGGCATGCAGCGAGGATTTCTCGGTCGCGTACCCCCGCGTGCCGCGCCTCTTCGCCTCGCTCGTCTTGCCCGCGGAGACGGCCGTTACGCACTGCTCAATAGCCTGACAAAAACCGACTTGCTGATCTTAGATATTGGGGGCCGGAGAAGCTCAACGACGAACAACGCCGCGATCTTCTGGAAATAGCGGCCGCTTCGACAGACCTGCATAGTGATTTAGGTGAAATGGCTCTCACAATCAGCGAAATGCGCAAACGACCTGCGGGCCCGCGCTCCGCGGCGTCGTCAACGTACAGCAGTGTGAGGTTCTACAATCCGAAACTCTTGTAGGGTTGTAGTCAACCATACAGGCCTAGTTAGAGCCAACCTGTTATCATGCCTCAGCCCAAATAGCGGAAAACATTCATAAAAGTGTTTTTTTCACGTCCCCTTTGGTCAATTGGCACGAGGTTTGATGTCCTCATCTGGCAGTTAGCAGCAGTGTAGGACGGGCCGCTGCTCATCACGACCTCCTAAACGCAGGAGCTGCCATGAACACTTGATCAGCAGACGGCACTGGAGCAAGCCGCACGCAAGCACATCAAGGATTCCCACGCCCTCGGCGGCGACGCCGGTCGCTTAGACCACTTCTACCGCGGATGGGCCAGTTCCTACGATTTGGGTCTGGCCGATGGGTACTGCGGGCCGATGATCGCGGCCGAAATGGCGGGGACCACGTCACGTCTCCCGACGCTTTTCGCGTTGCGACGCTCCACGAACCACATCGTCGAAGCGATGCTCCGACTCCCCATTGTTAAACAGGTGTACTTATGTCCAAGGATTTCTTAGTCAGGCTAGACGACAAATTGAAAGCAAAACGCGAAAGCTTTGATAAAATACCATTGGTCGATATAGGCCCACTTCTCGATGGTACGAACAAAAAAGCGGTGGCTAGTGAAATACGATGGGCGCTGTCCAACGCCGGTTTCATGTATGTAAAGAACCACGGTATTCCGCAGGATTTGATAGATTCGGTTTTCCGTGTCAGCCGGGAGTTCTTTGATTTGCCATTATGGCAGAAGACCTTACTGCACACTAGAAATTCCGATTTGGCTTTTCGCGGATACATTGAGCCGTTTGGAGAAAACACCGATCCCGGAAAGACGAAAGACCTTAAGGAGTGCTTTGACTTCGGACCTGAACGTTCGGTGTTGGAAGGTCCGTTTTTCGGTCCTAACCAGTGGCCCTCAAATTGGCCCGAGTTTCGGGAACTGACATACGGATACCATCAAAGGATGGTGGACCTCGCGAAAAAACTTTTGCAGGGAATTGCGCTCAGCCTGGACCTGTCGGAAAGCTATTTCGAGAATTTCATGCGGAACCCGATCAGCGTCCAGCGCCTGCTCCACTACCCGCCGCAGAGCGGCCATGTTAGCGAGGACATGATCGGAATTGGCGCCCACACAGACTACGGTAATTTGACCATCCTGGCACAGGATGACGTGGGCGGTCTTCAGGTCCTGAACCGAGATGGCGATTGGGTAGAGGGCACACCGATCCACGGTACTTTCATAATCAACATCGGGGACCTGATTCAGCGGCTCACCAACGATGTCTACCTGGCCAACATGCATCGCGTGGTGAATAGCTCAGGGCGCGAGCGATACTCAGTCCCCTTCTTTATCGACCCTGATTTCGATGCGATCATAGAGCCGTTAAAGTCATGTGTCACGGACAGCAACCCACAGCGCTACCAGCCGGTAACTTGCGGCGAATACATGCTCCGACGTTTCGCAGCAAGTTACGCTCACTTGGCCAAAGCGTGAGCAAGGCCGCAGGCACCTATCCCAGACCGCGAAAGCTGGTGCACACCTGGTCATAGAGCTGCCCGCCAGGCTTTGTCAGCTGCACTCCTCGATTCTCGGGCTGAGAGACGCAAACGGCGATGCTTTGGTCGCCGTTGGACTCCGGTTCGTACTAAATTGTGCGAACCGCCAGTTCGATGGCAGCTGGAATGAGTATAGACCGACGTCCCTGCGGCGGATTTCCTGTCAAATCGCCCCCACGTCTTCGCCATCCACGGTCTAGCCACAAGCTCCTCCAGCAACGCTATGCGACATCTGGTGTCACGTTTGTCGGATCCGCTAAACACGCCTGGTTTAGCCGTTCTCTTGTTTGCCTCAGATAATGACCGAAAGGCATCACGAAATTTCTTCTTCGGCTCGATTGGCACGAAATTTGAGGGTTCGTGTTGCGGAGGAGCGGTCGCTGCTAGCGGCATTCATGTCGGGGAATGGTCCGAAGGGAGGAACGCTACATGCCAGGTCTGAGTAAGATCCCTTTGCGGCAATTGGGCATCGGCATCCACAGTTCGTATGCCTCAGCAGTACTTGGAAAAGTAAAGAATGACGCTTCAGAAAACAGAGTGTGTATTCTCTGCAAGATTTAAGAATCTCTCAGCAGAAACTAGCCTTGGATGGAAAGAATAGGCCATGTCGAATAACCACTTAAACAAAATCTTGTCTATTTTGACGGATGATGTCGCCTGCGCAAAGCAGCTCAATGACCGTAGCGTAAGAATCCTCAGCACGGGTGGCGATAGAGGGCGCGGGGTATTCGCCGCTCGCGATTTCCTGCCGGGGGAAATTGTTATCACAGGGCTAATTGAACGCATGGAGAGGACACGAACGACGAATTCGTTTCAATTGGACTGGAATGTCCATGCTCTCTTTCAGGAGCCGGCTGTCATTGTGAATCATTCTTGTGATCCAAACTTAGCGATTGTGCCTAATCGCTTCGGGGCCTACGACTTTGTTGCTGTTCAGGATATCTCTTCTGGCGCCGAAGTGACGTGGAACTACGCTACATCGGAATTCGAGTGCATCGGAGTATCGGTATGTCTGTGTTCATCGAGAAATTGCCAGGGTTCAGCCGGAGGCTTCTCCGCGTTGCCTCGTGATCATCCTATGCTCGTGTCCGGATTCTACGCACCATACCTCAAGAAAACCCGGGGCACCTTCCAAGAGAGATAGGGCTGCTTCCAACGTTGGTGGATTCATAGCAGCACCTGGAAGGGTGCAACACCCGAGTGGACGGTGTCCATCATTTGCTTGTGGTGTTGACTGAAAGGACGCCGATGATTCGTAAATGCATCAATTTGAACGGTTCGCTGTTTGACTGAATCCGATCCCTCCATGAAAGGCGGTGGAGGGCCCAAACGTGAAGCAGTGAAACGCGTCAAAACCTCGTTGCCGCTTTTCACGCCGCGAGCCCGGGACACAAGAGCATTCAGGTACTGCTGGGCCATCGCAGTGAGGGCGACGACTCTATATGCCCAGACCGACAGCCGCTTGCAAAATGTCGGGTGCAAAACAAACACTGGCAAAAATGTCAGCTTCATTACATCCGTCACTCTTGGGGCACATGGATGTTTTTCAGGGTAATTATGCAGTCACTGGGCGTTCAGCACGCTGGCACGGCTTTTGCTAAATTGAAGTGCAGCAAAACTGATTGACGGCTGACCGCATCGAAGCCCGCAGGACGAGCGATGCCCCTTCCTTTTCGTCGGCCCCCGTGCCCCGTCTTTCAGGGAACAGCTTGCCCATAAAGGCGCGCAACTTTGGTATGGCGTTGGAGAGCAATATGGTATTGCAGATGGAGTCGCCGGCTCCTTCGATCAAAGTGGAGACTTGGCTGCGCGGCGAGCCCATCGCACACTTCCAGCCCAGCAAAGTGTACGTCGTCGAATTTTGGGCAACCGGGAGCGAACCATGTGCGGCGGCGATGCGCCATCTGATACAGTTGCAGGAAAAGTTTAGAGACAGCGGACTCGAGGTCGTCGGAGTCGCGGCTCATGAACGCGCCTCATCGGCCGTTGAGGCGCGAGCCAAGCTGGACGCGTGGTTGACCGAAAAGTGCTCGAATCTGAATTTTCCGATCGCGTTCGACTACACAGGCGAAATGACAAAGCTTTGGATGGAAGCCAGCTCTTCTGTCGGAGTTCCGACCTCGTTCGTGATCGACCTAGACGGCCGTATCGCCTTTATGGGTCACCCGACGGAACTTGATGAGATCTTGCCGAAAGTGCTCAACGGCAGCTGGCGCACCAGCGACGCAGCGAAAGCCGCCGACTCGAAGCAGATCGCCGATAGAGAGCTCACAGCACGCGAACAAGCGTTGAACAAGTCAATCAATAAGAGATTTTGGGCGGCAGTGAGGAAAGAGGACTGGAAGACGGCACTCTCGGCAGTCGAAGAGGGCACCGCCTTGATGGAGGGCGATATCAATTTCCGCCTTGCTCATGCGCATCTATTGCTTCACAGGATGCACGACATGCGGACCGGGTTGCCTGTCATACGCCAATTGGTTCGCGACGCGATCAGCCGAAACTCCGAGCATTGGCTGCTGGCAACACTAGACCAACTCTTCGGTCCGGCGCATGACCACTCGCACTTTCCTTCTCATGAGCGCTTCGCGCTCGGCAAAGAGCTCGTCGAGCATATCCTGGCACTCAATCCACCGCAAGGCGACGGCCACAAGTTCCGGGCTTATCCGGCGGTCGCTCGATACTATCACGAGAGCGGCAACCAAAATCGCGCGATCGAATTAATCGAGATGGCACTGAAGTCGCTGGACCGTCCGGGGCCTATCCTGGACGAGCTGAAACAGTACCTTCTACCAAGTTTGCTTCAGGCCCTGGCCAACTACAAGGGTAAGAAGGTTTGCTACGACGCTTTCTGTGCAGCTCCGCAATGCACTTTGCCGAAGGTGCCAAAGCGTGGCCGCCCGAGGAGAAAACATAGAAAGGATTGATAGCCGGAATGGCTTACCGGCCAATTCGCTCATTTCCCTGGCGTGGCCGCAGCAACTAGGGTCGTGCCGCGGCGGGCCCATCGCTTGCGGCAGGTTCAAAAACTTGCCATGACCTTAACAACCGGCTCGAGCACCTGCGCGATCCCGCTCTCAAGCGCCGCCCAAGCGCCTTGGAGCCGGCTCGATGCCGACATCCTGCTGCTCGACAAACGCATTGTCCACTCCATTGGCCGATCCCGCTTGGCTTATAGCGACCGCCTGCTGCTTTCCACGCCCAGTGTCTGCCCGGTCCTGTAGCGCCACGCCCTCAGCGCGGGCCCTTCATAGAGTCGTTTTCGCTGCGTTCCGCCAGCGCCCGCGCGCCAAGGGCAAGCAGGCAAAGGTGGTCATCGCGCGACGCGAAAGCTCATCACGATCCTCGACGAAGTTCTGCGGACTAACAAGCCTTGGCACTCAGCATCGACATGAAAACACGGTTGCTTACCTGCCTGTCGGCTGAGCCGTGGTTTCCCTGCGTTACAATCGCTACGCCCCAAGTCGATGGCCTTGTGGGATTTTCCAGTCCGACTCAAGGACAAAAAAACACGCCACTTCGAAAGCCTCAAAGCGACGAGCGCCGAGACAAACTGTCGGTTTTGTCGACTCGGTGACGCTGTGGCGTTTGGCTGCAGCTGACGCACTCTCATCTAAGGCTTTGAATAATAACTAGAAGTTCTTTTAACGTCTTGATGCCCACTTGGCACGACTTTTGAGTGTTCCTAATAGCAGGCAGCAGGAACTGCCGACGTCGGAGGCCGAAAGCGCTCAGCGCATTTGCCGGCACTTGGCCAGAGGAAGCCTGATGGACCAGACGATGACTTTTGCGGCAAATGGCGAAACTCGGGCGCCCGACGCGAAGCTGCCGGAGAAAGAATCGCCTAGTTCGCTCTACCGGTTGATACACTGGCTGTTTGCCGGCGTCTTTCTTGAACGAAATGAATTGTTGTGTGCGTGCTATGATCAGCAAGCTTCGCCTCTCGTTTGGGCGTTACGCCAAGCCTTCTTCCGACTTAGGCGGTGCACGTGCCGGAACATGCCATCGCAATGCTGGACGAAACCGACTCCCAACACCGGACCAATCTACACCATCTTTTTGCGCGACGTTTTTGGAGCCTTAGCTAGATCATACTGGGAGGGTTCAGGCACCGAACTGAGAAGAGGTTTTAGCGCGGATTCTCGGGTTACCACTCAAATTGACTTCGGACATCGAGTGGCGGCGCCAGACCGGTCTCGTGCGATGTGCGCATGGCCGTCAGATCAGCCCACCAAGCCGTCGGCTCTGATCAAGAAACTTATCTTTATTGTCGGGTATCCCAGGCTGCAGGCGGTCGGCTACAAGGTGTCCGCACGGGAGGCAGACCTGCCACCGTTCATCCTACGCTCGCTCAGGAGGATGCTTAGGGCAGTCGTCGAATCGCGGACCCGGGGGATGGGTCCCGATCACGCGCGAGAAGGTGTCTGGGTCAACCCGGCTTGCCCAGCCCGCGGCGCGCTTGTCCAGGGGAACCGCGAAAGGGCAGTCGCATGAGTCGCTTTGCCGGGAAAGTCGCCCTGGTGACTGGGGCCAGCAGCGGCATTGGGGCGGCAATCGCCGACAGGCTCGCCAGCGACGGTGCCAGGGTCTTTTCGGTTCAACTTGAAGAGACCGGTCATCTAGAAACGATAGTCGCTGACCTTTGCGACTCCGGCGTTCCGGACCTGGCCATTGACCACGTCATTCAACAAGCCGGCCGGCTCGATATCCTCGTCAACAACGCGGGACGTATGGTTGAAGCGAGGGTAGATGAGATGGGGCTGCACGAATGGCGACGCACAATGGCGCTCAATCTTGATGCTCCTTTCCTGCTGATTCGCCACGCAATGCCTCACCTTCGCAAAAGCCGCGGCGCCATCGTTAATATCGGCTCGATAGAAGGATTGGCTTCTAACCCCGGGCACGCTGCCTATTGTGCCTCAAAGGCAGGGCTGCATGGCCTGACGCGCGCCGTGGCGGTCGACGGCGGGCCGGAGGGGGTGCGTTGCAATAGCGTGGCTCCTGGCTGGATCGATACGGATTTCAACGTCAAGTTCATCCACGCTTTGCCCGAGCAGGCGCGCGGGAGGCTGGGTGCCATTCATCCATTGGGCCGAACCGGCCGTGTTGAGGAAGTCGCGGCTATGGTCGCATGGATCGCCTCGGATGAGGCTTCATTCGTCAGCGGCCAGACCTTCGTCGTGGACGGTGGCCGCACGGCCAAGCTAAGTCTTCCATGAAAGGTAAGTCGTCTACCGACTCGGGCTGGCTCGTGGAACGCCATTCTCCCGCCGGATGATGAGGGGCGCCCGGCTTTTGAGGACAGTCCCTTGCGATCCGCGGGTATCGGTTTCCCTGCCTTCACCGCCAAGTCTGAGATTAGGTACGGATGCCTGCTTACGCTCGTGGCCGCCGCAACAGCACGCAACATCGGAGTCCATAGCCCGTGGGAAGAAAAGCGCTCATACTGATTGAAGGTCATAGGGGTAATGGTCCGCTCCACATTCAAGCGGCTCAGCGTCTCGGTCTCCATCCAATTACCCTGGCGGTAAATCCCGCTCAGTACGAATATCTTGGGGCGGAAAGCGTCGACGCTATTCCTATCGATACAAGCAATATCGATGCGCTGATCCGCGAATGCTACCGGCTGCGTATAACCTACGACATTGCTGGAATTACTGGATTTGCGGGCGACGACGTGTCAGTTTCCGCGACAGTTGGTAAGCTCTGCCGGCACTTCGGTCTACCGGGACCGAACCCTGCGTCGATTGAACAATGCTGCGACAAATTCGCTCAACGTCAGCTTCTCTCGGAGGCTGGCGTTTCAGTACCTGCGTATCACATGGCAGCGAACGCGATGGAGGTGGAGAGCTTTGCGAATGATATCGGACTGCCGGTAGTCGTCAAGGGCAGCGGAAGCACCGGCGCCAGATTGTGCAGAAATCTCAAAGATTTAGCGGAACATACAGCCAGTCTGTTGGGTGTGAATCACATGGCGCGTTCTTCGCCGCGGATACTAGTCGAAGAATTAACACAGGGTCCCCACTATAGCATTAACATGATGGGAAATGAGGTGATTGGAATTGCCGCCCTTTACTTCAGTCGACCACTGGATCTCATCTGTCGCGAGTGCACCTATCCGGCTATGCTGAGTGAAGACGAGCATGATAGTATTGCCAATGTTTCGCTGAATTGTTTGAGGGCACTCGGCCTTGGCTGGGGGCCAACGAACATTGAACTCCGGTTGACGAAGCGTGGTCCAGTTGTGATTGGAGTCAGCCCGCACCTTCCAGCTTCGCCTGCTCCTGAATTGGTTCAGCTGGTTTACCGCGTGGATCTCGTGACCGAGCACATCAAACTTGTGACTGGTGCCCAAAGGAGTTTGCGCAGAAGCCCGACGAACACCGCGGCCGCACGGTTCCTGGTTCCTGATCTCGATGGCACCCTCGATTGGATCGATGGCGACAGTCGGGCGGCTGCTGTCTCAGGCATCGCCGAGGTCGAGTTCTATATCGAACCCAAGACGCGAGTCCCCAAGAAAGGCGGCCATCGAGAATGCATCGGACATGTCATCGCCGTTTCATCCAATCATGCTCAGACCCAGACGACACTTCAGCGTGCCGCCGATTTAATCCATTGGTCGATCACACCACATTCGGACCTTGGTGAATAGGAGCACCCTGCGCTCTTCCTGGTGCCTTGGCTCCGGACTTATGGATACCATTGCCACCCTACCGAACGAAAACCCCGTGCCGGCGCTTCCCGTTCCAAGCGTGGCCATGTCGACACCGAACGCGCGCGACAGCCCGGTTCGAGAAAACTTGTGTTTGCGCATGACGAACCTAAGCTGTTGAAGCAGTGGTATCTTCGGCTACTAACGCAACAGCCTCTTGTGCAAGTTGCGAGAGAGGCGGTAGCCGACCCGTTGGAGGCCCCCGCCAGAATAATCCGGCTCTGGGCCCCAGGCGGGCGACGAGAGGGGCGCCAGTAGGGTGCCCAGATACTTGAAGTGGCTGACCTGGAGTTAATCGAGTGCGATGCCTGGATACCAAGTCGACCTGCCGATCCAGGAACAGTGCCCCTTGCCCAATTTGCTCGTGTATCTGATACGCAAAGCTCAAAATAGACGGTTCCAGAACCGACCCCAATGCAAGAGAGCTCCACTTGTCTTGTTCCTATAGGTGTTTCCCAAGTAGGCGACATGTTCGCGGCCAATATAGCCCATAGCCTTTGGGCTTACGGGGGTATTCTCGAGCCGCGGTCCTGGCCGGATGTGCGAGAGTTTGTGCTCGCGTTCGTGTGTCGGGTGTGAAGCCCGAGGATCCCAGCCAGTGACGCGATCAACAGTCATGCCGGACATGCTTCGTTGGCGGGATCGACCCATATCCTAGTTCC
This sequence comes from Mesorhizobium sp. M0968, assembly GCF_040319065.1. Taxonomy (NCBI): domain Bacteria; kingdom Pseudomonadati; phylum Pseudomonadota; class Alphaproteobacteria; order Hyphomicrobiales; family Phyllobacteriaceae; genus Mesorhizobium; species Mesorhizobium sp. M0968. The sequence continues at coordinate 56,597 of NZ_JAMYNL010000010.1, forward strand.
GCCCGGCTCGATGACCGCGTCGCCGTCAGCGAGATGCTTTCCAATCGATTCCGTATCCTAATCCGGCGCAGCCGCCCGCCTCGACCATGATGCGCCGACCTTCGGCCGGGCTTGGCGGCCAGCGAGAGCGCGGTCTTAAATGCGGCGACAGCATTTTCGGTGAGCCTGATCATAGGACGACACCCGGTGATGCGTTCGGAAAGTCTCCGCATCGAACGTGCCAGAAAGGAAATTACATTAAAGCAATGCGTTAGCAGATTTGTGTTCCTGTCGGGTATCCGACATTGAGGGAAACCGTGCGCCGGCGGCCGATTTGCACCTCGTTGTCCTTTGCCGGCAGGCTACTAGAGCAGCTCCGCACCGGAAATTCCTCTTAGGGAGGGCCAGCAACCAATGGTTTACGGACTGCGGCGCGGAATAACGGCTCTGCCATCTCCTCGCGGCGCGGATTTCGATGAGCTGATCTGCGTTCAAACGCTCTGAACTCTTCATCTCAATCGACAAGAGTTCATGCATCCTGCAGATGCATTGCATCGAAACAATCGATTTGACGACGAGTAACGGACATGAAAAGACGCCGCATCGGAAGCCAACAAGGATGTCTCTCCCATCGTGCGGAAGATGGAGGCGAAATCCTCCTGAATCTGATGCCGCCGGAGCACACACTCGATGTAATCCGCATGCCGTCTTAAACATCACTCGGGGCGGCTACCTCGACGAGCAGTACCGCAGGGCACTTGCGGAAGTACCCGCCCTGACCGGGCCGGCCTCGGCCGATCCGCACGAGAGGTCTGCTATCTCTTTCTCACGCGTCACCTGCCGACGCTGCTCGACCGCAAGGACCGGATGAGCATGGCTTTGGGTCTCGACGTGCGGGTCCCTTTCTGCGACCACCGCCTTGTTGAGTACGTGTTCGGCACCCATGGGCGCACAAGACTTTCGACGGGCGGGGCGCCTCAAGGCAGCAGCAGCGACATGGCCCGCATTTGATCGCGCTGGAGCAAATCTGCGGATTCATTCGTCACCTCATCAAGGTCTGGCGGCTCGGATCCAACTTCCCTGCAACTGCTGAAATGCTCAGCCCTTTGCCCAGATTCGCGAGCGAAACCCGACCGCCAGATCAGAAAGAGCACGCTACCGAAATACGCCAGCTGAAGGAGCAGCAACCAAGCCACCGTTGTGACGACTACTGCCCGGATAGAATGAGAAGCGAAGTAGACAGCCAAAGCGTTGCTGAACAGGACGAGCCACAGGACGCGATGGAAGATTCTAAAGGGCAACGCCGTTCTCCTGGTTTTTCCGCCAGATCATGCAGCGACCTGGTCGGCCGCAACATGCGTCTGGCAGTTCTTCGGGCAGACGCGGGCGCAGGCTCCGCAGCCGACGCAGCGGCCGGCATGGTCGACGACCATGATCATGCGATTGAGCTCGCCATCGAAGTCGTCGTCGTCCTCGCCGTCGCAGGCGCCGAGGATTTCACCCGCGTCATCGACGCCGTAAAGATGCATGACCTCGCGCGAGCAGACTTTGAAACAGCGGCCGCAGCCGATGCAGGTCATGCCGTCTATAGCGGTGAGATATTCCGGCACCCATCCGGAGCCGTCGCGGGTGGTGAATGTGCTCGTCATCGTAACTTCTTCATTGCAGCGAGCTCTCTCTTGGCACCATCCAACTCGGCAAAAACGGCCGACGTTTCCTCGGCAACTTCCTCTATCTCCGCCCAGTTTCCCGGGAGATTCTCTGCAAGGTCGCGCAATTTCATCTTGGCAATTGCCGCGCGCAGCTGAAGCTTTCGGACTTTCTTCCCTATCTCATCTAGCTTTGACATAAATCCTTCCTCGAAATCGGTTTCTTCACGCCCGTGCCACGTCGGGATAGGCTTCGATGGCTGCAGTCGCATCGTCGACCAGTTTCGTACCGGCCTCCGCGAGCTTCCTGAACGTCTCGAAGCCGAACCGGTGGATGTCTCGACAGAGCGACCAACCGCCCGGCCGTAAAAAGCAATCGTCCGAAGCCCCCATGGGTTTCATCTCAATCGTTGGCGATGTCATCAGGCCGGAGCGCTCCTCGATCCTAAGCCCGACGGCCGTGTAGAACATATCGAGCCTCCACAGCAGGTCCGGATCGGGATCGCCGATGATGGGGATCGCACGGCGCTGTTTTCTGGTGATGATGAAGTCGCCCAGCAGTTCGGCGTCCGATTTGCCTTCCCGTGACCCGGAGGCATCCTGAGCACGGATCAGCCGCACGAGGCATCTGACAAAAGGCATGGCAAGGGCCGCCTCGTCCTCGTTGACAGCCGGGCTGACCGCATCAGACATTTCGCCTTCTCCTCATTTCAGTCCTCTTCCTCGAAGCACGATGTCTGTTTTCTGGGATGCCTACTTCGGGCACACTTGCGCAGCCGACGCCCGGCTCGGCGCGGCTGATTCCACGCAATTGATGTCCCTCTGGCCGACCTTGAACACGTCCTCGACTGCGAAGTCTTCCACGCTAATTCGCGTCGAACATCACTTCCGCCGCAATGCGGCCCGAGGCCATGAAGCGTCGAGCCTCGATCCTGCTGCAAACGATCGACCAAGTGCTGCATGGGCCCTCCTGCTGCGGTCACGCCAGGGAAATGGACGAATTGCCAGTAAGCCATTTCGACCAATTACCCTTTTTTATCTTTCCTCCTCGGCCGACCGCGCTTTGGCACCTTCGGGAAATTGTTTTGCGGAGCCGCAAAGAGAGCGCCGCAACAAACCTTCCCACCCCTGTACTTGGCGAGGGCCTGCAGCAAATCCGGCAGATGCTGCTCTTTCAGCTGGGCCGGGATAGGCTCCGGACCGTCCAGCGACGTCAGTGCCAGTTCGACCAACTCGATCGCGCGATCATTGTTGCCGTTCTCGTGATAGTACCGGGCGACCGCGGGATAGGACCGGAACTTAGGGCTGTCGCCTTGCGGGGGATTCAGCGCTAGGATGTGTTCGGACAGCTCCTTGCCCATCGCGAAGCGCTCAGCAGGGGGAAGGCGCGAATGGTCATTAGCCGGGTGGAAAAGTTGGTCTAGCGCCGAAACCATCCAGTCCTCGGAGTTTTTGTCGATCGCGTCGCGAACCAATTGGCGCATCACGGGCAAGCCGGTCCACATGTCTTGAATTTTGTGAAGCAACAAATGCGCATGAGCCAGGCGGAAATTGATGTCGTCCGGCATCAAGGCGATGCCCTCTTCGATCGCCCAGAGCGCCGTCTTCCAATCTTCTAACTTCACCGCCGCCCAGAATCTGTCATCGATCGGCTTCTTCAACGCTTGTTCACGTGCCATGGATTCGCTTCTGGCGATCCGTTCCGTATCGGCGGCTTTCGCTTTATCGCTGGTGCGCCAGCTGCCGTTGAGCACATTCGGCAAAATCTCATCGAGTTGCCCCGGACGACCAATAAAGGCGATGTGGCCGTCTCGGTCGACCACGAACGAAGCCGGAATCCCGGCGGAAAAGCTGGGTTTCATCCAAAGCTTGTTCATTTCGCCTGTGTAGTCGAACGCGATCCGATAGTTGAGATTCGGGCACTTTTCGGTCAACCACGCGTCCAACTTGGTGCGAGCCTCAACGGCCGTTGGAGCGTCTTCATTAGCCGCGACTCCGACGACCTCAAGTCCGCTGTCCCTGTATTTCTCCTGCAGCCGCATCAAATGGAGCATCTCCCCCACACACGGTCGGCACCAAGTTCCCCAAAATTCGACGATATAGACTTTGCCGGGCTGGAAGTTCGTAAGGGGCTTACCACGCAGCCAGTTCTCCACTCTGATCGAAGGAGCCGGTGACTCCATCCGCAACACCATTTTGCTCTCCAGAGCTGTTGCCGCAGGTTGCGCGACTTTATGCGGGCTTGTGTCCCTCTTAGAGAGGGGCACAAGGGCTCAAGGGAAGGAGAGCAGCTCTCGTCTCGCGCGCCTGCGTGCAGCCAGCTTTCCCTCAGTTGCCGCACCTCAATTCGCAAAGGCCGTGCCAGCGCGCTCAGCGCGCACTAAACCCATGATTAGCCGTTCAAAAGCCTCGATCTGCCAAGGTGGCCGGTTGTATTGAACCCAACATGTTTTCTGCCGCTGTCCGGTTTTGGACACGCATCACGCGCTTCGCCCCGCCAGAAAAGCGTGGCCACGAATGACTGAATAGGTATTCGGGCCAAGGGACGAGCAGATGAACATCAGGACTGCGTTGGCTGCCGCCAGGCTCGCCGTTATCGTCCGCTTCACGCCACCTGGCTTGAGTTCTTGCCGTTCCGGTCCCTCAGGCGGTAGCGGATCTCGCTATTCGCGATTGCAAGGGGCCGCTCCATCCGAGCGCGCCTGTGCCCCCTCGTCCGCCTTGCGATTGAATTCCTGGCTGGCGACATGGGAGTTGTTCACGACGAAGCCGGTCCAGCTGCGGCTCGCCAATACCGCCATCGTCAGATCGAGGATGATGATCGTTGCGAAAAGGCCAGGATGATTGCCGGCCTGTGCCGGCCGGTGAACTCTCCGGGGTTCCTGCTTTGTGCCTATATTTTCTGCGTTGCCTGTGCTCAGGCGCTGCAGGGACCGCCGGGTGCGAATGTGAGCGTTGTCGGAAGTTGACCAGCCCCAAAGACCGCTCGGTCGCCATGCGGGTCGGGACGGACCGATTGAAAACGCCGAAGATTCGGTCGTCCGCACCTAACCGCCTGCCATTCTAGACCATGCCAACGTGGATTTATGTGATCGATCCCGCCGACCGCGGCAGGAGCCCGACAGTTCCCACTCGAAGTTGTGGGCGTCGGCCACGGCACGGTCGTTGCGTTGTTAAGCCTACCCGGCCAGTAATGAGGAGATCGTGATAGCGCGTATACGATGCCGCTACGGGTCCGAGCTCGGTCGCGCTGAACGACCCTCTTTGACCTGACGCCGACCTGCGCCGTGATCGTGGCTGCAGTGAGGACTGCCCATACCTCTGCCCGGCCGTTGGGCTCAGCATCACGGGCCAACCTCGGGCGAGCAGAACCACTAGAGGCGTGCGCGGATGTTCTCGGGCGGCGCGGTGCAGATTGGCTCCGAGAAGCTTCGCGAACCTGCACGTTTGCCGCGATCTTTCTCTGACTTGGCATCAGGATATTGACCCAGTGAGTAGAGCTTCGAACAGCGTCGGTGCTGCTTCGGAACCCGTCAGCGAGCCAAAAACAGCGGCAATGGCGGCTTCCCAACTATCCATCTCGTCACGCCACCGAAGAGCCGCTCGCGCAGCCGGCGACTGCCGTAAGCGCCCATGACTATCATGTCGGCAGACGTGTCGATTGCGTGCTGCGCGAGCACCATAGCCACCGGTTTGCCGGCGCTCGCCAGCCGGTCAACCGACACCCGAGCACCGTGCCGAGTGAGATAGGCAGCCATGTCGGCTCCCGGCTCGGCGCCGTTTCCGGTGCAGGTCGCCTCCGGATCGACTAGTGCGACACGAACTTCCTCAGCACCGGCTAGCAGATCCAGCGCTTCCCGAACCGAACGGGACGCCTCGACTCGCGAATCCCAGCCGACCAGCACGCGCCGTGGCGACAGAGTCGCCTCAGCGCCCTCCGGCACGACAAGCACCGGCTTTCCGGTATCGAACAGGCTGCCGTTGATAACTAGGGGTCCGAGGTTAATGTCGTTGAGAAGTGCGGGGCCGACGATTGTCAGGTCGTTGCAGAGCGCCCGCTGTCGCACCGCGTCACCGACGCTGGCCTGATCGCAACTGGCAATATCGACATCATAGCACCGCCACGTGGCTCTAAGCAGTTTGTGAATTTCCCTGGATGTTTTTTCCAGACTGGCTATGTCCTGTGAAAATCTCTCGATTTGCCTGTACCGTTTTTCCAGTGCGGCAATGGCGTGTGCGCGTTGTCTGGGCCATTCGGGGATGCCATCACCTAGCGGCGGAGGCGACATAACGAGAGGCGGAGGCGACATAATCAGGACGGACAAATGTGCGCCGACCTCGGCGCACAAGCTCGCAGCTGTTCTGACGTCCCGATCGGAGTGGTCAGCTCCCGCTACACTGAGTAGGCTTTTGAAGGCCATTTGAATGCTTCCCCTGAGTTAGTCGCGCTCATAGCTCGTTTCGAAGCCGCAAGACTTGCCTTCCAACTAAGATGGAGAGTGGCACACCATCCGTTCGCTATTCAGTCGTCCGGCTTCTCGAGCGAGTAGCCGGCAGACCTGACAGTACGAATGACGCTATTTGGCGAGGCCGCCTTCAGCGCCTTTCTGATCCGGCTGATATGTACGTCGACAGTGCGTTCACCGATATGGATATTGTCCGGCCAGGCCGCGTCGATCAGCTCGTCTCGGCTGAAGACCTTGCCGGGAGCCTCAAGAAATTGCCGCAGCAGGTTGAATTCGAGAGGTCCGAGATGGATGTCGTGGCCATTACCTCGAACCCGGTGAGCATCGAGCTTCATCTCAAGGCTGCCGCAACAGAGCCAGCTGCCGTTTTTTATCCCGTTTGAACCCGGCTGTGGCAGCGCCAGCTTCATCCGTAGACAGTCAAGCAGCTTGGCCGGCGCGAAGGGCCGCACAAAGCTCTCGTCAATACCAGCCTTCAAGAGATCGAGGTGCTGGTTCTCGGCGCCGGGCGCGATCAGCGCAATTACGGGCAGGCCGCCGGTCCGGGGCTCCCCCTTGAACCGGGCGCAGATTGTGGAGCCTGTCGCGCTTGCCGGCCCGCAGTCCAGCACGACCGCCTGGAGCTCCCGTTCATCGGCCAATGCAAGTGCTTCCTTCACCCCGCCTGCCGGCTCACTCGTGAAGCCGTCCACTCCCAGAATGTGGCTGAGGAACAGATACAACTCAGCATCTTGCGAACAGATCAGGACCAGTGGCTTCATCAGCGCTGCCCCAAGAACCACATCGGCCTCGATTGAGAGGGTTGGCCATCGCATGTCCTCAAGGCCTGACACGATCCCGTTGATCGAAAATCGGTTCCATCATGCCCGCGCCACCTCGGGATAGGCTTCAATGGCTGTGATCGCATCGCCGGCCAGTTGCGTGCCCGCCGCGGCGAGTTTCCAGAACGTCTCGAAGCCGAACCGATGGACGTCGCGCAGGGTCTTCGACAGAACGACCAACCGCCCGGCCGTGAGAAGCACGCGCCCAAAGCCCTCATGGCTCATCTCCATCATCGGCGATGCCATCAGGCCGGAGCGCTCCTCGATCGCAAGCCCGACGGCGGTGTAAAACATCTCGAGCCTCCACAGCACGTCCGGATCGGGATCGCCGATGATCGGGATCGTACGGCGCTGTTCCCTGGTGATGATGAAGTCGCCCAGCAGCTCGGCGTCCGATTTGCCTTCCCAAGACCCGTGGGAATCATGAGCCCGGACCAGCCGCACGAGACATTTGACGAACGGGGTGGCAAGGGCAGCCTCGTCTTCGGCGACAGCAGGGCTAACCACGGCGTCAGACATTTCGCCCACTCCTCATTTCAGTCCTCGTCCTCGAAGGACGGTTTCTGTTCGGCGACACCTGCCTGCGCCAGCACTTTGCGCAGCCAAGGGGGAGGACACGTCCTGAGCATCATCTGCGTGCGCAACAGCACCTCTTGGATGGTTTGGGGCTGCGGCACTTTGATCGGATGAATTTTTGCCGAAACAACCCTGGCTGCCGAAGGCCCGCCGATCGCCAGACAAAACAGGAGATGACATCCCTTCAGCGCCTCCACCTTCGGGGTGATGGGGTCATCGCCCTCAGTTCGATGCTTCCCGCTCTCGTCGGAAACGTCATCGAAGGCCACGGCTTCCACGAGATTCCACTCCTCGCGCGTCACGTCGTAGACAGCAAAGCGCCTGGCCGACCCGAAATGGGCGTTGATGTTCTTCATGTCCTGCGTGGCGATCGCCACGCGCAATGCGCCGGCTCGGCGTTCCGGCGTCGGTGCGTGAACCTCGTCAGTGACGAGCGAGAGGCGACGAACGGAGCTCATCTGGCATTTCTCGCTTACGGAGTGGATCAAGCGCCTCAGGCGTCGGCGCGTGCCGGTTGGCTTCAAAGATATTGGCAACCTCGAAGATCAGGTCGCGGGTCCCCTGATAGAGGATTGTGAGCTTGTGCTGGCTGCCGAGCCGGTCGAAGATCGGGAAGCCGACCCGCATGAGCGGAATGCCGAGGCGCTGCGCCGCCTGGCGGCCATGGGAATGGGTGACGAGAAGATCAGCGCCCGCGCCAAGAGTTTCCAAATCGCCGAGATCGCCGATCTGAACCGACTGCGCCGGTACTTCCTCCAAAATTTTCGACATGTCGGTCGTGGTGACCGCCGCCGCGATTTCGGAGCCCATTCCGATGAAGAAGCTCGCGAGTTGGTAGAGTTGGTCTGGTTCAGCAGCGATCGCAATTTTCTTGCCTCCAAAGTGGAAATGTCCGTCGAGCAACGCGTCCTGCAACTGCGCCCGGCGACGGCGCATCTCAGCCGGCGCCGCCGCGCCCGAAACCGCGCACAGCAGCGAGACGAACCGGTCTGCGTCCTTCAATCCAGTCAGCGACCGGAACAGCACGTAAGGCACGCCGGTCAACCTCTGCAGCAGCTCGGCCGGGCGGCGCATATGCTCACCGATGACGATGCATTGCTCGGCCGTGCCAAGCTCGCGGATATCCTCGACGCTGGTGCCGCCATAGGTGCTCGTGACCCAGCGGTCGGGCACCGTACCGTCGAGCGAGCCGGAGACGTCCGGCAGAATCACCGGCTTCAGTCCAAAGCTTTCAACCATCTCACGCAAATGCTCGATATCAGCCACAGTGAGGTTCCAGCCAGGCAGGATCACGATCTTCTTCGACTGCCGCGCCTGCTCGCCGGGCCGCGTAATCCTTTCGATCATCGCGGTGACAGCCTTGGCCCAGCCCTCTTCGATCGCGCCGTCGAAATCCGGTGTGTTGGCTAGCACCACCTCCGTACCCGCGAGTTCTTCCGTGCGCTTCAGCCTGATGTTGGCGATATCTCCTGCGCAGTCTTCGCCCCGGGTTTCCACCAGCGCCGTCGTGCAGACCCCGATCAGCGTTGGCTTTGTGCGGGCCTTGAGGTTGAGGATCGCCTCTTCCAGATGGTCTGCCCCGCCAAGGATCGTCGCCACCTCGTCCATCGCTGTTGTCTGCAAGGGGATGGCTTCCTTGAAATGCCGCACGAAGAGCACGAGCGCGAAGCTGGTGCACCCCTGGCTGCCGTGGAACAACGGCATCGCGCCGTCGACGCCAAGAAAGGCCAAGGCGGCACCCAGCGGCTGCGATGACTTCAGCGGATTGACCGCCGCCGCTTTGGTCTGGGGAAGGATGCGGACCATCGGCTTTCTCAACACTCGCCGAAATCGTCGGCCGTCGTGCCGGCGAATTCCTGGACAGCATGTAAGGTCGCGGTCTCATTTTTCGTGCTCGGCAGTTCCTCCCTCACCGCAGGCTGGCAATCCCATGGTGCCGGCTCCCGCACCTGGCACCAGATTGGGTTATGAATGGCGAGATCAATCTGGCGTATGAGTTCCACCATGCCGTCATAGCCGGCGTAAGGGTGTTGGCGCTCCTGGTTGATATCGAGCCAGGGTGTCTTGGCCTTCAGCGCGATGAATTGCGTGCGCCCGCCCGACAGCATGATATCGGCCTTGTGTTCTGAGAGCACGGCGTAAAGCTCGCGCGCTGCCATCTGCTCAAACATGTGGTTGTCGTCCTTGAGGATGTGCTTGATGCGCTCCTTGTCTTCGACTGTGGATTTCTTGACAGAGGTGCCGACGATCTCGATGCCGATCTCCATCAGCGCATGGACGACCGACCAGGACTTCACACCACCGGTATTGAGCAGCACGCGCTTGCCTTCGAGCCTTGGCCGGTAGGCCGCGAGCTTCGTCCATGCGATCGCCTCCTCATCTGCAATCAATGCCTCGGTGCGGCCGAGGATCTCCGGATCGGCACCCTTCTTCACGAGCAGCTGAGAGATCTGTCGGAGCGCTTCCGAGGTGTCGGTGATGCCGTAGAAGGAGCCCTCGAAGAACGGAATATCCCAGCGCTGCTCCATCTTGCGGGCGAGATTGATGAGCGCGGTCGAGCACACCATCATAGCCGCCCGGGCGCGGTGCGCGGAGGCAATGTCGAGGTAGCGCGCGTCGCCCGGAATGCAGGCGCGCACCCGGATGCCCAGCCGATCAAGGAGCGGCTTCACCAGCCAGAATTCGCCCGAGAGGTTGAATTCGCCAAGGATATTGATGTCGTAAGGGCCGGCATCGGCGGGCTCCACGGTGCCGATGACATGATCGAGCAACGCCTCGCCGGCAAGCTTGTTGCCAAGATTCTTGGAGCCGACGAAGCCCGGCGCATTGACCGGCACCACCGGCAGGCCGAACTTTTCCGCCGCGCGCTTACAGACGGCCTCGATGTCGTCGCCGATCAGCGCCGTAACACAGGTCGGATAGACGAAGATCGCCGGCGGCCCATACGCTTCCTTGATCTCGCGGATCGCTTTGAAAAGCTTCCGCTCGCCCTGGCCCATCACAACGTCGAGTTCGGTGAGGTCGGTGGTGAAGCTTGTGCGCCACAGCGTTGGCCCGGACGAAGCCGCACCGCGGTTGTCCCAGGAATTGCCCTCGCAGGCGAGCGGCGCATGGATCAAATGCGCAACGTCGGTGATCGGCTGCAGCACGATCTTGGCGCCATCGAAGGCACAGCCGCCGGCCGCCGCCCCGGGGGTCAGTGGCTTCGAACAGCCCTTTTTGCTCGCCTTGGCATCCTTGCCGCGGTTCTTCTCGCAGGCAGGCTCGTTGAAGACATCCTGGATTTTGGCTCTAAGCAAGGACATTGCGTCGGTCTCCAAAGTCCCTCGGGAAGACGACCGGCCAAAGCCGACCGTCACGCTTAGCGGGTGAGGTCATACGAATAGTCCGTCACGCCCGTCTCGCTTGTCTCGCGATCGAGCTTGTCGAAGATCTTGTCGAGGATCGTCGTCAGGACGCGCAACCCGCCTTGGTAGCCCATGAGCGCAAAGCGATGGTGATGGTGGCGGTCGAAGATCGGAAACGCCAGCCGGATCAGCGGCGTGCCCGTGTCGCGCTCCAGATACTTGCCATAGGAGTTGCCGATCAGCAGGTCCACCGGCTCGGTGAAGAGCAGCGAGCGCATCGCCCAGAGGTCCTTGCCCGCCCAGACTTGAGCATCCTTGCCGAAGGGCGAGGATGCAAGCAGTTCCTTCAGCTCCGCTTCCCAGGCCGAGGTGCCGTTGGTGGCGAGGCAATGGGTCGGCTCGCCGCCCGTCTCCATGATGAAGCGGGCCATGGCGTAGACAAAGTCCGGATCACCGTAGATGGCGTATTTCTTGCCGTGCAGCCAGGATTGGCTGTCCGCCATGGCGTCAACAAGTCGGCCGCGCTCCAGGCGGATTGCCTCGGGGATTTGCTTGCCGGAAATCGCGGAGACCTCCATCAAGAAGTCGTCGGTCGCCTGGACTCCGAGCGGGTAATGGAACGAGGCAGTCGCCTGCCCTACCCCCTCGCAATACTCCAGTGTTTTTCGGGTGTTGTAATGCTGTAGCGACAGCGTCGCCTCGGCGTTGAGTGCCTTCCTCACGTCTTCGATCTTCGTGCCGCCGTCATACATGCGGTATTCGCCGTCGGACGGCGTGTCGAACTGGTCAGAGGCGTCTTGGATGAAGGTATAGGACACGCCTATCAGATCGAGCAGGCGCTTGAGTTCCCGGTTGTTGCCAACACAGAAGCCGTCGAAACCCGGAATGACGTTGATGGTCCCCTCGGCTTCCGTTCGCTCCTCGCCTTTCCAGAAATGCTCCAAAATGCCCTTGACCGTTACGTCATAGCCATCGACATGGCTGCCGACGAAGGCCGGCGTGTGGGCGAAGGGCACGTCGAAGTCGCGCGGGACCGAGCCTTGGTCCTTGGCGTTCTCGATGAAGCTGTGCAGGTCGTCGCCAATGACCTCCGCCATACAAGTGGTCGAGACGGCGATCATCTTCGGGTCGTAGAGTTGGTACGTGTTGGCGAGCCCGTCAACCATGTTCTTCAGGCCACCGAACACTGCCGCGTCCTCGGTCATCGAGGAGGAAACTGCGGAAGCAGGCTCTTTGAAATGGCGCGACAGGTGCGAGCGGTAATAGGCCACGCAGCCCTGGCTGCCGTGGACGAAGGACATGGTTCGCTCGAAGCCCGCGGCCGCGAACACCGCGCCAAGCGGCTGGCAGGCCTTGGCGGGGTTCACGACAAGCGCTTCGCGAGCGAGGTTCTTTTCGCGGTATTCCCACGTCTTGGTGAATTCGCGTTGGTCGGTAACGACCTGGTCCGGGTGCGGACATTCGAAATTCAGCCTCTTCTCGGCGAGCATCTGCCTGTATTCCGGCTCGCGGAACAGGGGCGCATGGTCGAGAACTTTTTCAGCCGACTGCGGCATGGGTGGTTACCTCTTCTCCATCTGGCCCGCCATACGGCGGCACAGGGACGTCGAAACGTTTCAGGTCTCCCGCGGACAAAGGGCCACAGGCGTTTAACGGCCTCCCGGCTTACGGGAGGCCAGGCTTCTCATTCGGCTGCGATCGCCGCCGACGGCTCGGCTTTTTTCTTCCAGGGGGCGTCGTAGAGGTTCCAGACCGGGTTGTTGATGGCCAGATCCATGTCGCGGGCGAAGATAGCGAAGCCGTCGTAGCCGTGATACGGGCCGGAATAATCCCAGGAATGCATTTGACGGAACGGTATGCCCATCTTCTGGACCGGGTACTTTTCTTTGATGCCGGAGCCCACGAGATCAGGACGGATCCCCTCGATGAACTTCTCCAGCTCGTAACCAGTCACGTCGTCATAGATCAGCGTGCCCTTCTTCACGTAGTGGCCAGTGCGCTGATAGTCGTCGTTATGGCCAAATTCATAGCCAGTGCCGACGATAACCATGCCCAGGTCCTCATATGCCGTGACGACGTGACGGGGGCGCAGCCCGCCGACATAGAGCATCACCGTCCTGCCTTCGAGGCGCGGCCGGTACTTGGCTATGACCGCATCGACCAGGGGCCGGTATTTGGCGATGACCGCCTCGGCCTTGGCCTCGATTTCCGGCCCGAAATGCTTGGCTATCTTGCGCAGAGAGGCTTCGGTCTGGGAGGGGCCGAAGAAATTATACTCCATCCAGTCGATGCCATACTTTTCCTCCATATGCCGGCAGATGTAGTTCATCGACCTGTAGCAATGGATGAGATTGAGCTTGGCCTTTGGCGCTCGCTCTATTTCGGCCAGCGTAGCGTCGCCCGACCAGTTGCCGACCACGCGCAGGCCCATCTCCTCGAGCAGGATGCGCGAAGCCCAGGCGTCGCCGCCGATATTATAGTCGCCGATCACATTGACATCGTACGGGCCGGCCTCGAACTCGACCTCCTTCTTCTCGAACACCCAGTCGCGGATCGCGTCGTTGGCGATGTGGTGGCCGAGTGATTGCGAGACGCCGCGGAAGCCCTCGCAGCGCACCGGCACGATCGTCTTTTCGTGCTCCTTGGCCTTGTTGCGGGACACCGCTTCGGTGTCGTCGCCAATCAGGCCGATCGGGCATTCGGATTGCACAGTCATGCCCTTGTTCAGCGGAAACAGTTCCTCGATCTCGTCGATGATCCGTTCCAGCTTCTTGTCGCCGCCGAAAACAATGTCCTTCTCCTGGAAATCGGAGGTGAACTGCATCGTGACGAACGTGTCGATGCCGGTCGTGCCGACGTAGTAGTTGCGGCGTTGCGACCAGGAATATTGCCCGCAGCCGACCGGGCCGTGCGAGATATGGACCATATCCTTGACTGGACCCCAGACCACGCCTTTCGAGCCGGCATAGGCGCAGCCGCGAATCGTCATCACTCCGGGGATGGACTTGATATTCGATTTGACCTCGCATTCGGAAAGGACCTCGCTTTCCTCGCCAGCCTCGTCGCCGCTCTTTGCGACGCTGAGGTGCTTTTTGCGGCGCTTCGCCGCCTTGTCAGGATATTGCGACAGCACCTCCTCGATAAGCTTCGCATGTAGGGCGCCGTCATTCTCGTATTCCAGGCTCATGAGACCCCTTTCAAGGTTCAGGGTGACGCCTCACCAACGAGGCGCCGTTCTTTGAAAGGCGCGCCACGTCAGGCCGCGCCACCAGTCAGTAGCGGTCGTTACTGTGCGGCCGCCTTCGCCGCTTCCTTGACCTGAAGCTCGGCAAGCATCTGCTCGTCGGTCTTCATGATGCCGAAGTCGAGCAGCATGTCCTCGAGCTCCTCCATGGTGATCGGGGTGGGGATGGTGCCCTGGCCCGAATTGTTATGGATCTTCTCGGCCAGCGCCCTGTATTCCCCGGCCTGCTTGGAGTCCGGCGCATACTGGATCACAGACATCTTCCTGAGCTCGGCGTGCTGGACGATGTTGTCGCGCGGCACGAAGTGGATGAGCTTGGAATTGAGCCTGGAAGCCAGCGCTTCGGCGAGGTCGAGCTCGCGGTCGGTTTGGCGCTCGTTGCAGATCAGGCCGCCGAGCCGCACGCCACCCGAATGAGCGTATTTCAGGATACCCTTGGCAATGTTGTTGGCGGCATAGAGCGCCATCATCTCGCCGGACATGACGATGTAGATTTCCTGAGCCTTGTTCTCGCGGATCGGCATCGCGAAACCGCCGCACACTACATCCCCGAGCACGTCGTAGGAGACATAGTCGACATCGTCATAGGCGCCGTTCTCCTCGAGGAAGTTGATCGAGGTGATCACGCCGCGACCGGCGCAGCCGACACCCGGCTCGGGGCCGCCCGACTCCACGCATTTGATGCCTTTGTAGCCGACCTTGAGCACATCCTGGAGTTCGAGGTCTTCCACCGAACCTTCCTCTGCCGCGAGGTGCAGGACCGTATCCTGCGCCTTCGCGTTCAGGATCAGGCGGGTGGAGTCGGCTTTGGGGTCGCAGCCGACGATGAGGATTCTCTGCCCGAGGTCGACAAGGGCGGCGAGGGTATTTTGGGAGGTGGTGGACTTGCCGATGCCGCCCTTGCCGTAAAAGGCGATCTGACGCAAACCTGACATGTAGCTTTCCTTCCTTCGTTCCATTCATCGCGGCTGCCGCGACACGAATGCCGGTCGGGCAGCTGTCGCCGCCTCGCACTCAAGGTTTCAAGACTCGTGCCAATTTGGCTCGTCGAATCGAAGAATAAATTTGTGGTTGTTTTTCAGGTATTTAGCTTGAAGCCGCAGAAAGGATCGTCGGAACAAGCCGTGTAGCGGACCCGACAATGGCGACACAAAGCGTCGGATCGCGATCCCCAGTCACGCATTCGTTCGAACCGCATCATTGTGTTGAGGTGGGCGAACAGCATCTCGACCCTCTTGCGTTTTTGCGGGATGCTGCGAACTCTCCTGTTCCGGCGAGCTGACGTGCTTGGTCTCGCGTGCCCTCATCGACACTGCGCGGAATCTTGCGCCACGCTGGCATACCTGCGAGCCACCGCCATCAATTCGGGGCTGCGGGCGATCATCCGCAATATCATCAACCCAAGAGGCTCGGCTCACTTATTGGCGCAGGAGTTCAGTATCGGCGTCATCGCCTTCACATGTTCGTCGATCCGCTCGAGCACTTTCGCCGCGACAACGTCGCGCTCAGGCAGATGCAGTGCTCGTTGACGAGTTCGACGGTCTCGACCACTGCCTTCAGGACTGCCGGCTCCGGAAGCCTTGCACGGTTCGCGAATGCTTTCCATCGCGGTGCTGCTAGCGCCTTGAACGAGCGCTCCCCTCCAAGCGAAAGCGCCATGGCGTCGGCGGGAATATATGGCACGGTCGACAGAACGTCGTAGATTGGTGCAAGCACCGGCTTGTCGCCGTTGCCGGGATAAACCAAAGACCAGTTCTTCAGGTGCATGTCGCCATGGCCGGTGATGACCGTCAGCACCAGGCGGCGGACGCATTCGAGAGCCGCCGTAGGCGAGACGGCTACGCCAAGGGGCCAAGGCTATGTCGTGATAAGCGGCCCCCTCATTTTTGCGCGAGGATAGACACCGAAGACCTGAGCGAAATCCTCGATGTGTATCCTCTCGCCATCGGCGCCGCGATCGAAGCGTTTGACGAGAAGGACCTTGCCCTCCGACAGCGTGTTGAATTCTTCGGGAACGCCCTCAAAATCGGACTTCTCGACCAGTTCGCATTCAGGAACCTCCATGCCGATCGCTGCAGCCAGCGCCAGGTTGGCGAATTCGTTCTCGGAAACCGGAAACGCCGCCGAAGGGAACTTGGCGATGTACCGGTCCTGCTCGTCGTCCATCGGCAAGGTAAGGCCACCGCCTTTTCCAGTGTTCTTCATGACCGACAGCTTCATCTGCACGCCGGCAAGTGAGAACGTGCCTTGGGCTTATCTTTTGAAGCATCCTGCGAAACCGCTATCGCGCCGTCACTGGGCAACGCCCGTACGGCTCCCGGCAGATCGGCGCCCAGCGCCGCTAAAAGATCGAAATCATTGCCTGGCCGGACATTGCCTTGGTGGTGCTTTTCCATCGCCTCGCGCAATTTCTCCTCCGGCAGGAGGTTCGCGAAGAAAGCGGGCAAGGCGCCCGCCAGAGGCTTCGGATCTTTCCGCAATCCTCCCGTCGCTGCCCGGAACGACAGGCTGAAAACCGGAAAGCCGCCCGTCGCGCGGTAGGCCTCATCGAAGTTAAATGCATTGAAATCGCCCGGCGTCCTAACGATTGTGCCGACCTTCAGTGCGTTCAAGAGCACGTCCAGCGACGGGATCGTCTTAGGTGCGCGAAAAACTGGAGCCATGATCGTCATCGTCAGGTTGAGGAACAAAAGCGGGTCGATCGTCATCATCATTCGGACGCAATAGAGCCTGGACAGCCGGCACCATGACTTGCGGAACCATCATCATTTCCAGACCGAGTGCGCGAGCGATATTCATGAGCGTCGTCGCACGCGCCGCTGCGGCTCCCTTTTCGATGTCGCGATAGCGGGGACGGGATATACCCGCCAAATCAGCGACCTGCTCCTGCGTCATGGCAGCGGCCAGCCTCGCCTGCCTGAAAAGCCGACCGATTTCGCGCAGAATTTCCGATTCAGATGCCATCATGATACCTATACGATCTATTCCAATGCGCGATGATACGCAAAGGTATCTCATTGCTCCGGTGAGTGCGATATGAGCCCAAGGAACCGGTGCGACCTGGGAGAGCAACTCGGCGGGAATATCGATGCCTTGCTTCGGACATAATCGACAGCGCAGCTGAGATAGACGGTAAAGCGCGTAGGCTGTTGGCGGCCCGTTCAGTTCTGGCTGTCGGAAAGGCGCCCGAAGCCGGTTGCGAAGTTCGCCCTTGATCTCCGCCGCCCGGAGCTGCACGAGCATATGCGCACCGTGAAGTGACCAGCGCATCTGCTGCTTCTTGACCATACGTTTCCCGACGACTGAGTTCACCGCCGACTCGGCGAGAGTGGTGGCGACGGCGAAGCCCAGCCCGGTAGCGCTTTCCATCCTTTCTGACTCAGTAAGACTAGGCGCCCGCCGCCACGTGCGGGCGACGCCGGCATCAACCGACGGGCAGACGCGCTGAGGGCAACAAGCGCGCCTGACGCAACGCCGCCAGATCAGCCGAGCCGGTGCAGAAGCAGGCGACGGCCAACTGGCGGATGACGATCTCGAAATGCGCGACAACCGCCTCGGTGGATACCGTAGCCGCGCGCAGCACGCCGGCCGCCTGCCCGGCGATGTCCGCGCCCAGGCGGATGGCCTTGGCCACGTCGACGCCGTCGCGGATCCCGCCGGACGCGATCAGCTTCACCGTTGGCAGCGCCCGACGTACCGCCTGCACGCTGGCCGGGGTCGGAATCCCCCAATCGGCGAAGGCCATCGCCACTGCACGGTCGGCGGCATCGCGGGCGCGCTCGCCCTCCACCGCGGCCCAACTGGTGCCGCCGGCGCCGGCGACATCGATCACCGCCGCGCCCGCCTCGACGAGCGCACAGGCCACCGAGGCGGACAGGCCTGACCCCACTTCCTTGGCCACGATCGGCACGCCCACGCTGCGCGCGGCGCGAGCGATCTGCGCCAGGACGCCGCGCCAGTCGCGGTCTCCCTCCGGCTGTACCGCTTCCTGCAGCGGATTGAGATGGACGATGAGTCCATCGGCCTCCAGCGCATCCACCGCCCGGCGCGCCAGGTCCAGGCCGTCGGCCTCGCGCAGTTGCGCGGCGCCGATATTGGCCAGCAGGGGAATGTCTGGGGCCAGGCGGCGCAGCGCGCGCGTCAGCCCCTGGGAGTTGCGGGATTGCAGGCTCACGCGCTGCGAACCGACGCACATGGCGATCCCCAAGGCTTGCGCTGCCTCGCTCAGATGCCGGTTGATGGCCTCGGCGCGTGGCATGCCGCCGGTCATGGAGCTGATCAGCAGCGGCGCGCGCATGGTCTTGCCCAGCAGCCAGGCGCGCAGGTCGATCTGCGTCAAGTCCAACTCGGGCAATGCGCAGTGTTCGAAACGGATGTACTCCCAGCCGGCGGCGACCGTGGCCGTCGCCGTTCGCCGATCCAGCACGATGTCCAGATGGTCGTCCTTGCGCCGGCTCAGGGCGGTGTCGCTCACGCTCGCTCCATCCGTCGCATCGGGCGACGGCGTTGTGTCGGATCGGACCGACGGCAGCGCGCGCACGCCGCCGCCTCCCGTGCGTTCAGGCCGGCGCACGCTGGCCTCCCCCCGCAGCGTCGCTGCGGTAGCGGCTGGTTGAGGTCTGGTAGTACTGCGCGCGGATGGCCGCCATGGCCTCGATCAATGGTCCCCACGGCGCGGGAAAGCGTTCTTCCGCCATCACCCGGTGCAGAATGCGCGTATGGCCGGCCAGCTCGTCGTTGAGAAACTCCTCCACAGGCATAGCCGGATAGCGCTGCAGCAGCAGGATTGCCGCGTTGTCGGCCTCGCCGGCCGACCTGTCCTTGTCGCGTCCATGCAGATCGTTCTGCAGGCGCCCTATCGCGGAGATGAGCCGCAGGACCTGGCGAAACGCCGGACCCGCGCGCAAGGTCGCCATGTCCAGTCCCCACAGCAACGACAGGCAACAGAACACGTTCGTGTAGGCGATCGAATCGATGCCGTTGTGCAGGTACTCGGCGTAAGACCAGCGTTCCGCCCCTGCCGCCTGCGCGTGTCCGGCGCGCAGCGCCGCGCAGTAGCACCGGGTATCGTCGAGAAGATGAGCATAGTCGCGACGATCGTAGGCGAGCGCGGCCAGCGAAGCGCGCAGCACAGCGCAGCCCTCGAATCCGGGGAGCGCGCACGGCACGCCCTGCCCCAGCGCCTGCTCCACCGCGGCGAGCTGCTCCGGCGCGATCAGGCCAAGGTCGTTGCAATCGTCGAGCCAGAACAGCAGCGACAGTTCGCGATAGAACGCCACGATCAGCGTTTCGTCCTGCGGATCGCGGCCGGTGCGGGCGCTGGTGTCGCGCAGGCTCGGGTGGATGCGCTGCAAGATGTACTGGCCGCCCCTGACCGCTTCCACGGCATGCTCGTCGGCGAACCCGGTCAGGGAACGCCCCCACTCCAGCACCTGCTGCAGCGCGCGTTCGGTCTGGATCATGGCGCCGCTCCTGCTCCCTCGGCCAGGACGCGCCGCCCCCAACGAAGCGCCAGCCATAACCCGGCGAGTTCGGCCACGCGCACCACCCGGGTGGGGCAATACAGTTCCTTGCCGATCCACAGCGGCGTCTGCGGCCATGCATGCGCCGCATGGCGGGCGAGCATCCACTCCAGCGCACGCGCCACCGCCTGCGCGATGCGCCGGCGCCCTGTCGGCTCTTCGCTCCCGTCCATCACGTGCAACGCGAACAGCGCATAGGCGGTTTCCTCGAATGTGGACGCGCGACCGGCGCCCCAGCCGCCGTCGCCGCGCTGCGCCTGCAGCAGCGCCGCCAGCGCGCGCTCGTCGCGCCACTGGGGCTTGCCTTGCGCCAGCGCAGCGACCGCATGCGCGGTGGGATACAGCCACGAAACGTGCCATTTCTCGTTGTCCCATAGACCGTGCGGGTTGCGATTGGCCTCGACGTAGGCGCTGGTGCCGGCGGCGGGCTTTCCCAACATTCGCAACGCATGCAGGGCATGGATGTTGGTTGACACCGAGGCATTGCGCTCGCCGGGGAAGGTGACGAACAGCTCGCCGATTTCGAAATGGCGCAACGCATCGACCGCCGGGTCGCGGCCTGCAAGGCGCAGGACGCACATCGCAACGGCGGTATCGTCCGCATCGGCCGCGAAGTGCAAGGCCGGGCCCAGACCGCGCACGCCCAGGCGGGCGTCGAGCTGCGCGACGATCACTTGCACCGCCTCGGCGAGCGCGGGATGCGCGAACAGACCGGCCAGATGCAGGGTGTACAGCGACCAGCATGGCTCGAATACATTGATCGGCCAGACGTTGGGAAAGACACCTTCGATGCCGCTGCGCGTCGCCCGCGATGCCGCCTGGAGATACGCGTCGGCGCGCCCGACCTGAGGCGTGCTTCCCTGTGTCACGGCGTGCGCACGCCACGCGGCGGTGGCCGCCGGACTGATGCCGATGCTGCCGTCGTCATCCGGGCATCCGGTGGTCGGCGACGTCCCCCAGGCTTCCCAGGAGTGCAGCAACGGATGGCCGCTCGGCAACGTCGCCGCCGCCCCCAGCTTGACCAGACACGCTTGCCGCAACGGCAACAGCGCTGGGTGGCGCGGAAACGCCACCCCGCCCAGCAAGGATGCGGCCTCGCCGCACAATTGCGGCAGGATCAGCTCCGCGCCGATCGGCGCGTCTTCCGGCACCGCATGCGCGTAGGGATCGGGCTGGCGCTCGAGGAACCGGGTTGCAGCCTGGACTGCGTCGGCAGCGCCGGGAAGAGGATCGGCACGCTGCAATGCCAGCAACGCCGCCCACGTGGGCGCATGGCGGAACAGCGGGAAGTCCGCACTTCCCCATCCGCCATCGGCCTGTTGCTGCGCGATGAGCCACGCGTATGCGTCCTGCCGACCGGTGACGTTGCCGTGGAACTGCAGAGCTCGCGCCGTGTCGTAGACGGACGGACCGACGCTGCCGCCGTCCCTCATCTCGCTCAGCAGGTGGCGCAATTCGGAAAGGATTTGTTCGGACAGCGCGTTCACGCGGGATGTTCCTTGTGCAGAGGGCTAACGACAACCAGGATCGGGCAGACGCCGCGCACGTCGCCGCCGGTTCGGACACAGTGCAGCATGCACCGCCCGCCGGCCGATCGCAGCAGCACAGGGGCGAGTCCATGCGGACGGACGCGCTCATGCGTATGGCGCGGACAGATACACGTTGGCCCGCTGCAGCATCTGCGCTAACCGTTCCGCACGCCGCCCCAGCGGGGCGATGGCCTCCCCGGCGTCGCGCAACAAATCCAGCGCGAACTGGCGCGCTGCCTGCAGCCCCATGATCGACGCGCAGGTCGGCTTCTGCGCCGCCGCGTCCTTGCCGGGGGTCTTGCCCAGCGTCGCGGTATCCGCTGTCGCGTCCAGAATGTCGTCGACCACCTGCAACGCCAGGCCGAAACAGGCGGTGTAGCGATCGAGCGCACAGTACAGCCAAGCGTGCGCGGTATCCTCCGCGATGGCGCATAGCGCGCCCATGCGAACGGACGCGCGCACTAGCGCTCCGCTCTTCATCCGGTGCATTGCCACGATCCTGTCCAGCTCGGCGTGCTTTCCGACCAGCGACAGATCCATGGCCTGCCCGCCTGCGGCACCCTCGGCGGACACGGCCTGCGCCAGTTCGCGCACGAGCGCGATACGGTTGTCGCCCGGCGCATCCAGGCTCGCCAGGGTCAGGAAGGCGTGCGCCTGCAGCGCATCGCCGACCAGGATCGCAGTGGCTTCGCCGAACTTGACGTGCACGGTCGGAAGGCCGCGGCGAAGCACGTCGTCGTCCATCGCGGGCAGGTCGTCGTGGACCAGGGTACAGGCGTGCATCATCTCGATGGCTGCGCCGACGTCGTCGAGCATGTGCGCCGGCGTGTCGGCCAGTGCGCCGGCCGCCAGACACAGCAAGGCGCGGGTGCGCTTCCCGCCATGCAAGGTGGCGTAGCGCATCGCCGCCATCAGCTCGGTCTCACCGTCGTCTTCGGCGCAGAGAAGACGCGCCAGCGCCTGTTCGACCCGCTTTGCGCCGTCCTGCATCCAGATCTCCGGCAGCAGCCTGCCGGATGCGCCGCGCGCCTGCGCGCCCAATCCGCCGAGCGCGGAAACGCCAGTTCGGTCGTCGTGTAGCGTGGAACCGGTCTGCATGTTTTTCATGTCCTTGTACCTGACACGAGATGGCCACGGCGAGCGCCAAGCCGCCGCGGTGTTGCCGGCGTCGCACCGAGCGCGTGCGCTGAGTGCAGCAATGCCGAGCCTCGCCGGCGCCGCCGCTGCCTCGCCACACGGGGCATGCGATGCCAGCTCATGAGAAGCCTATGCGGATTGCCATGGACGGATGTGCGGTCGGGTAATAGCGCCGGCCTTTTTCGACGCCGCTCAGCAACCGCGGCCGCACCCCGGCCCTGTGCATGATCAGCGCCAAGGCGATGCAGAACTGCACCATTTCCAGCCATACCAGGTGGTAGCCGATGCAGACGTGTGGGCCGGTACCGAACTGCAGCATGTCCACCGGCCGGATCGGCTCCGTGCGTTGCAGCCACCGCGCCAGGCAGAACTGATCAGGCGCCTCGTGCAGCAGCGCCGAGGTCGAGAAATGCAGCAGCGGGATGCACAGATGGGTGCCCGCGGGAATGCGCCGTTGGCCGAGTTGCAATTCCTGCAGGGCGCGACGCGGCAGGAGCGTGGTCGCCGGATGCAGGCGCAGCGTCTCGCGGAACAGCGCCTCGGCGACCGGACACTGCGCCAGGTCCGCGTGCCGGGTCGGCACCGCGCCCACGCGTTGCGCCTCCTCGACCAGGGCGTCCCACAGCACAGGCTGCCGCGCCAGCTCGATCACCATCCAGGCCATCGTCGAGGCAGTGGTGTCGTGACCGGCAAGCAGCAGCAAGCGGATATTGGCGACCAGGACGTCATCGGAAAGCGCATCGTCGCTGCGGTCGAAGGCGCTCACCATGTCGTTGATCAACCCGGTGCGCGCGGCATGCGCGCGCGCGTCGCGGACGAACTGGCGCAACTGCGCGTCGATCCAGTCGCGGGCGGCGCGGCCGCGCCGCAAGGGCAGTCCGGGCAGGTCGACCGGGGGCGCGACGATCAACTGCAGCAGTTGCCGGTATTTGCGATGCCATCCCGGCAGGTCCTGCGCGGGGATTCCCATGAGGCTGAAGATGAGCTTGAGCATCAGGTCGCCGGTTTCGCGCAGGATGGTTACCTCGCCGCAGTCGCGCCACGCCTGCACCCGCGTCCAGATGACGGGCGCGAACAGGTCGCCGATGCCGGCCTCGGTCAGCCCCTTGGGCAGGAACGCCGCCTTGATCGCATCGCGCGCCTGCCGGTGCGCGCCGCCGTCCTGGGCAACCAACGTTCCGCCAAGCAATTCGGGCGCGATCTCTTCGATCAGCGCCGAGGACACGTCCTTGTGCCGGAGCAGTGCGAACGCATCCGGATGCACACAGGTCATCAGATGTCCGGCAGGGCCGAAATCCAGCCAGAAGTGGCTGCCCAGCGTCCGTTCTGCGCGCTGCAGCAGGCGCGGCAGGTCGCAGACAATGGCCGGAAGATGCCCGACCAGGGGGAAAGCGCCAGGCATGACCGGGATGTCGCATCGCAGCCGGTGCCGACGGTTGAGGGGGTTGAGTAGTATGTCCATCAGCAGCGGGCCGCCGCCGCCGATTCGGTGTCGCCGGCAGGGCGCGCGGCGCAGCTGTTGCCACCGTCGGCGTATGTCGGCACATGCGCCAGCATGCCGCCATCGATGCACACGACCTGGCCGGTGATGAACGCAGCATCGTCGGAGAGCAGGAACGCCACGAGCGCGGCCACGTCCTTGGGACGGCCGACGCGCGGCAGGAGCTGGTGCCGGCGCAGATGCCGTTGCATGCACTCGTCCAGCTTGCCAAGGAGACGCTCGGTCATGATAAGACCCGGCGCAACCGCGTTGCAGCGGATCTGCGAGTGACCGTACTGGGTGGCGAGCGAGGCCGACAGCATGTTCATCGCCGCCTTCGAGGCAGCGTAGGACGTTTGCGCGGTATCACCGCTGAGCCCCTGGCACGACGACATGTTGACGATCGCGCCACCGCCACGGGCGATCATCCGTGGGATGGCCTGCCGGCAGCAGAGCAGCGTGCCGCGCAGATTGGTCGCCATGGTCTGGTCCCAGACCGCCAGGTCCAGGTCGAGGATCGCGCGGTCGCGCGGGGTCAGATGCATGGCGCTCGCATTGTTCACCAGCAGGTCGACCCCCCCGAAGTGCCGCTCCGCCCTCTCGAACAGCGCTGCCACCGCCTGCTCATCGGCGATATCCATGGCTATGGGCAGCGCGTGGCCTGCTTCGGCCGCGATCTGCGCGGTGCAGGCGATGGCCGCCGAGCCATCAATGTCGGCCACCACCACTCTGCCGCCCCCGCGCGCGATGGCGAGAGCGCATGCCTTGCCAATGCCGGCGCCGGCGCCGGTCACCACGGCCACTTTGCCTTCAAACCGTCCCATCGTGTCTCCTGAACTGCATTGGTCTTTCGCAGCATGCCGCTCGGCCTCCGCCGGAGAAGGCGCAGGGTCGGCGCTGGCGCGCTCGTCATGGCCAGCGTCGCTTTCGATGACCCGAATGGCGGCGACCGGGC
Organism: Mesorhizobium sp. M0968; assembly: GCF_040319065.1. NCBI lineage: Bacteria > Pseudomonadati > Pseudomonadota > Alphaproteobacteria > Hyphomicrobiales > Phyllobacteriaceae > Mesorhizobium > Mesorhizobium sp. M0968. The sequence continues at coordinate 81,302 of NZ_JAMYNL010000010.1, forward strand.
ACTGATTGGCCGCAAGCCGCACGGCGGCGTGCAGCGCCTGCGGGACCGTCGCCACGCACACTTCGGCCACGCCGTCCGGTTCGCGCTGGCGAAAGGTGCCCGGCAGCGTCAGCACGCACTGCCCGGTAGTTCCGCACAGATCCTGATCGACCAGGACGCGCATCTCAGCCCTCCTGCCCATGCAGCCGCACCGGCAGCGCGCGGAACGTCCTAAGGAACGCGGAGGGCTCCCGGGTCGGCTGCTCGGCCAATGCCAGCGTGGGGAAGCGCGCCTGGATCCGCGGCAGGCTTTCGGCCAACTGCACCCGGGCCAGTTGCGCACCAAGGCAGAAGTGGATGCCGTGGCCGAAGGTCAGCATGATCTTCCCGTCGATCGACATGCCAGGACTTGTGCCGTAGAACCGCACGGGATCGAAGCGATCGGGATCGGCGAAGGCGTCCGGGTCGCGATTGCCGGCCGCGATCAGCACGCGCACGTCCGCGTTCTTCGGGATCACCACGCCGCCCAGTTCGATGTCGCGCTGGGCGATACGCGGAATGGAGCTGAACATGGCGGGCGCGTCGTAGCGCAGTGCTTCTTCGACGAATGCCTTCACCCCCACGGCATCTCCCTTCAGCCAGTGCCGCTGTTCGGGATACGCCAGCATCGCCAGGACCGCATGGCCGATGGCCGCGGCAGTGGTGGCGAAGCCGCCCAGCAGCATGCCCCAGAGCATGCTTATCAATTCCGCATCCGACAGCATCTCGGCATCGTCGTCGTGTGCGCCGACCAGCATTGACACGATGTCGTGGCGGGAATCGGTGCGCTTGCGCTGTATGAGGTCGCCGAAGTAGGCCTGCACCCTGGCGCTGGCCGCGTCCCCCGCAGCGAGTTGGGGATCGCTGGCGTGCGGGCTCAGGCCTTCCAGAATCGCGCTGATGCCGGCGACGAGCCCGAACATGTCGTCCCGGGGCATGCCGAACAGTTCGCCGAAAACCAGCATGGGCAAGGCCAGCGCGAATTCCTGATGCAGGTCCACTGCGTCCCCGCGCTCCAGTGCGGGCGCCATGCCGTCCAGGCGCGCTGCGACAATGCGAGCGATGGTCGGCCTCAGGTTGTCGATCTGGCCGATGGTGAAATCGCGCGAGATCAGCCGGCGCAGACGCGTATGCGTCGGTGGTTCCTTCATCGCTAGCGTGGACGCCAGCAGATTGAGTGACAGGCTGGTCGCTGCACGCGGGAAATAGCGCGCCAGTTCGCCCGGCGCCGGTCCCCGAAACGCATCGCCCGTGGCCTTGAGCGCCCAGTAGATGTCGGCGTGGCGGCTCAACAGAAAGAGGCCCGACGCCGCGCGATGCACCGGATCGTGCTCGCGCAACCACCGCATGAACGGATACGGGTCCTGAATGCACCCTGGCGACGCCAGTTCGGCGAAGGCGTCCCGGCATGCTGCCATGGTTTCTTGCACGTCCATCTTGGTTACCTGTTGGCTGGCTGATCTGACCGGCGCGCGCCAGGCGCGCCGGCAAATTGCGGAGAAGATCGCGATTCCCGGCGGCGTCCGCGCATCACCAGAGCACCGGGAGCTCCTCGAACCCGCCAGTGATGATCTCCTTGCGCAACTTCAGTTCTTCGGGCGCCACGGCCAGGCGCAGCGCGGGAAAGCGCTGGAAGATCGAACCGAACACCACCTTGAGTTCCAGCCTGGCCAGCGCCGCGCCGATGCAGTAGTGCGGCCCATGGGAGAACGCCAGGTGCGGGTTTTCGTCGCGTCCGATGTCGAAGATTTCCGGGTCGTCGAAATGGCGCGCATCGAACGACGTCGCCGGCAGGCCGACAAGCACCTTGCTCTCCGCAGGAATTTCCACGCCCGCGATGGTCACGTCGGTACTCGGATAGCGCATGATGCCGTCCCAGCCCGCGCCGGGCGGGTACATGCGCAGGATTTCCTCCACCGCCTTGTCCACCAGGGATGGATCGCCGACCAGGCGTTCGCGCTGTTGCGGATGGCGGAACATGGCCAGCAGGCCGAATTCGATCTGCGCGACGGTGCTCTCGTGCCCCGCCACCAGCATTCCCGCCGCCAAGCCGATCGCCTCTTCCTCGGTCGCCTTGCCTTGGTCGACCGCCGCGAGCAGATCCGTCAGCAGGTTGTCGCCAGGATCCTGGCGCTTGTCCCGCATCTTGCCACGAATGTAGGCGCGCAGTTCTTCCCAGGCCAAGCGCGACGCGCTGCGCGGGCCGCTTTCATGCTGGTGCGTCATCACCTCGTCGGACAGCCCGGCGAAAAAGGCGTGATCCCCGTAGAGCACGCCCATCAGCGCGCTGATGACCATGGCCGGAAGCGGAAAGGAGAGGTGGCGCCGCAGGTCGGCGGGCTGGGGCTGGGCCGCCAGTGTCTCGAACAACTGCGCGGCGATCGCCTCGACCTGCTGCTCGAGCAGCTTCACCCTGCGGTTGCTGAAGGCCGGCGCCACGATCGTGCGTAACCGAGCATGCTCGCCCCCCTCGTGCGAGACCAACCACCCCGGCGATCCGAGAATCACCGAATCCGGGGTGAATGCCGCCGGCGGCATTCCCGAGGGCCGGAACGCCGCGTCGGACAGCACCGCCTTGGCTTCATCGTAGCCTGTCACCCACCAGCCTTCGTGCCCGGACGGGAAGCGCACGCGGTGGATCGGACCGTTGGCGCCTAGCGCCAACATCTCGGGCGAGGGCTCGATGTGATCGACGCGCCACATCGGCAGCGTCGGCAAGGGTTGTTCGGACATGGTGGCACTTCACTCTCTAAGCGATGGAAGGGCGGAAGGTGACCGGCAGGCGCTACGGGCATCGAATGACGTAAGACGGCATGTAGACGACGTCCTCCGCGGCGTAGCCCGACTCGATTATCAAGATCGGCCAACGTCTAACTGCCTAGGCATACCGCGCGGCGAGATGCAGAACGTTATCCTGCGCCTTCGAGTTCAGGATAACGCGAGTGGCGGGCCATTGAGTCGCAGCCGGCCATCAAGATTTCCTGCGCAAGGGTTCGACCAAGGCGGCGAGCCTGTTTGGTGGGGGCGGTTTCGCCGAGCGCCCCTTCCCATAGAATGCTATCCGATGCGGATTTGGCATTTGCTTTTCTTTCTTCGTTCCATCGATCGCGGTGTTATCCACGAAATGAATCGGTCGGGGCTCCCGGCTCGCAACGAGGGAGCTTCAAAACTCGTGCCAATTTGGCCGACCCAGCAGAAGCCGCGCCTTTGCGGACCTTTCGGTCGGGCCTGCGACATTCTTGTCCAGTTTCGAACATAAGAGGGTTGCGAATGCGACACGCTTGGAGAATTCGAACCTCACGGAATCAGGGCGCCTGCCGAAGCGCGCGCGCTCATGGTTGCTGCGACAGGCGCGTGTTCGCGATAGCCGTGCCTGCGCACGCAAGAACACGCTAGCGGCACACGCTACGCAATCGCTGCAGTGCCCGCCGGTGTGAGGTAGTGCATCGGCTCGGCTTCCGGTTCGTCTTTGCCCAGCCGGGGCGGAAGCGCCGAATATCCGCACCATACAGCACCCTTGTCGAGCGTGCTGACGAGGCGGTTATAGGGCGCGCCCGGTCTTGAAGACACGGTCCTCCCAAGAAAAAGGATGGCTCCAAAAGCATCTATATTTGAAATGGCACGCCGCTTGCTGCTCCTGGTCAGAGCCCATCAAAACACGATGAAAGCGACTTGCGCCATGCCCGACACGCGAAGCTATAGACCGTGGCCTGAGGAGACGGTGCCCGTTCCCGCTGAACATCGGCACATCATCTCCTCCGGAGGTCCCTCCTCGGCAGCCGCTTTGCGCACGGCTGGTCCGATGCCGGCACGCCAACACATGGCGCTCGCGCAATTGCCGTTTACCGGTTCTGATCAGCATGTGAGTGCCCGAGAGCCCCATCAAAGGGTCACCCAAGCCAAGGTCAGCGGGCCACTGGCAAACATCGACAATAAGCTGAACCAGCTCAGTAAAGCGGGTCTCTTGCGTGAAGTCACATTTGAGGCCTCCACACGCTTCCGACATTGGCTACTTCCGGCCGCTATCACTTTTTCGCGGGCACGAGCGCGAGTGATCGATCCCGCTTCCGGCGCCATAGCCGTGGAAAGTTGCCCAAGCGGCTCGACGGTCTCCAGCTCGCTCAGATTGATTTCGTTCGGGTGGCGAAGACCAGCAGCCAAGACGTTCCCATCCATTGCGATGGAAAAGGAGTTGCGAGCCGCGAGGTCCTCATTCCGTGCCCGGCACACGAGCCTTTGCTCGGTATTGCGCCAGCCTCTGCGAGAATCCAGCGCGCCAGTTTTTTTAAGGAGCAACTTAATGACCGTTCAAAAGAAAGTTCCCTTCGTCACCTTTCTCACGCGTGTTCGCGATGAGTCAGTCCAGGGCCCTAATCCATATCGCTGGGAAGAAAAGACGTCTGACGACTACTTTGCCGGCAAGCGCGTCATCCTGTTCTCGCTGCCTGGCGCCTTCACCCCGACCTGCTCGACCTACCAACTGCCCAATTTCGAAAAGCTCTATGATGAGTTCGAGAAGGAGGGAATTGACGCGATTTACTGCGTCTCCGTCAACGATGCCTTCGTCATGAATGCGTGGGGGAAGTCCTTGGGCCTGCAGAAGGTCGAGCTCATTCCCGATGGCTCAGGCGAGTTCACACGCAAGATGGGCATGCTGGTGGCCAAGGACAATCTCGGCTTCGGGATGCGCTCCTGGCGCTACGCCGCCCTGATCAACAATGGTGTGGTGGAGCAGTGGTTCGAGGAGGAAGGTTTCTCCGACAACTGCGAGGCCGACCCCTATGGCGTCTCATCCCCGCAAAACGTTCTCGAAACGCTGAAAGCCGCCGCATGACCTAGAAAACGTCTCACTGGTGCCATTGCCCGCCCCAAGAGGCTCCCTCGACAGGATTATCGCGCTCACCATGCAATCCTCAGCAAGCCTGCTTCAGCGCCAGAAGCAATCCATGGTCGCATCGCCTCAACTCATTGAGTCGATTCGCTTGCTGCAACTGGCGCATACTGAACTGCATCAGTTCGTGGAGCGGGAAATCGAGAAGAACCCGCTCTTGGAATCTGCGTCAAACGATGGCGGGCCTTTTGGCGATGTTTCGATTTCGGGAGCGGATCAGCCTGTCGGCCCACGCGCAAACGCCGTTGACGGACCGACCGGGGCCGGGTCGCCTGAACGGCTCGGGCAATGGAAATCACTTCGCAACACGACCAACAACCCGCCGGGTAATGGCCCTTCCCTCGACGAGTTTGCCAGCCTCGCCGAGACATTGCACGACCATGTCGCTCGTCAGATCGCCCTCACTGCGTTCACACCACAGGAGCGGCTGATCGCTGGCCAGCTTGCCGCCGATCTGGAAGACACTGGCTATCTTCGGGCAAACCTTTTGGAGCTGGCCGAGAGCCTGAATGTCCGGGAGGCTGACGTGGAGCGGGTTCTCGGAACCTTGCAGCACTTTGATCCACCGGGAATTTTTGCGCGAACTCTCGGAGAATGCCTCGAAATCCAGTTACGCCAGCGAGACCGGTTCGACCCGGCAATGGCAGCTTTGGTTGCCAATCTTGAAATGCTTGCGCGACGCGATTTTCAGGCACTGAAGCAGCATTGCGGCGTCGATGAAGACGACCTTCTCGACATGATGCATGAGATTCGGGCGCTCGATCCCAAGCCTGGAAACCGATTCCAATCCGGTGCGTCTGAATCAATCATACCCGACGTCTGGGTCACGCCCTCGCCGGAAGGCGGGTGGCAGATCGAACTTGATCCGGCCACACTGCCCAAGCTGCTGATCAACCAAACCTACTATGCCGAAGTGTCGCGTCAAACTGTCCAAAATTCGAAAGATCAAGCATTTCTCAACGAATGCTTGCAAAACGCGAACTGGCTAATCCGCAGCCTCGATCAGCGCGCCAAGACGATTGTTAAGGTTGCGGCTGAAATCGTGCGCCAGCAGGATGCCTTTTTGGAACATGGCGTCGCCCACCTGCGGCCTCTCAATCTCAGAACCGTCGCTGACGCGATCGGCGTGCACGAGTCGACGGTAAGCCGGGTGACCTCGAACAAGTACATGCTTACCCCGCGCGGAGTCTTTGAACTGAAGTATTTTTTCACCGTCGCGATCGCGTCCTGCCAAGGCGGCGATGCGCACTCCGCCGAAGCTGTCCGCCATCGGATCAAAGCGATGATTGCCGCAGAATCTCCCGGCGACGTGCTTTCCGACGATGACATCGCTGTCCGGCTGAAGGAAACCGGCATCGATGTTGCGCGCCGCACCGTCACAAAATATCGCGAAGCAATGAACATCCCCTCCTCCGTGCAACGCCGCCGCGAAATGCGCTTGTGTCTTTAATGTGGGTCAAGGCAGCCAACCTCATGTTGCAGTGCATCCAAAGTGGAGACTTCGTTCATGACCCGATCCGCGGCAGGCGTCATGGACGCTGTTCTGCACGACCCAGAAAAGCCCGACCAACCGTCTGGTCCCGCATGGGGTGCGGTCATTTCGCTTTCCTTGGGCACCTTCGGGCTGGTGACGGCAGAGTTTCTGCCTGTCAGCCTCCTCACGCCTCTCGCGCGTGATCTCGGTGTCACCGAGGGTGCGGCTGGACAGGCGATGACGGCGACCGCTATCGTCGGGGCGATCTCGGCGCCGACGGTGGCCATCATCACAAAGCGCCTGGACCGCAGGATCGTCATGTGGGCGATGACGCTGCTGCTGATCCTGTCGGACGTTCTGGCGGCCGGCGCGTGGTCGCTGGCAGTACTCCTGACGGCACGCGTCGTGCTCGGCATAGCGCTCGGAGGCTTCTGGTCGATGTCGGCAGCACTGGCGATGCGGCTCGTTCCAAGCCACCTCCTGCCGCGCGCCATGTCGATCATCCTCACCGGCGTTTCCGTCGCTACCGTTTGCGCAGCTCCAATCGGCGCTTATGTCGGCGATATCTGGGGATGGCGAAGCGCCTTCATGGTCGCCGCAGTCGTCGGCGCCGCTACACTGCTGGTGCAACTCATAACCATTCCGAGGCTGCCTCCGGTTGGAGTGGCTAGCTTCCGCAGCCCGCTGGATGTGGCCAAGATTCCGACGATCAAGGTCGCGCTTTTGGTCGTCCTGCTGGTCGCTTCCGGCCACTTCGCCGGCTTCACCTATATCCGCGCCTTCCTCGAGAAGGTTCCCGCGCTGGATGTCGAGACGATCTCGCTTGTGTTGCTTGCTTTTGGCATCGGCGGTTTCTTCGGCAATTTGGCCGGCGGGCTGCTGGCCGAGTACAGTCTCAAGGCAGTCGCGGCCCTTGCACCGCTGCTCATAGCGATAGCCGCTGTTTCGCTGCTGACGGCGGGAGCATCGGCCTCGGCCTCGGCGGTTGCGGTTGCCGCGTGGGGCTTTGCCTTCGGCGCAGTGCCGGTGGGATTGCAGACGTGGATGGTGTGGCGCGCCGCTCCCGAGCAGGCCGAAAGCGCCGGTGTGCTGATGGTCGTAGCGTTCCAAGTGGCAATCGCAGCCGGCGCGATTTTCGGCGGACTATTGGTGGACAATGCCGGGATTACCAGTGCCATTGCCTACAGTGCTGTTGCCACGTTCCTCGCCGCCCTGACAGTGTTCCTGCTCGGCCCGAAGCGCGAAACCTAGACCGCCTGACAGAAGAGGCCTCAGCAGCGCAGCGGGACGAGAGATGCAATCGCATGCACGGCGCGGCGCGATCCTCCGCATGATTACGCATGGACCAGCGCAAGCGCCTCGCCGGCTTCACCTCCGGGCCATGGCGACCTTCGCCGCCAGACACGCGAACCTCGCCGGCACCGGTTTCCATTTGGCGACGATGAGCGCTGCGCGTATCCGAAGCGGGGCTGTTGCGTCACAGACGCCTACAATGAAATGACAGAGGCCTGCTCGTGCCTAGGTAGCGGATGATCGCCCGCAGGGTTCACTCCGCAAGCTCATCCTGGACCCGACCGGAGAACGCTTCCCGGAACTGCCTGATGGAGTCAGCAGCGCCCTCGGATTCGAGAAGCTCGTCGATCTCTGAAAGCCGGAAGACGCCCCGCTCGGGATCGGACACCTGATCGGCTCCATCGACGATCGCGGTCTCGATCTTCACCAGGAGAGGCCCCTGGTGTTCAGCCACCCATTCCGGCGCTATCGCCGCCACCGCCAGCATCCTGAACCGCAGCCGGTCCGCTTCCTGAGGACGGTAGGAGCCGAGGCTACGTTTGATGTCCAGGATTAACCGAGAACAAACCAGCACAATGCCGCGGGAACTCCCGCTCCTAGCGCGAATGACCAACAAGCGTGAGATTCCGATGTACAATTTGCGGGCCCGTCGCGAAGGAAGAGAGCGCCGGTTGGGCAGCAAGGTCCGCGAGGATGGCTGCCGTAGACGGCTCCGTCGTCAGTCTCCCAGCGACCGTTTTGATCGCCCGCCCGAGCGTCTTCACTCGTGAGACTACGACATTGATCTGGCGCAATCCAATGGCGCGTTGACTGTTTCTGTGCCTTCGAAGGCGGGCTGCTTCAGCAGTCGCTCATCCCATGTGTATGCGCCTATTTTTCTCAGGCCGAGGGCACGAAGCTCCCTATCACCGCGACGCACGTGCATCGTGCTCGCGGTTTTCATTGTCTTCGTGGATTTCTGTGGTGCAGCCATGTCCCTCCCCGTTGCTAGTAACGTTCTAGTTGCAATCTAGCAGGATCTGGACTCACGCCACGCACCGTACGGCAGCCGCAGCCAGACGTTCTACGTCCTGCGTACGGCGCTGTTGCGGCCAAAGGGACTGGAGTTCGCAGCCGTTCGGATCCCCTTCCTTTCAGAGGGTGAAATTCCCACCAACGGTGGCCCTATCTGCGGCGGTTGGTGCTGCCGACCGGCGAGAGACCCTTGAGCGGGAGCGTTCGCTGCTACATGTGGCCGCGAGGTGGCGAAAAGGACCCTGCGGGTGTCATGGAGCGGTGCGCCATCGCAGACCCTCACCGCGGCACGGCAGGAGACGCAATGAACTGCCGCTTCTGCGGAACTTTCATGCCCTCACGCTACCAATCCGGTCGGCTCATTTGCGAAACGACGCCGATGTATGATCCCCCGCAATTTTCCCATATAGACGTCTTCTCTCGTGGTGGGGAGGCCAAGTGACAAACTCTTGTACTTGCGCCTACAATCAACGGCTAATTGTCGTTTGCCATTCGGTAGTGAAAGCAAAGGATCCAGGGTGAACCTTCCGACCGGACCTGCTTCAGGCGATATCGGGGCCAGGTGGCAGCCGCGTGGCGCTCGTGATTGGGGCCGGCTGCTCGATTGAGCCGCCTAGGCCCGATCACGGGCATCGTTTCGAGGGTGGCGGTAAGAGTACTCTTCGGAGAAGAACCAGCATCGCCGATCAGGACTGTCGGCTGGGGTATAGCAAGAGAACCGGGGGAATCGTGAACATCACATCAGGCATCAAGGCCGAGGCCCGCCCCGGCGGCGGGCAAATCGCATATTTCATCACGAAGGAATTCGATAAGTCCTTACACCGCGCCATTCAAACCGGGGGGCAAGGGAAGAACAGGGCAATCAAAGTCAAGGCAATTCTGAATAGCCTTGGAGAACCAGACCCTTTCCGATTCATTGGAATTTCCGTCACCAACCACGGCGAGAACCGCATACGCAATTGCGTCAAATACGATCTCGGTGACGGCTGGCGACTTGTAACGCAGCAAACGGACAAGACCTGCGGATTTCTCTTCGTCGGCGACCACGCTGACACTGACCATTGGCTCGATGCTCACCGTGGTCAGCAGTTTGCCGTTAAGGACGGCAGAACGAAACTGGTTCCGGGATCGGGCCTCCAAATCGCACATGGGAGCGAGTTTCGCGCCGACCACCACGACAAGCCGCTCGTCGAGCGCCTCGACGCAGAAGCGATGGATCACGTGCTGGACGGCCTCCCGCGTAGCGTGGCGAGGAAGCTTGAGGCGCTCGACGCCCGCTCCACCACGGCCGAGCTCGAATCCCTGGTCGGCGAGATTCCCGGAGCGCAGAAGGCTGAACTCGCGCGGGCCGTCTTTAGTCTACTCCTCGCGGGTAACTATGACGGCGCACAGGCCCATGTCGATCTCAGTATGGGCCGGATCGGGCTCCTCGACGATGTCGGCGAATCCGAGATGCTCGAGGTGGCCGATGGGGAGGACATCCGTCGGCTGCGCATCGGGTCTCCCGAATACGAGGCCTGGCTGGCCGCATTTGACAAACGATCCAACTGGTACGAGTGGTTTCTCTATCTTCACCCCGAGCAGGAAAAGGTGGTAAAAGCCGACTACGTCGGTGTTTCCCAGCTTTCTGGCGTTTCGGGTTCGGGCAAGACCTGTGTAGCCGTTCGCCGTGCTATGCGCTTGGCGGAATCGTCGAATGCGAAGATTTTGTTGCTCACGCTGAACCGGAGTCTTGCCGGCCTGCTCGGACAGCTCGTCGATGCCGCCTGCACCGACGCTTTGGTGAGGGGCAGGATTGAAGTCATCTCATTTTTCCAATTGGCTCAGCGGCTTCTGCATATGTTCGAACCGCAGAATGACCGCCATTTCAGCGATGTGACCTGGAAGTCTGGCGAACATGTCGACGAGGTGTTCCGCGAGTATTACCGCCAGTGGACGAACAATGACGACGCGAAGATACTGATGCCGCTGCACAGATCGATGACTGCGCGCAACGTCAATGGCGAAGCCTATTTGCGTGAGGAATTCGACTGGATAAGAAGTGCCGTCGCACCGGATGGTCGCGCGACATATTTGGATCTAGAGCGAAAGGGTCGCAGGTTTCCGATCTTACCCGAACGCAGGCAGAGCCTGCTGGAGGGACTAGACGGCTGGGAGAGGAAGATGCGCGATGTAGGCGTCATCGACTATCTCGGTTTGACATCGGCATTGACGAAGCACCGGGACAAAATTGGGCCCCTCTACACGAACATCCTCGTTGACGAAGCACAGGACTTCGGCACCACTGAGCTTCGCATTATTCGACATCTCGTCAAAACCGGACCAAACGACATATTCCTGTGTGGCGACATCGCCCAAACCATACTGCCGAAGCACCGATCCCTTACCGATGCGGGTCTCGCCAGCATCACCCGCGAACGTATCCGGCAGAATTATAGAAACAGCCGAGAAATCCTCACGGCAGCTTATGACGTGCTGCGAAACAATCTTTACGAGGAAATGTTCAACAGTGAGGATCTGGAAATTCTGGACCCAAAGTTCGCGAACTTCAGCGGCGACGTTCCAATGGCGCTTGCGGCGGATACGCTGGAAGAGGAAATAGCCTATGCACGGACTTATGCCGCGTCGCGGTTGGAGCAAGGCGCCAAGACCGTGTGCGTCGCTTTTGCGGGGTTTTCCAGCCGGGACGTAAAGGGATTCGCAAAGAGTTGCGGCGTCACCGCGCTTGACGGCGCCTACGATCCCAGCTCGGATCGCCTCGTGTTTTGCGATCTGGAGCAGACGAAGGGTTACGAATTTGACACGCTGATCATTCTTCAGTGCCGTGACGGAATTTTGCCGCCGCACGATGCTCCTGAAGAGGAGGCGTATCGCACTTCTTGTAAACTCTATGTCGCGATGACCCGCGCCAAAAGAGAATTGATCCTTTCGTTCCACGGCGTCGCAAGTCCGTGGATTTCGGAGGTCACCAACACGATCGGCACGGCCATGTGGAGCGAGGTCGAAATCCTTAATCCCACTCTTGTTCAGGGGGTACCAGAGATTCTGCCGGAGTTTGAACCGGACAGGCATATAGGGGACTTCGGCAAGCTGACCGGACTTCAGTTCGTCTATACGGGCAATGCACTCGGTATCTCGCCCGAAGCCCAGGACAAGCTGATCGAGTTGGTCGATGGTCGAGGCATGCGGGCATCAGGTGGTGGTCGTCGTCTCAGGTGGCAGAACATGGGCGCCCTGATTACCGACCTCAACGAAAGCCGACTGCATGATCTGCAGTTCGGAGCCAATGTGGCGGGGGAACTGCGAAGACTCTCGATTGGATAGACGGGAATGAATCGTTACGCGGCCAGCTGTGTTTTAAGTGCGCAAACCGTACTTGGCGCGCGTCTGATGGAAGAAGCAGGGGATGGTGGTGTTCCCGAAATCAACGGCGGCTTGAATCTCTCGTGGCGCCAGCTGCGCCACACTTTCTTAGATTCCTAGGCTGCCGGAGCCTAAGCTGGTCGGTAGCCTTTACTACCAAATTCCGGAATCAACCATGCACGCTCATTCCGAGTTGGAAGCGTAGGCAGATTCAAACATCTTGCTGATGCCTGGCTGAGTTAGGGCTAGCCGGAAGTGGCAGTAGAGCTGCCACAGAGATTGCCACAACGGCTCGTCCATCTGCATCACGTCGACCTGCAGACCCATCTGCTTGGCGTGATCGGCGCCGATCATCTGTCCGTGCGAAGGATAGGTCTTGGTGTCCATGAGTTGCGCGACGATGGCGGTGTAGGTCGTGCCATGACGCTTGAGCTGGTTCTCGCCGAAGATGCGGGCGCGACTCTTAACCTGTTTGAACTTATTGAGGACAGCCGGATCGAATTTCTCGAACATCGCCCGAGCGGCGGGATCGTTCGGGTCCTTCCGCAGCTGCTCAGCATAGGTCTCGTACGAAGAGAGGTAGTCAAAGACGGACAGGTGCACTTCGTTGCCGTGCGCATCCTTGCCGATGTACTGCGGATCGATAGTACCTAGCTCGGAGGTGTCGCTCATTACGATAGTGTCCGCGCCGAGCGCGATCAGGGTGCCGGCGCTCTTGGCGCGATCCGGAACAATAACTCGGAACTTGCCGTCGCCCTTGCGGTTCCGCACTAGCTCAATCAGCTTTTCAGCCGCATCGACGTCCCCGCCGGGCGTGTGCAGCAACAAATCGATGCTGCTGCCTTTGGGCACGTTATGGATCAAGTCGACGAAGAACATGACATCGTCGCGGTCGATCTCTGCTGTTGCCATGTAGCAGAGCAGCTTGGCTCCGGTCTCTTCCTCGATCTGCTTGATCAGTTGCTGCCGCATATAGCGGGACGCATTGAAGGCCGAATAGAGTGGCGTTTTGGATGGCTTGGGCGCCGGCGCGGCCGCGGCGACCGACGCTGGTGGTTTCTCGGACTTTTTGTCGATCTTTGCATTGGTCATAGCCAATCCTTTGCCCACTGAATGCGGCCATCGCGCATGAAATAATGGCAGCGCTTTTGCGCATCGGTGTAATCAATACTAGGCGCGATGGTGAGAATGCGATCTTTGCCCAGGGCGACATGCCAGTATGGCCGGCGGGCCTCGTCTATGTTGAGCATTATCCGGTGACCCCGCTTACACGGGCAGTCGAACGCGACCCACTTGTCATAGCCAGCCGAGGTCACCAATACAGCGCCGGTGCGCGGCAGCCGAGGGGGAAGCTCGTCCGCGTCCTCGACCAACCCCACGACCCGCCATCTGCGGAACGGGAGCCAGTCCCACCACCTGATCTTCATGCATTCCGCCAAACTTGTTCGAGCCAGGGAGTCGTATTTCCGAGACCTTGCTTGCCGCTGGCCGGATGACAATAGTGATGCTCGCGCGGCTCAACAATATTGGTTGAGATTTCACGGTCGTGCAGCCGCAACAGAACTTCCGAGGGTCTCGGATCCGGGCCATAACCGGTCAGCCGTTCGAGCAACTCCGAAGTGGCGGCGGCGGCCACCGCCGTCGTAAAGGTGACCACCGCCGGCTCGACGCCGGCCAGCACGGGCGCATAGCCTTCGCCGGCGAGGCGATGGCGCTCGTCTTCGTTCATTAGCTCGGCTGCGGCGCGGCGTACATCGATCCTGTTCCGGCAGAGGAGGCACGCCGTTCCCGGCGCCATCACCGTAACGCGGCCGTCGATACCGCGCAGATTGCCCCCGTGATCGCTCGACAGCAGCACTCCCATGTCGATAACCGGCGTCAGCATGTAGGTCCCGAGCCGCGACAGCACCAGCCGCCCGGCATTGTCGTCGGTACAGCCAAACACAAGGTCACACTCACAGAGTTCACGGGCAATAGGCTGGTCGACGATCATCCCCACTTGGACCTGGCAGTCCAGATCAGGAGCGATCGAAAGCAGATGATCGCGCACCACCTCCGCCTTGGGCTGCCCGACCTGGTCCGGATGGGAGCCGTAAACACGTGTAACGTTGGAAAGAGACAACTCATCGGCATCGATCACGTGCAGATGCCGGACACCCACCCGTACCAATTGCTCGGCGACGGCCGAACCGGTGCCGCCGGTACCGACGATCCCTATCGTCAGCTCACTCAGGGTACGCTGCACCTCACCGCCAAAGGCCCGCACATTACGGTCGAACATCGATGCCAGTGGCGGCGAGGGATCGTTGTAGGACTTGACGAGGCGCCAAGTGTCGGAAACGTCCCACAACCGATCGAGCGCAAAGCGCGCGCCGTCCTCGTGTTGCAACGTTCCGGTAAAGGCGATGCCGTGCCCAGTGGGCGCCACGATCAGAGTGCCATAAAACTCTTGCCCGGTGCGCACCCGGAAGAGGTCTGCTATCTGACCGTCGACCTGCTCGTCATGTTGGCTCGGCCGCGGCGAGGAGCCGACGCCCGGATGAGTGTGAAACCAGATAGCAATTTCACCACGGGCCTCCGCCTTCCCAAGCGAGCCAACATATCCCTCCGACGAGATTCCGAGGCCATCATGGCGGCGGTCTAGATAGGCATTGTCCGGCACCCAGTCGATGCCACGGCCCAAGAGCCGGATATGGCCCGCAGGCGTCCTAACCAACACGGCTCGGAGCACCCCGGCTGTCTCGAGCGGGTTGCCCGAGGCCACCATGATCTCATTCATCACCGGGTTGGAAAGCACGAGGGTGGCAGTCATGCTGCCATCCGTTTCGCCGCCTTGTGGAGTTCACTCGCGATCAAGGCGAAATAGCTCTCCAGGGAGTCGATACCGGCCATCCAGCGCTGCGGGTCCAGATGCCGTGACCAGCGCTGCCAGTCACGCCCAAAATAGTGCTCGATCGAATCGGTCGCTTCGATGCGCGAGCCGTCGGCCCGAAACACCCCCGGATAAAACCACCACATATCTGGCGGCACGTCAGGATAGCCCGGCGACAGGCGCAACAGCAGGTCTGCATTCCGGACGCTCAGCCCGGGCGGCAAGACAAACTCCGGCACCCTCACACAGATCATGCCGGAGTCGAGCGCCGTGGAATGGCCTGGCGCTTTCGCCTCGAGAAATTCGACATCAGCCGCCGGGAGCATCGACCTAGCCCTCGCAACCAGGGTTGATCTGAGCGGGGGCAGTGAAGAACCGCATCCCATTCTTGAGCTCAACCACATCGGTTTCAGCGATCTTGCGATCCGACCCGCCGGGTACAACCTCGAAGAAATCACGCTCCAGCCCCACCGGCGGGGTAGGCAGGAGGCGCAGTTCGTGCCCGGTCATACGCTCCTTGTCGACCTTAAAGGTCTCCCGGTCGATCTTGATGTTGATTTTCTGATCGCCACCATGATGACCATGATCATCGTCGGCGCCATCCTTTTTCATTTCGTCGCTCATCTTATATCTCCGTTAATTGATACCGAGATACCATGACACCATACCGGTTGACAAGATAGGTGCGATGTAACCATATTGGTGCCATGAAAGCACCAAAAGCTATGACCATTCGGCTATCAGCCGAGCAGGCGGAAGCCTTGGAAACAGTGGCAAGTGTCGAGGATAGACCCGTGTCGGACATCATCCGCGCTGCCATATCAAAACATATCGATGCTCGTCGGAAGGATCCCGACTTCCAACAGGGCCTTAAAGAGAGAATCAACGTCGCCAGACGTTTGCTTGAGCGCTGAGACAATGGCCAAGAAAACCGAAATCAGATTTGCGGCCGAACCGCGCACCGGTGGACTCAAGCCTAAGTCCAACCGAAATGTCACCTTTGGCAAGGTTACGGTAGCCTCCGCCAAACCTAAGGCCGACGTGGTGGCGCGAAATGTCGCCGCCGGCCAGTCGGCGCTGAAGCGTGCAGCCGACAAAATCTCGCGGCCGGGCATATCGCTCCGGCCTTCCAAGGGCGTGCCGCTCTATTACGTCGATGACGCCCGGCCCAAAGAGATCGTGCGCGAACTTGACGGCCAGAAGGTGTACGGCGTTTTCCACAGCGGCAAGTTCGTCGCCTCGAATGGATAAGCTTGGACCTGCCGTAAGGCGGGTCGTCGCCCTTCAGATCGAGTCCTCCAAGCCTCTTGCCATTGTGCTGGCCGGCCACAATGGCTCGGGCAAGTCGACTATGTGGCAGCAGCAGCTTGCCCCTGTGCTTAAGATTCCGCTAATAAACGCCGATCGCATGATGATGTCGATATTGCCTGAGCCTCGAAGGAGTGGCGCACTCCCGCATTGGGCGCAGCAGTTGCGCGACGACGACCAGAGTTGGATGCGCGTCGCCCAGAAGGGCGTCGAAGCCTTCGTCGCCCAGGCCCTGGCCAACAAAGTCCCCTTCGCCATGGAGACCGTCTTCTCATACTGGCAGCCCCAGGACGACGGCACCGTTGTCTCCAAGATCGACCAGATTCGGCAAATGCAAGCAGAAGGGTACTACGTCATCATTTTCTTCGTCGGCCTTACCTCGGCCGAGCTCTCCATTGCTCGCGTCGAGACACGCGTTAGCCGCGGCGGTCATGCAGTTGACCCGCAAAAGCTCTTCGATCGGTTCCCACGCACGCAGAAGGCAATCAATAAAGCGCTAGACGTCGCGGACGCAGCTATTCTCGTGGACAATAGCCGCGATCGGGAAGTGGCCTTTACCGTCTGTCACGTACGGGCGGGGAACGAGGCGCTATTTGATTGGCGCGACAATGGGGATGCGCCGCCACCTGCCTCCGTGCTCGCCTGGCTTGACCTCGTAGCACCACGAGAAGACCAACCTCCGGCTGAATGAAAGGCAATCAAGTCGGCGGGCGGCAAGCAGTGTGCCGTAGACGAAGATACCGCCGCCACCGCGCACAAGGACTGCTGGGCTGCTTAACAGCGAACTACAGGCCGAGGTGTTTCAACCACTTGTCCGCGTCATTGTGGTATTGACGGATCACATTGTAGAGGGAGTGACTCCAAGCGCAGCTCTCATATACTGCCGCTTCCCTTCGCGATTGCTCGCCTCGTGTAAGGTAACTGTCGAGCAACCTGCTATGCTCCGCTGGACGTATACGAGGATCCCGCGGAGTTCGCCCGGATGGCGATCGATCGCATTGTCGCGCTCCGGAGACCGCGAGCGTGGCCCTAATTTGTGCAGACGACCAGGATGTTGATCGGTGGTTTGCGTTGATGCAGGGCGATCTCGATGCGAACTTCCGAAATCCAATGATCTCGGCCATTCAAAGCTGACGATGCGGTTTCACACTCATTTCACGACCCCGGTAGAAGCCAAAGGGCTTGAATTCGACGTGGTTGTGATCCCGAACTTGGCCTCGTACGATGGCTCGGACGCTGTCGGCAGGAATTCGCTATACGTCGCAGTTAGCCGACCGCGGCTCTGATGGGTTGTGACTATGAGGCCATTGGCTCGTCAATGGTCGCTGGTATGGTAGATGAAGAACATGTCGTACTTCGAACGCAAGAGCCTGCAGGCGAGCGTGTCGAGCGCGTGGCGTAGAGGAAGTCGCGGACAACAGTTGGGGACCTACTCAGCGTGGAGTTCGTGCGCCAGGCCGCGGGGCATTCTGCATGCGATAGGCGGCGATATCCTCCGCCTTGAATTACCCAAGGCGCGCCGTAGCACACTTGCCGCCCCTTTGATGATGCCGAGACAGGCAACGGTGTGCAGATTATTTGAAGGAACGAAACGTCGTCGATCAGCGCGTACGGCGCAACACCGCAAAGGTTGCCGTCAACGGTTCGATCAAACGAGACGCGTAAGCATGGCAATGATGGAAGGTAGGGAAACCTCCCCCAGAATGTGACAGCGAGGGCTAGTTCCAGCATGAGTCCTTCCCGCAACCATGGTGGGCGTGTTAGGCTGTGTTGCAGATGTTGCACGGAGCTACCGGAAGGCTTCGGTTCCTCTCGGAATGCATCGGGAAACGTCCGTTTTTTCGGTTCACCCTCAACGGGTTAGATCGATGCGATGGCAGAACATCGTCTCGGTCAATTTACGGCAAGTACCTCTTCTTTGGCTATCGGTCGAACGGGCTCTGACTCCGAATCCAGGTTCCCCAGAGAGCGCCGGCGCGCGCCCTGCCGGAAGCCTGGCCTAGAATGATGGTGGAGCGGCAGCAATGAAATTGATGGCGACGCCGAAGACAATCTGGCCGCCGCGATGGGTAATCCAGGCGAAACCGTGCACTAGCGCGAAAAATCCACGGCGGTGGCTACGGCGGCGCCCAGGCCGAGCCGGGCCGAGCCTTTAACCGCGGCCGCCGAGGCGCCGCAAAGGTGCCGGCCAGATCTTGCGCTCGAGCCCGGTGTCGAAGACGCCGGCCCGCTCCGAATAGACCCCGGCCAGGCAGGCGAGGAGCAACGACCGGGAGAACAGCAGTTGCTCGGCGGCGATGGTGCAGGTCGGGTCCTGCACCGCCATGTGACGGCGCCCGCCGAAGCGAGCATTGGAGCAATCGGACAGCAGGCACAGCATTCAAATCCTCGAAGGTCCGTCGACATTCGACAAGAGACCTATGGCACGGCGCGAGCGCTGGCGCTGTACGACTGACGAAGCGGCTCTCAATCCGAGGCGACGCCGGTCTTGATCCGTGTGGGGCGGCTTTCGCCTTCCTCCGGGCCGAAGCAGCTTTCCAAATCGTTGCATTCCCGGCAACTGGGCGCGCTGCACAGCGAAAAACCTTCGGCCTCGCAGAGCTTGCGGTAAAAGTATTTCTTCCATTTCATATTTTGGGTGTTGCCGGCCGCCAGCGTCGGAAAATGCGAGGCGAGCAGGCAGCCGAGGTCGCTTCGATTAAAAAGGCCAAGGTCCTGCCAGAGATGGTCATTGCGCATGGCACGCCGGGCGATGATCTTGGCGAAGCGGGCGCTCGCCGGGTCGCCCGGCCGGGCATGCTCCAGCAGCAGTCCGCGCAGAAGTTCTTCCTCCGGATCCGGCTCGGGCTCGCTCACCTCTTCCAAGGCAAACGCGTTGATAGGAATAGCAGGGAAACAGCGGGCCAGGACATCGCGCAGCTCGGCGCGCGAAAGGCCGGTTGCCTCCGTCACCGTCGCCTCGCCGGCCTCGCCCTCCTCGAGCGCACGTGAAAGCACACAGGCAAGCACATGCTGGTCGAACCTCCTCTCCAGCTCGATCTGCGGCCATCGGCCGGTGCTGAGCCGGGCATAGTGTTGGGCAAATATGGTGCCGTTCTCCTGGTTTGTCATATCAAGTCATGCAGCGACCCGGCCGGCCGCAACATGGGTCGGGCAGTTCTTCGGGTAGAGGCAGTCGCGGATCGCCTCGCGGTCGAGTAGTTCGGTCATTTTCGTCTGGTCCATCGGCTCTGTCGCAAATTCTGTGATTGGAAGAGGTGTTTCGCGAACCCCCGCCCTGCCGTTTGCGGCTCATGGGGAACACCTCGGCGCCGGAAATGCCCCGCGGAGTTGGACGTGGACCGTGCTGGGACAGAGGTCGCGTGCCGTCCTTTCCAGTGGGCCACATGGTCGACCCCGTTCAAGCCCGCCAGACTCTCGGTTGAATGACGTCCGATTCAAAGCGTCCGCGGGTGAGTTCCAGCGCACGTTCAGGACAGGATCGCGCGCCTCGCGATGCAGGCAGCTCCTCCCCTTCCGCAACTTCAATGTCACCAGGCAGGATGTAACCCTCGCCATCAAGCTTGAAGATGTCCGGCGCTTGCGCCGCGCATCGGGCGTGACCCTGGCATTTGGCATTTTGGACGATGATGCGCATGACGCTGCCTCCATGTCTGTGCCCCGGCTCGGGGCGGGCTAGGACCAGTCCAGGATCAAATTTTCGATCCCGAACACATGGCCACCAGAGGTGATGGGTGCCGTACCCTCCTTGATCCGGAAGGCCGGGATGCGCGCCAGCCACTCCTCCAGGGCAATGACAATCTCCCGCCGGGCAAGGTGTGAGCCAAGGCAACGGTGGGGACCATAGCCAAAGGCGGCGTGGCGGTTGTCCTCGCGCTCCAAATCGATCGTGTTAGGGCATTCGAATTCCGCCGGGTCACGATTGGCAATCATCGTGGCGCACGAAACATAGTCCCCCTTCCGGATCGGCGCGCCTTCGAAGTCGATATCTTTCGTTGCCACGCGGATCAACTGAACGGTCGGATAGACGCGAAGCAATTCTTCGGCCGCGAGCACGATCCGGTCCGGTTCGCTCCGCAGCAATTGCTGATCTTTGAGGTTGCGCGCGAGGTAGGCCAAGTCAAAGCCTATAGCTGCTGCGACCGTGTCGAGCCCAGCGACGAAGACAAGCACGCCGATGCCGCGGACTTGGGTGTCCGTCAGCCGGCGGCCCTCGACCTGTGCCTGCACGATAAAGGTCATGAAATCATCAACCGCCTCCTCGCGGCGCGTGGCTGCAAGTTCGTCGATGAATGCCACGATCGTCCGGGCCGCCGCCGGGCGTTTCACATCGTCACCGTGAAGCAGATCTTTCCCCCAGCCGACAAATGTGTCGAGTCGGTCATCCGGCAGCCCCAGAAAGCGAAGGAAGATGCTCACCGCGAAAGGAAAGGCAAAATCCTTCATGACGTCGCAGCTTGTGCCCGACGCGGCGATCCTTTCGATCAGCTCGGCCGCCCGTTCGCGGACAGCCGGTTCCAAAGCCATCACCCGCTTTGGCGAAAGCAGCGGATTGAGTAGTGAGCGAAAAACGCCATGGGCAGGCGGATCCAGTTCAAGCGGGATCATCGGCCAGTTTTCGCCAAGCGCGGACGCGAAGATGCTGCGATGGCTCGAAAACGTTTCGGCGTCCTGCAGCACCCGGCGCTGGTCACTGGCGCGAGTGATGACCCAGGTACCTCGCCCATCGCGCGTGTTGCAGGGCGAATAGAAGATCGGCGGCCCGGCATGTACGCAAGCGGCGGCTGCTTGCGGATCCCCGTTGGGCGTCGGTGACATCCCTGGTGACGTAAACAGGCTGAAGTCCCTCACCATTTCGGGCGGGACATGATCTGGAACGGGGTTGGTCGCCACTTTGCTTTCTCTACATTGGCGTTCATGGCTCGATTGAGATTGCACCGCTGTTCATAAAGTCGATTTCCAGCATGGGTACATCTCTTGTCGGGCGCCTTCTAGATTCTGTCGCCCGATACAGCCCACCTGCACCAGCGCGGACGAGATCGGTTGCGAATTCAATCAGAAGGGGCATCTCCGCCGCGCTGCGGTCATGAAGCAAAGCCGCCGCTTATCCCCGTTAGGGTTGAGAGGCTGGTCAATCGCTGAGCTCCGTGACGCACTGCTGATGCCCTGCTGATGCCCTGCTGATCAAATTGTCAAAGCAAGTCGCGTGCCGGATAGGCGTACCCATGGCGCTGCACCAAGCGATGCCAGCCTGCACTGGGCCCACCGCCGCTAGGTTGATGCTCACCTGTCCATCATTCTTACGACAACGTCCGACCACCGACATCCACGGTTGGTTTTGTCGAGTCCGCGACATCGGGCTGTTCGACCTTGCTGCTGCTGCACTGCCTTCCGGTCGACGAGCGAGGAGATCGCTCGCACGGCCCGGACTGAGCAACGACGCGATCCAGCGCAAGGATCGGGTGCGGTCCGACAAGACCCGGCGGCGCTTGCGCGCGATGATCGAAATTATCAACAAGGTCGAGCCGCGCTTCGGTTCGGCACTGATGGCGTATGCGTTATATCGCTCGGAGCCGCTGCAAGGATTTGCGGTTAGACGGCGATCCACTCGCGCGCAGCGGTCCGGCCGACGACGAGCCTAACTGTATCGATGCGGTCAATTCCGGCGTGCACACCTGACCGTCCGTATGCGCTACGACCTGGCAGCCGCTGTCGGAACGTGGTGCCGAGTCCTATGGCGGCCGGTTCAATCCGAGGGCCTGTCGGCACACTACACATCCCTGTCGGTCGGACCGGGAATGCGTGGCAGACTCTCGGCCAGAAACCGCCAGTCGCTGCCCTCGCGTTCGCCTTCCTTGCGGGTGCCGAAGAACTGGATGATCATCTTGCCGTCGGCGCCATAGGCTTCAACGGACGTGACGTGACCGTCCCTCGTCGGCTTGCGCACGGCCCAGACCTCGCGGATGTGATGAGTCCTAAGATGGAGATGGAAGTTCTCGTCGAGCACATTGATCCGCGGCCCGATCTGCTTGACCGACTTGATCGGGCCGGAATGGATCTGGATGCAACCACGATTGCCGACAAAGCACATGATCGGCATCTCGTCTTCGGCCGCCTGTTGGAACAGGGCGCCAACGGCATCATTGTCGAGCAGCCACGCGTAATCCTCGTCGGCCATACGCATCGCCTGGCAGCGGCTGAGCTTCAGTGTCTTCAACATATGGTAGAACTGATGCACGTCGCTCAGCCGGCTCCAGTGCTCGCGTAAGTCTTCGACCGTGGCGGCTTGGTCTGGACTCACTGCGTTATCGCGCGCCCCGCTCGCCTCGACCGATATGATCGGCTCCTGGTCGGAGGATACGAGCTCTGCCGCCAGATTCTGATAGGCGTGCAGGTTCGAGGCGGGCCTGAGATGTACTTTGTGCATCGCCTCGCCGGTGGCATCAAAGAATTGCAGGCTGCGGCGGATCTCGGCTCCCTCGCGCTTCTCGACGGCGAAGCCATACGCCCACGCTTTCGGGAAGATGCGCAGGTCGATCTCGTCGCCGAGCACCATGGCATGCGGGTTGCCGGTGACCACTTTGTCGTAGACGCCGATCTTTTGGTGCACG
Source organism: Mesorhizobium sp. M0968 (assembly GCF_040319065.1). Taxonomy (NCBI): domain Bacteria; kingdom Pseudomonadati; phylum Pseudomonadota; class Alphaproteobacteria; order Hyphomicrobiales; family Phyllobacteriaceae; genus Mesorhizobium; species Mesorhizobium sp. M0968. Next base: position 104,146 of record NZ_JAMYNL010000010.1, read on the forward strand.
GCACTTTGGTTGCGGGTGACCGCCATCACCTCTCCGACCGCTTCGAGGCCGGTCAGCAGATCATCGACACGCGGCTCGATGCGCACCGCGCCGTGACCACAATGCGCCGCGACCAATTCGGCTTCCGAAATGCCCAATCGAGCGGCGAGATCATGCTCCCGGATTTTCGGATTGTCTTCGCACGCCCGCCGGATTTCGTCCGGCGACGGTTTCTCGCGCTGGTCCATGTCTTACCCCTGCTTCCACCTACGTGTAAGGATCAGCTGCCCTGCCGGGGAATCTTCAGCCGATAGGGCGTGCCGTAATGCTCGACCCTGATCTGCTGCTGGCCCGTGAACAAAGTGTCGCTGGACAGCGTGCGCACGTCGTCGCACCCGCGCGAAAACCGGGGGTGCTATCGGAGCGGCGAGACCCGAGTGACATGAGCAGGCACATGCCGATGGAATCTCATCGAGCCGGTCGGTGGCCACCGGGCGGTGGTGAGCGATTGTGGGTGTTGTCGCAATCGGCCAATCGGTCATTCGGATGCCACGGGCGGCGCTGCTTCGCCAAACAAAGCGTGTCTGACCCAGTCCTGACCATGTTGCTCCCTTGCTTCGCCGCATCGATCGCGAGGGCACCCACGACACGATTGTGGATCGGCAGTCTCTTGCCGCCTCGCCAGTGGAGCTTCAAAAACCGTGCCAATTGCGCCGAAGCAAGCTCAGAAGGAGTCTTCTGTAATGGTCATTGGTTTAATGTGAGTTCAGCCAACAACTCAGGCCCAACATCCCGCGTGGCGGACCCGACAAACCCGACAGTACGTGTCGGTTGGCCGACACCTTCGCAGCAATGGACTCACAAGAACCACGGCAGTGTCAGAGATGCCGCGCTGTGTTGAAACGTTTTTTCGCTTTGGCACGGTGCATGCAACGTGATGCGCAAGCAGGTCCCGGACTGAGGAGAAGGGAGCCATGATTACGCTCACCGACAACGCTGTTGCCGCCATCAAGACTGCTCTTTCCCGCGCCAGCGAGCCGGCGGAAGGCTTTCGCATCATGGTCCAGGCCGGCGGCTGCGCCGGCTTCAAATACTTAATGGGCCTGGAGAGCGTGTCGCGCGAGGGCGACGCGATCACCGAGACAGATGGGATCAAGCTGTTCGTGGACGCGGGCTCCCAACCGCATGTCGCCGGCATGACCGTCGACTTCCTCACCGGGCTCGAATCTTCCGGCTTTGTCTTCGATAACCCCAACGCGCGCGAGAAGTGCGGCTGCGGCAAGTCCTTCAGTTGATCGCCCGAAGCGCCTGTGCGGGTCCATGAAGCGATTGCCGCCGACGGACTCATTTGCGGCAGAGGAGGCTTATATGGCCGGCACAACAGATGTCCCTGTCCTCGAGAACAAGGCAAGGTCGAAGCCGATCTTGGGACCGGCAATCGCTTCAGGTAGGATGCAAAGAAGGTCGCCTCCCGAAACAGTTCGGTTCCTGGTGGCACCCAAGCTGCTGGCAGCCAAATCGCGCCGCTCCGCCAAATTCGGCTTATCGATAACGTTGTCGTGTTCGGGTGTCCTTGCCTGCGGGCTGACGGCGGCGACTGCGGACTTGTCCATGTCGACGCCGATCCGGTCTACGTCAAACTCTCGGGCGTCTGCGCCGGCTGCCAGTTCGGGCCCATCATCATCAACGGCATACGCCAGAGGCTCAATGAGGCGGTCGCGCGCTCGCGTCATTCCGGTCAACTGAGGATCGCACATGAAACCTGTCTACCTCGACAACAACGCAACCACACGGGTCGATCCTGAGGTCGTGCAAGCGATGTTGCCGTTCTTTAGGGATCAATTCGGCAACCCTTCGTCGGCGCACGCTCTTGGCGCCTCAGTCAGTGCGGCGGTGAGAAAGGCGCGGAGGCAGTTGCAAGCTCTGATCGGCGCGGAGTTCGACGATGAGATCACCTTTACCTCGGGTGGGACAGAAAGCGACAATGCAGCGCTTCTTTCGGCGCTCGAGGCGACGCCCAACCGAACCGAGATCGTGACGTCCGCGGTCGAGCATCCCGCCGTGCTGACGCTCTGCGCGCATCTTGAGAAGACCCGCCGCGTCAAGGTGCACAGGATCCCGGTGGATTGCCGTGGCCGGCTCGACCTCGACGCCTATATGGCCGCCCTCACCCCACAGGTCGCAATCGTCTCGATAATGTGGGCGAACAATGAGACTGGTGTGATCTTCCCCGTGGCCAGGCTTGCCGAGTTGGCCAAGGAAGTTGGCGCCCTTTTCCATACCGATGCTGTGCAGGCGGTCGGCAAGCTTCCGATGGAGCTGAAGTCGACCGCAATCGACATGCTGTCGCTCTCCGGCCACAAGCTGCACGGGCCGAAAGGGATCGGCGCGCTTTTCGTAAAACGTGGCGTCAATTTCCACTCGCTGATCAAGGGGGGCCACCAAGAACACAACCGGCGTGCTGGCACCGAGAATACGCCCGGCATAGTCGGGCTCGGCATGGCGGCCGAACTCGCCTTGAAATTCATGGACGACGAGACCACACGGGTAAAGTCGCTCCGCGACCGTTTAGAGGACGGGATTCTCCAGCGCATCCCAAGCACCTGTGTCACTGGAGATCCCCTGGAACGGTTGCCGAACACCGCAAACATCTCCTTCGAACATGTCGAAAGTGATGGAATTCCACTCCTCCTCAGCCGCGTGGGCATCGCGTGTTCCTCCGGCTCTGCCTGCACCTCCGGCTCTCTGGAACCGAGCCATGTCCTGAGCGCGATGAAAACGCCACACGCGGCAGTCCGCTTCTCCTTGGCGCGGGACAACGGCGAAGCGGACGTCGACCGGGTGCTCGAGGTCATGCCGGCAATCGTGGAGAAGCTGCGTGGCTTTCCCAGTTCTGTGCCGGGTAAGCGAAGCTCCGAAGACGTTGAATCCGGTCTATGCCTGAGCGGCAGCAAAACAGGCTACCGTTCATGACCCGTCATGTCTTTCTCAACGATACGACCTTGCGCGATGGCGAGCAGGCGCCCGGCGTCGCCTTTACCACGACGGAAAAGCTGGAGATCGCCGAGTCTCTTGCGGCGGCCGGCGTCACAGAGATCGAGATCGGCACGCCGGTCATGGGCGCCGACGAGATCGAAACAATTCGCGCCGTGGTCGCGCGGCGTCTCCCGGTTCGGCTCATGGCCTGGTGCCGGATGACGTCGCTGGATCTCGATGCAGCGATCGAGAGCGGCGTCCACGCCGTCAATCTATCGCTGCCTGCGTCGGACATCCAACTTGCCGCCAAGCTCGGCCTCGATAAGGCGGGAGCGCTCCAGGTCATCGAGCATATGGTCAGGCGCGCAGCCGCCGCCGGCTTCTTCGTCGCGGTGGGCTGCGAGGATGCCTCGCGGGCCAATCGGGATCATCTCGCCCGCGTCATCGAGACGGCTGCACGCGCCGGCGCAAGCCGCCTCAGGCTAGCCGACACAGTCGGCGTTCTCGACCCGTTTTCGACCTTCGAACTTGTCGCCGAGCTTGTGGCGCAGTCTCCAATCGACCTTGAATTTCATGCGCACAACGATCTCGGACTTGCTGCCGCCAACACGCTTGCCGCGATCCGCGCAGGCGCGCGCCATGCGTCCGTCACCGTCCTGGGGCTCGGCGAGCGTGCGGGCAATGCCGCGCTGGAAGAGGTGGCCGCCGCGATGGCGGTCCTCGACGGCGCGGATACCGGCATCGAGCTGACCGCATTGCCCGACCTCGCCGCCCAGGTGGCTTGGGCCGCCCGCCGGCAAACCGCGGCCATTAAGCCGGTCGTCGGCGCCGATGTTTTCACCCACGAATCCGGCATTCACGTCGCAGGGTTGCTGAAGGACTCGCGTACTTATCAGGGGCTCGATCCAGCTCTCGTGGGCCGCTGCCCGCGTATCGTCATCGGCAAGCATTCCGGCGCTACTGCGATTGCCCATGTGCTGAGCGAAAGCGGTCGCGATCTCGACCCGGATCTGGCAGCCGCGATGGTGGCCCGCGTCCGGCGCGAGGCGGCCGAGACCAAATCGACCATCACTGCAACTCAACTGGTCGAGCTCTACGATGGAATGTGCAGCGAGGCATCCCTCGCGGAGCTGTGCGGGTCCAGGTCAGCCGTTCGCGAGCGCACCGACGCCACAGTTTTGCGACCAGGGAGAATGCAATGAATTGTTCCGCTGACAGCCGCCCCATTGATGTCGCCGACATCCTCGCACGACTGAAGCGCCTGTCGGCTGCGGAGGAGTTCTTCTCAGTCCTTGGCGTCTCCTATGACCCGAAGGTGCTGAATGTCTCGCGGCTCCATATCATGAAGCGCGTGGGCCAATATCTTGCCGAAGAAGATTTCTCCGGTCTGCCCGACCAGGTGATTGCCGCGCGGGTGCGCGCGACGCTCGAACGCGCTTACGAGGACTTCGCGGTTTCCTCGCCGCTCACCCATCGGGTCTTCAAGGTGCTCAAAGACCACGATCCGAACAAACCTGCCACGCCGGGCCGCACCTTTGTCCCGTTCGACTCCGTACTGAAGCGGTTCGGACAGGAATGACCGCGACACGGGTTGCGACGCGACAATGTCGAGAAGCCGACAAATCCGGTCATCACCACGGCGCCCTCAGAAGCAACCAAGCGAAGTTCTAGGAATAGGGGCAGCGCAAAACAGTTGGCACGAATGATGCGCACCAAAGTGATAACCGCCAAGCCCGCATCCGGACAGGAGCCTAGAGAAACCGCCAATGCACATCGTAATCTGCATCAAGCAGGTGCCGGACTCGGCACAGATAAGGGTCCATCCGGTGACGAACACGATCATGCGCCAGGGTGTTCCGACTATCATCAACCCTTACGACCTGTTCGCCCTCGAAGAAGCCCTCAGACTGCGCGACGCGCATGGTGGCGAAGTCACCGTGCTCACTATGGGTCCGCCCATGGCAGAGGACGCGCTGCGCAAGGCGCTCGGTTACGGCGCCGACCGAGCGGTGCTCTTGACCGACCGCTATTTTGCCGGCTCCGACACGCTGGCGACCTCGTTCGCCCTTTCCCAGGCAATCGCGAAGGTTGGCGAGACGTTCGGCACGCCAGACCTCGTCTTCACCGGCAAGCAGACGATCGATGGCGACACCGCCCAGGTCGGGCCTGGCATCGCCAAGCGCCTCGGACTCCTGCAACTGACCTATGTCGCGAAGATCGCCTCTATTGACGTTGCTGCACGCGAGATCAAGGTCGAGCGCCGCTCCGAAGGCGGCACACAGATGCTGAAGAGCAGGCTCCCTTGCCTCATCACCATGCTGGAAGGCACAAACGAGATCCGCCGGGGCTCGATCCAGGACGCCCTGTGCGCCGCGCGCAGCCAGGTCTTGAAATGGAGTGCGGCCGACGCCGGCATTGAGGATCTCACCAAATGCGGCCTGCGCGGTTCACCGACGGTGGTCAAGCGCGTTTTCGCGCCTCCTGCGCGGGCGGAAAAGGCGGCAAAAATCGACACCGCCGAGATGGCCTTGCGCGATGTCGCTGACGAACTCATCACGGCAATTTTCACCCGCCAGCCGGCATTGGAACATGAGCTCGCCTTCAACGGCGGCGCGTGAGAGGGCAAGGAGCAGACGATGTCGACCGCGAACCGAGAAACCCCTCGCCCTGCCGCCGGCCGTGCCGGCATAAAGAAGGAGCTGCCCGCGCATTTCAAGGACTACCGGCACGTTTGGGTTTTTATCGAGCTCGAACGCGGTCAGGTCCATCCCGTATCATACGAACTGCTCGGCGAAGGCCGCAAGTTAGCAGACAAGCTTCAGGTCCAGCTTGCGGGCGTCGTGCTTGGACCGCCGGGAGAGGCCATCGGGAACGCCGTTGCCGAAGCGTTCGCTTATGGCGCCGACCTTGTCTACATCGTCGAGGCGCCGCTGCTCGCCGACTATCGGAACGAGCCATTCACCAAGGCGATGACGGATCTGGTCGATACCCACAAACCCGAGATCCTTCTTCTCGGTGCCACCACACTCGGCAGGGATCTTGCCGGCTCCGTGGCGACGACCTTGCAGACAGGGCTCACGGCCGACTGCACCGAACTCGATGTGGATACCGACGGTTCGCTCGCCGCCACCCGTCCGACTTTCGGCGGTTCCTTGTTGTGCACGATCTATACGCTTAATTTCCGCCCCCAGATGGCGACAGTGCGACCGAGGGTCATGCCCATGCCGCAGCGGGCGGATAAACCGGTCGGGCGTGTCATCCGGCACAAGCTCTCGGTAGCCGAGGACGAGATCGTTACCAAAATCCTCGGCTTCCTGCCGGATAGTCAGTCGGCAAAGGCAAATCTTGCCTATGCCGACGTCGTGGTTGCGGGAGGCCTCGGTCTAGGCGCGGCGGAGAACCTGCAGCTTGTGAAGAATCTCGCGCGGGCAATCGGCGCCGAGCACGGCTGTTCGCGCCCGTTGGTCCAGAAGGGCTGGATGCCGGCTGATCGGCAGATCGGCCAAACTGGCAAGACCATCCGGCCGAAGCTTTACATAGCGGCCGGGATTTCCGGCGCCGTCCAGCATCGGGTTGGCGTCGAGGGGGCGGATCTCATCGTGGCCATCAACACCGACCCGAACGCGCCGATTTTCGATTTCGCTCACCTCGGGATCGTCACCGACGCGATCCGCTTCCTGCCCGCACTGACGGAAGCCTTCACCCGGCGGCTGTCGCCCCACAGTCGCGACAAGCTTGCGAGCTAAGGGATGGACATGATTGAGGAACAATTCGACGCCATTGTTATTGGGGCCGGCATGTCCGGAAACGCAGCTGCTTACACCATGGCCAGCCACGGCCTGAAGGTGCTGCAGTTGGAGCGGGGTGAATATCCGGGCTCCAAGAATGTCCAGGGTGCCATCATGTACGCGAACATGCTGGAGAAGATCATCCCGGATTTCCGGGACGATGCGCCTCTCGAGCGGCATTTGGTTGAACAGCGGCTTTGGGTGATGGACGACACATCCCATACCGGGATTCACTATCGGTCGGACGACTTCAATGAGGCGAAGCCCAACCGCTACACGATCATCCGTGCCCAGTTCGATAAATGGTTTTCGCGTAAGGTGCGCGAGGCCGGCGCGACGGTTCTGTGCGAGACGACCGTGACGGAACTCATCCGTGACGCCAAGGACAGGGTGATCGGCGTCCGCACAGACCGGGCCGGCGGAGCCATCTACGCGGACGTGGTCGTCCTCGCAGAAGGTGTCTGCGGACTGCTTGGCACGCGGGCCGGCCTGCGCGAGATGCCGAAGCCGCAAACCGTGGCGCTCGCCGTCAAGGAAATGCATTTCCTGCCCGAAGAGGTCATTGAGCAGCGGTTCGGCCTCAAAGGCGATGAAGGCTGCGTGATCGAGGCGGTGGGCACGACCTCCCGCAGCATGGCCGGGCTCGGCTTCCTCTACACCAACAAGGAGTCGATCTCACTGGGCATTGGCTGCCTCGTCTCCGATTTCGCCGCGATGGTCGAGAGCCCTTACGTCCTCCTCGACGCCTTAAAAACCCATCCTTCGATCCGGCCGCTGATTGCCGGCTCGGAAGTGAAAGAATATTCCGCGCATCTCATTCCCGAAGGCGGCTACAAGGCTATTCCGCAGCTCTTTGGCGACGGTTGGGTCGTGGTCGGCGATGCCGCGCAACTGAACAACGCCATTCACCGCGAGGGTTCGAACCTCGCCATGACCTCCGGCCGCATCGCGGCTGAGGCAATCATCGAGGTCAAGAGCCGCAACGGTCCTATGACCAAACGGAATCTCGCCCTTTACAAAGCCATGCTGGACAAGTCCTTCGTGGTCAAGGACCTAAGGAAATACAAAGACATGCCGGCCTTGCTCCACACCAATTCCTGCAATTACTTCACGGCTTATCCGCGGTTGATGTCGCAAGCCGCGCAGAACTTCATGCGTGTCGACGGCACGCCGAAGATCGAGAAGGAAAAGGCGACCACGGCGGCCTTCATCAAGGCGCGCTCGCGCTGGGGGCTGGTCAGCGACGCGGTCCGCCTTGCATTGGCGTGGCGCTGAGGGGAGACGAAATGACTGCAGTGACGAAGTCACGTGTCGAGGACAAGCTTTACCAGAACCGCTACTTGGTGGATTCCGGCCGTCCGCATATCAAAGTGCGACCGCACGAGAGGCCAAGCGCGAACTTGCTCGCGCTGACCCACGTCTGCCCCGCGAAATGTTATGAGTTGAACGACAAAGGTCAAGTGGAGATCACTGCCGACGGCTGCATGGAGTGCGGCACCTGCCGGATTTTGTGCGAGACCAGTGGCGAGATCGAGTGGAACTATCCACGCGGCGGCTTCGGAGTCCTCTTCAAATTCGGATGAGGACGCACGCACCGTATCAAGAGGGTCAATCTTGGTACACCTGAGGTCGCGACCAACGCCAAGTCTATCTTTGCTTGAATTGCCGCGCCACGAAGAGAAGCTCGTGAATACTGTGCTTTCAGAATTCAGACTCAGACACAAAAGGAGGAGCACTCTGGACGACAACCGCTGAGGTGTTTCCATGGCTCACGTACCGCAAGATCGGGTCGACGAGGTAGCACCTCGGGATACCCGCCCTGAACCGCCCATCAAAAGCATGCCCCAAGCAGATATCGCGCTCAGGGGACTCTACGAGATATCGAAGGTGCTGACCGCCCCCAGCGAGCTGGAGATTACGCTCGCCAATGTCGTGAACATCCTGCCTTCATTTCTGCAGATGCGTCACGGAGCAATCGTCGTCCTGGACGCTGAAGGAGAGCCGGAGATTGCCGCAACTGCCGGCAATTCCCACGCACCTCAATCAGGCACTCGCCGCGTCATACCACAGGCCATAACAGATCAAATCGTCGCTACGGGGACGCCGCTCTTCATACCGGACGTCCGCAAGTCCCAACTGTTTCAGGCTGACCTTCAAACATCTTCGAGCAGCGGCACCATCCCGATTGCCTTTATCGGTATCCCGCTAAAGGCTGAGCATAAGATCCTTGGGACGTTGTCGATCGACCGCCCCGGAAACGGTGCCACCGACCTTCGCGACGAGGAGGACACATACTTCCTGACGATGGTCGCCAACCTTGTCGGCCGGACCATCCGTCTCCATCGCATCCTGAGTACAGATCGTCAGCGGTCTGTCCATAAGCAATGGAGACCGGAGAAATCGCCCAACGAGGGGAGGACCTACGACCCTGCCCGGCATGCGGATGTCAAAATCGACGGGATCATCGGGGAAAGCCCCGCACTCAAGCAGGTGCTCGAAACCGTCTCGGTCGTAGCAGGGACCAATTCCACCGTGCTACTGCGGGGTGAAAGCGGCACCGGCAAGGAATTCTTTGCGCAAGCCATCCATAAGCTCTCACGTCGGAGGAAGAAGTCTTTCGTCAAATTGAACTGCGCCGCACTGTCTGAAAGCGTTCTGGAGTCAGAACTGTTTGGGCATGAAAAGGGCGCTTTCACGGGTGCTATCTCCCAGCGCGCCGGTCGTTTTGAATTGGCAAATGAGGGAACGCTGCTACTTGATGAAATCGGCGAGATTTCGCCGGCCTTTCAAGCCAAGTTGTTGCGTGTCTTGCAGGAAGGCGAGTTGGAGCGAGTCGGCGGCACCAAAACGCTACAGGTCGACGTGCGCCTCATATGCGCCACCAACAAGGACCTCGAGACGGCCGTCATAAAAGGGGAGTTCAGGGCCGACCTTTATTACCGCATCAATGTGGTGCCAATTATCCTGCCTCCGCTCAGAGAGCGACCCGGCGATATTCCACGCCTTGCGAACGCGTTCCTCAACCGATTCAACAAGGAGAACGATCGCGCACTCGCCTTCGCGCCGTCGGCGCTTGACCTGATCTCGCAATGCTACTTCCCTGGTAACGTCCGCGAGCTGGAGAACTGCGTCCAAAGGACGGCGACACTTGCGCGTTCAAGGACGATCACGCCATCCGATTTCGCCTGTAAGAAGAGCCAGTGCCTTTCCTGGCTCCTCTGGAAGCGAGCCGACCGCTCGAATGGCGGCAATACCATCGACGATCTCGCACGGGTCAACGCAGTGCCGGTCGGATTGCGGCTGCCGGCCAGTCGCATCGGTGCCTCCGCAGGCAACGTATCTCCCCTTGCGGCCGGCGATCCGAACGATCCCGCTTGTCCCCCGCGTCTGACGGAACGCGACCGGCTGATCGACGCGATGGACAAGGCCGGTTGGGTTCAGGCCAGGGCGGCTCGTATCCTCGGCCTCACGCCGCGGCAAATCGGCTACGCGCTGCGCCGGCATGGTATCGAGGTGAAGAAATTCTAGACCTCGTGATGACGTCAAACGTAAGCCCGAAGTAGTCTCCCTCACACCCTTCGCGCCCAAGGCTGGTAGCCTTCGCGACCCGATTTGCTTGTCCACTGTCGGAAGCCCGACAAAGGTGTGTCGGAGCAATCCGACGGAATCCGACACGAAAGCCAATTCGTGAACCAAAACCGCTCTTTGAGCTGGCATAGCTCTTGCGGTTTGAACTGCGACATTCACCCAGCAACGGAGCCGTTCGATGTCCGCACCGGCAATTTCGCTTGAGAGCCTCAGCACGACATTCGATGACCAGTTGCTTGCCACCGTGAAAGCCGGTGGCTGCGCGTCTTCGTCCTGCGGCTCGTCGATAAAGCCGGACGACACGGATCCGGCTGTCTGGGACAAGATCAAGGATCACCCCTGCTTTTCAGAAGAGGCGCATCACTATTTCGCGCGCATGCACGTCGCGGTGGCGCCCGGCTGCAATATCCAGTGCAACTACTGCAACCGCAAATATAACTGCGCCAACGAAAGCCGGCCTGGGGTGGTCTCCGAAAAGCTGACGCCCGACCAGGCGCTACGCAAGGTGATCGCGGTCGCCAACGAGGTGCCGCAGCTTTCCGTGCTCGGCATCGCCGGACCTGGCGATGCCTGTTACGACTGGAAGAAGACGAAGGCAACGTTCGAACGAGTCGCCAGGGAAATCCCAGACATCAAGTTTTGCATCTCCACGAATGGGCTCGCGCTGCCGGACCATGTCGATGAGCTTGCCGACATGAATGTCGATCACGTGACGATCACCATCAACATGGTCGACCCTGAGGTCGGTGCAAAGATCTATCCTTGGATCTTTTACGACCATCGCCGCTACGTCGGCATCGAAGCCGCCCGGATCCTGCACGAGCGGCAGATGTTGGGTCTGGAGATGCTGACCGCGCGCGGCATCCTCACCAAAATCAATTCGGTGATGATCCCCGGCGTGAACGATGAGCATCTGATCGAGGTGAATAGATGGGTCAAGGAGCGAGGCGCGTTCCTGCACAACCTCATGCCGCTGATTTCGGACCCGGCGCACGGCACGCACTACGGACTGAGCGGGCAACGCGGCCCAAACGCAATGGAGATGAAGGCTCTTCAGGATCGTGTCGAAGGCGGCGCCCAGTTGATGCGCCACTGCCGGCAGTGCCGGGCAGATGCCGTCGGCCTGCTCGGTGAGGATCGTGGCCAGGAATTCACACTCGACCGGATTCCCGGCGAGGTCACCTACGATGCCAGCAATCGCAAGGCCTATCGGGAGCTGGTCGCGGAGGAGCGCCGTGATCACGTGGCGGCTAGGAGAGAAGCGATCGGATTGGTCAAGGCAGCGAGCCCCGGCAAGTCCCTTCTCTTCGCGGTGGCGACCAAGGGCGGCGGCCGCGTCAATGAACATTTCGGCCATGCGAAGGAATTCCAGGTTTACGAAGCCTCGCCGAGAGGGATCAGCTTTGTCGGGCATCGCAAGGTCGAGCAGTATTGTCTCGGCGGCTGGGGCGGAGAAGCCGCCCTGGATGGCGTCATCGCTGCGCTTGAGGGCATAGATGTCGTGCTGTGCGCCAAGATCGGAAACTGCCCGCAGGATCAGCTCGCCGACGCTGGAATCCAAGCCACCGACGCATATGCCCACGACTATATCGAGACCGCAATCAGCGCGATTTACGCGGCCGCGTCTGGGACCCCCGCACTCGCGGCGACGGCCTGAGCGCGTCTCATCCATTCGGACCAGGAGTTAAAATGGCTTTCAAGATCATCGCATCCCAATGCACCCAATGCGGCGCCTGCGAATTCGAGTGTCCCTCCGGCGCGATCAAGTTCAAAGGCGAGAGCTATGTGATCGAGCCGCAAAAGTGCACCGAGTGCGAGGGGGTCTTCGATGCGCAGCAATGTGCCTCGGTATGCCCGGTGCCGAAGACCTGCGTTCCTGCGTGACGAACATTGGGCTGCCGACATGGTCGGGGCTGCCTCCGCAGGACGCCTGGAACGCCTTTGTTTACAATCTGCAGCCTTAAGAGAAATCAGGGAACGGACATGTCGCTCGGACGCGAAGAGGAGGTCGAAATCCGCAGGCCTCCACGATTCATGCCGGGAGAGCGGGTACGTGCCACTCGCCACATAAAAAATGACGGCACCTATCCTGGCAGGGAGATCGGCGAAAATCTCGTGCGGAAGGGCGACGAGGGATATGTGCGCGACATTGGCACCTTTCTCCAGCAGTTCTTCATCTATGCGGTCGAATGGGTCGACCGTGGCACCGTCGTCGGCATGCGAGCGCGTGAACTGATGAGCCTCGACAAGGCCGAGGCGCCCTGCAGTGCTGAAAGCAATACCAATGAAGGGACGGCCAGATGAAAGTCATGATCCGCAGGACCGAGGCTGGCTTGTCGGCGTATGTCCCGAAGAAGGACCTCGAAGAGCCGATCATCAAGCTCGAGAAGGAAGAGTTGTGGGGCGGAACTGTGACGCTCAGGAACGGGTGGCGGCTCCTCCTACCCGATCTTCCACGGGATACGCGTCTGCCGATCACCGTCGAGGCAAGGAAGGTTTCCGAACAGGACTGATGCTGCCCCTTGATAGGTGCGTCGCGAGGAAACGAGCATGAACACGATCCTGACATCGGGCCACCTCGTCATCGTGCGGGACAGTTTTGCCGAAAAGCTGCTTGACCTGGCGGAGGAAGCGCTCGCCGCCGATGAGGTGATCCCCTATCTCGGTCCGGGTCTTCTTGGGTTCAACTGTGCGGAACCGCCTGTGCCGCATACGCCGGAGGTCGTTGCCGCGGCACTCAATGCGCGGGCGCCAGCCCCTTCCAGGATCCGCACCAATATGTGGTCGGTTGCGCAGTTCATCGAACAGCGCCGGCATCGCCGGACGCTGCAAGCTTGGATGACCGACATATTCGCAGCGCCGGTGGCGCCGACCCTCCTCCACGCCTGGCTCGCAAGGCTGCCGCTCTCCCTCATCGTCGACAGCTGGTACGACGGCGCGATGCGCACGGCTCTCGTAGAGACCGGCCGAACGGACGTCGTTGAGATACAGGGCGTCACGCGGGCGAACGAAATCGGTAACATTTGGACGAAAACCTACGATTTGTCCGGGAGAGAACTCGACCCCCGATCGGGGGCCAAGACGGTTCTCTATACGCCTCACGGGAGTATTAGGCCGGCGCAAAACTTTCTCGTCGCAGATTCCGACTATGTCGAAGTTCTGACCGAAATCGATATCCAGACACCGATCCCAGACGTGGTGAAGGAACGGCGCATCACCCGTGGATTTTTCTTCGTTGGCTGCCGCTTCAACGATCAGATGCTGCGCACCTACGCCAGGCAGATCATGAAGCGCTCCCGAGGTCCATATTGCGCGGTAATGGACGCGGAAACGCTGACCAGAAACGAAGCGCGTTTCCTTGCGGCAAGCGGAATCACGGTGATCGACATGCCAGTAAGTGAAGCCGCGGCTCGGCTTATAGGAACGGGCACTGCTGCAGGTGGTGGACAGGATTAACAATGGCGGGCCCCTTTGATGATTGGTCCTTCGCTTGCCTCGAAGGCGCAAAATGCAGTCGGGAATACACCCGTGAGCAGTGATGCTATCGGCAGCGCAACGAACGCTCTGAATTCGTTGACCCATGTGGAAGCGGCGCGCTGGGGCCGGGATTTGAGTACGCTGTTGCGCATCACGCGTATGAATTTGCGGCATCCCTGGCAGGTCGCCTTCGCTATGGGCTCGACGGTCCTGGCGGCAATCCTCCAGTTGCTCATTCCCCAGCTTCTCGGCCGGGCCGTCGACCTGACCCAGACAGCCATCGGGGGCGGTGTCGCGGGGACCGCGGCAGGACAAGCGCTCTGGATCCCGGCTCTCCTGCTGCTCGCCGTCAGCGCGCTACGCGGCCTTTTCACGATGGCGCAGAACTATTTTGCCGAAGCCGTCGGGCATCATGTCGCGTACGAACTGCGGCTCGCCTACTACGACAAGATCCAGCGTCTCAGCTTTTCCTTTCACGACCGGGTCCATTCAGGCGATCTGATCACCATCGGAATGCTCGATCTCCAAGGCGTGCGGATGTATTTTTCCACCGCGCTCGTTCGCGTGCTCCTGCTCACCATGCTGATCGGGATCGGCGCCTACATGATGATCTCGACCGATCCCATGCTCGGCCTGGTCGCGCTGAGCTTCGTGCCTTTTGTCGCCTGGCGCTCATCGGCCACACAGCTTAGGCTGCGCGCCACCTGGCTCGACCTGCATGAGCGGCTTTCAGTACTAAGCCGCGTGATGGAGGAAAATCTCGCAGGCATCCGCGTGGTCCGCGCTTTTGCGGCTCAAGCCTATGAGATGCTGAAGTTCGACGGCGCTTCCAAGAACGCGCTCGACCTCGCCCACGACCGAGTTGACATCTACGTGCCCAGCACGTCGGCGATGACCTTGTCCTTCTTTTTCGCAATGGGATTGGTGCTCTGGATCGGTGGCAGCAAGCTCGTCGCTGGCGAGATAAGCGTCGGAACGGTGGCGACCTTCCTGACCTTCATGACAATCCTGCAAATGCCAGTCCGCCAGATCGGCCTCATGGTCAATGCCTTTGCCCGCGCTTCTAGCTGCGGTTCGCGGCTTTTCGGTCTCCTCGACCAGGAGATCACAATCAGGGATGCTCTCGAGGCCAGACCGCTCGAGATAAGCGACGGCACTCTGCGCTTCCACAATGTCTCGTTTGCGTACCCCAGCGCCGAAAACCGCGCCATTCTGAAGAACCTCAGCTTTGAGGCCCGTAGAGGCGAGACGATCGCGATCGTCGGTCCGCCGGGTTCGGGCAAATCGACGATAGCTCATCTGGTCCCCCGTTTTTATGACGTGACCGGTGGCGCCATCACGCTGGACGGCCAGGACATACGCAATGTCACCCTCGCGACGCTTCGCAAGGCGGTCGCCGTCGTACAGCAGGATGCATTCCTGTTCACCACTACGATCGAGAACAACATCGCTTATGGCGATCCCTGGGCGAAGAGACAGCGAATCGAACGCGCCGGCGAATTCGCCCAGCTCCACAACTACATCCTCGGGCTCCCAGCGGGCTACGAGACGGTCGTGGGCGAACGCGGCGTCTCTCTCTCGGGCGGCCAGCGCCAGCGTCTCACGATTGCTCGCACCATGATGCTGCGCCCCTCCGTCGTCGTTTTCGACGACTCAACGGCCGCGATCGATGCCGGCACCGAGCAGCGCATCCGCGCGGCGATGCGGCGCTTCGCCAAGGATCGGGTGACGATCATCATCGCGCACCGGCTGAGTGCGCTTGTGCATGCCGATCAGATCCTTTTTGTCGATAACGGCGAAATCGTAGAACGCGGCACGCATCAAGAGCTTTTGGCGAAGCGGGGACGCTACAGGGCCCTTTACGATCTCCAGACGCGCCCGGGTCATGACAATATGACCCAGTATGGGGGCGCCCGCTGATGGCGCAGGGCCGCGCCGGCGAAGTCGAAGCCGAACGTGACGACGGTAGACGCCCTCCGCGCGCGGTTGTCGGCTCGCACCGCATCGAGGAGGAGATGTTCGGCCGGGCTTTCGACAAGAGCATCCTCCGGCGCATCTGGGCTTTCGTCCGTCCCTATCGGGCCAGGGTAGTCATCACGATTGCAGCAATGCTGATCTTCACCGGGACGCAGCTTCTCATCCCGTTGATCATCCGCTACGCGCTCGACCAGGGCATGAACCCGGCAAGGACCGATCGCTCAGCCCAGCTCGCGGCCGTCGGCGCGTTCGTTTTGGCGATTTTGGTCAATTTCGCTGCCGGCTACATGCAGGAAACCGTGGTTGGGAAAGTGGCCGAAACTGTCCTGTTCGACATCCGCCGCGCCATGTTTGGCCATCTGCAGAAGGTTTCGCTCTCCTTCATGGACAAGACCGAGGTCGGACGCCTCATGTCGCGCCTGCAAGGCGACGTCAACTCCATACAGGAATTCCTGGAAACCTCGGTATATTCCGTAGGCGATGTTGCGCTTCTCTTCGGCATCGTTTTCGTAATGCTGTGGCTCGACTTCCGCCTCGGCCTCCTGACGCTCTCGGTTCTGCCGGTCCTGGTGATCGTCCGCATTGTCTGGCTGCCGCGTGCCCGCGACGCCTTCATGGCCGCACACGAGACTAATTCCGTCGTCAACGGCGCGCTGGCCGAAGCCATTCACGGCGTGCGCACCGTCCAGTCAATGGACCGCCAGCAGGTGAATTTCATCCTTTTTGACGACAAGGCCCATGCCAACCTCAGGACCCACCTGATCGCTGCCAAATATGCACTGGTCATGGTGCCTATCGTCGATGGCCTCACCGGCCTCGCCATGGCCGCCGTTATTGTGGTCGGCGGCTCGATGGTCATGAATGGCCGCATAGATGTGGGCGTATTGGTTGCCTACCTATTTTACATCCAGCGCTTCTTTGACCCGATCCGCTCACTCACCCTGCAATATTCGGTCATGCAGCGCGCCATGGCCTCAGGCAAGCGCCTGACCGATGTGCTCGACGTCAAGATCGATGTTCAGGACAAACCCAATGCCGAGGTGCTTTCGCCCGAAATGGACGGCTCGGTCGAGTTCAGGGACGTCACCTTCGGCTACAATCCGAACCGTTCGGTGCTGAAAAATGTCTCCTTCCGGGTCAATCCCGGCGAGACGGTCGCACTGGTCGGGCCGAGCGGTTCTGGCAAATCGAGCGCGATGGCCCTGGTCCACCGCTTCTATGATGTTCAGCAGGGCCAAGTGCTGGTCGGCGGACATGATGTGCGCGATCTCACCCAGGAATCGCTCGGCCGCCAGGTCGCCATGGTGCTGCAGGAGCCGTTCCTGTTCACCGGGACGGTCTTCGAGAACATTCGATACCACAAGACGGAAGCCGCGCGCGACAAGGTGATCGAGGCCGCCAAGGCGGTCGGCGCCCACGACTTCATAATGAGCCTCGCCGACGGGTATGAGACCCAACTTGGCGAACGCGGCGACAACTTATCTCTCGGCCAGCGCCAGCTTATCAGTTTCGCCCGCGCCCTCGTCGCCGACGCCAAGATCCTCGTGCTCGACGAAGCTACCGCCAACATCGACAGCTACACGGAAATGCAGATTCAGAAGGCTCTGATAAAGCTGCTTGAAGGGCGCACTGGCCTCGTCATCGCCCACCGTCTTGCCACGATCCGGGGTGCCGACCGCATCATCGTGCTTCAGAATGGCCAAGTTATTGCGACTGGCAACCACGATCAGCTAATAGCCATGGGGGGCCTGTATTCCAAACTCTACAATCTCAACTACGCCTCCTTTGACGATATTCCAGAACACGATACGACCGTACAAGCCGGCTCCCAGACCTGACGTCTTGGCGGCCTTGTGGTACTGACATTGACTTCGGGCGTGCCGGCGGACACTCAGGCCGCCGCAGACGAGGAAGCAGGCAGCATTCATGCAAAGCACTCGCGCGGATCGTGAAGACCGGCTGCGAACGATTTCCTCCAGCGTCGTTATCCGACCGCGGTGCACGCCGCGACATCGGGCGAACTCGCTCCAGGTGGTGTCGCTCGGCGTAGCAAAGCCGCTCGCGAGCGCGCCCTCAACAGCGCCGTAGCGAGTGACGGCTTTGCTACCGCCGAGCCGCTGATGAAGCTGGATCTGGGCGCCGCCACCGGCGCCGCCCCGGGCGAGAAGAACCTCTGCGGCGGGCTATGTGCCAACGACTAGCGCGAGCGCGACGAGCAGACGCGTGCCGGCATCGTGACGCGCTCGGCCATCATCTCCTTAGGATCGTGCAGGTTCACACGATGGCCCAGACGCCAGCCAACGCACAAACCCCTGGTAATCTGTGCCGCCGGCTCGTGGTCAGTTTGGCCTCCCTCCCGATTGCCCGCCCCACCACGTGCACGCTCGAGCACGTGGATGTGAGGGAGCGCTGTTACAACGATTTAACCTTCAGATCAGACCGCGAATTTCACGGTCAGACAAGTCGAGCCATGATTTCGGATTGAATGGTCGTCGCGGTGTACAGGGAAGCATCTAGCGGCAGATTCCCAAATGCCAGTTGACAAAGAAGGTAGTTAGCACCTGCCTCTTCCAACTGACTGAGCAGAGCTTCTCGCACAGACGCTGCTGATCCTACCACGCACAATTCACTCTCGACTGCCGCATCGAAGGTCAGCGGCAGGTTGGGTGGAGTGGGGATAGCGTTAAGCTCGTAAAGGAATTGGAAGCTCTTGAGCCATCGATCGTAAGCAGGTGCCGCGAGCGAATAGGCATGTGTGTCACAACGCCCAACCACGACCATGCGGAGCAATCCAATAAATGGCGCTCGATCGCCCGCGCCAGTGTTGTCCTCTTGATAGGCGCGGAACGCATCAGTAGTTTTGCGAACAGAAGAGGAAGGTCCTACACACGCGATATTTGCTCCATTCGCAGCGGCCCAGGCTGCGGACTCGGGTCGATTGGCGGCGACCCATGTCGGCGGATGTGGACGCTGATGAGGTCTTAGCGTCAAAGGAACGTCATTGAGCTCAAAATGGCGGCCTTGATAGCACAGCGTGCCAACCTTCATGGCATTAACAAGTATTTCAACAAGAATTTCGCTGGCTTCCGCATAGCGGCCCGGCACCGCGTCCGCACCAATCCCGAAGTAACCCAATTCGATCGGGAGAGCACCGCGCCCTATGCCCAGTTCGAGCCTGCCACCGCTCAACTGGTCCAGCATACAGATCTCTTCGAACGCACGCAGCGGATGATAAAGCGCAAGCAGCATCACCAAGGGTCCGAGACGCAGGCGCCGGGTGCGCTGGGCGACGCTCGATAAGAACAGATTCGGCGATGGACCTCTCCCATGGGGGGTACAGTGGTGCTCTGCGAGATGATAGGCATAGAACCCTAGCTGATCGCACGCCTCTGCTAATATCAGACGATCTTCGTACTGCCGGGCGATATCGAGGCCGTCCTCGTCCAGATGATCGAAGATGCCGAAGGCTAGGTTTGAAGGAAAGACGTTTGTCACTCGATATTGTCCCCGATTTTAAAGAAAAATGTTGTCGTGCTTGGGTGACCAAGCAAGTCTAAAGATAGCAATGTGTGATATCGGATTAGCGTCAGCGTACCGAACGAGCAGAGCCTGACGCTTCCCTGCCCGTGGTGCTTGGTATGTTTAAGCTTCCAACTATATCGCGAGCGGCAGCAAGAAATGCATCCAATTGCTCTTTTGTGCCGATGCTGACGCGGATGCAATGTTCCAAACCATTGTCCGGAAAGTAGGCAACGAGTATCTTTTGCCTTTCCAACGCTGCTTGCCACCATGAGCCGTCCTGTCCCGCTGGCACACGGGCTAGCAAGAAATTTGCGTGGGAGGGCGTTACGGAAAATCCAAGTTGCGACAGTGCGGCTGTCACTCGCTGTCGTTCATGTCTGATGTGCTTGTGGTTCTCTGCGTAGGCGCCGCGATGCGCAAGCACGCTGATACCAACCGCATGCCCGATCACGTTCATGTTGAAGACGTTCTGGATGTTGCGCAGCCTGCCAATAATCTCAGGGTGACCGAAACCGAAACCGACGCGAATGCCGGCGGCGGCATAGCTCTTCGAAAATGTTCTCAAGATCAGAAGGTTCGAATAACGGTTGATGAGGCGCAGCCCGTGATCGGGTGCAAAGTCGACATAGGCCTCATCAAGGACGACCAGGCGATCCGATTGTGCCACGAGGCGTTCGATATTGCTTATCGAGAGGAATGTTCCGGTCGGATTGTTTGGATTGGCCACCAGAATGAACTTGGCGTCTTTTGCCGGACCGGAAAGCAATTGCTCCATTGGCAGCGAATGAGTTTGACATCCGATCTCGAGAAACTCAGCACCATGCAACATGGCAAGTTTGCGGTTGAACGAAAACCCTGGCGATATCATCGCCACCTTGTCGCCAGGGGCGAGGAAAGCTCTGTAGATGAGTCCGAGCAGTTCAGACGACCCGTTGCCTGCGATGACCTGATCCGTGGATACGCCATAGGTACTGGACGCTGCTTCCCTCAAGCTGATGTTATCGTCGTCCGGATACAGATACTGGCGATTGAGGGCCGCCACTGCACTTTGCATTATGATTGGCGGCAACGGAAACGGGTTCTCATTCGTATTCAGCTTGACAAAACTTTTGTCCGGCGCTGGTCCGTTGGACGGCAGAGCATCTAACTGTCGCGTCCCTTGCGGAAGAGACGAAAGCACAGCTTGCAGTTTTGCATCGGACATATTTTATCTCCGTTTCAGTCGCACAGGGGCATCCGTGTGAGCTCGCAACGAGAGCAACATGGCGGACGGATTGACGATGGCAGCGTCGCCTTTCACAAGATGGTCGCAACGCCGGCTGCCACGACGGGAATTCGGCCAGGCTGTCCTCGGTCAGATCGACTTGACGCGGACGCGGATCTGCATCCCTGCGCGGGCCAAGCCGCTAAGCGGTCTCAGCTAATCCGCCTGAGTCATGCTTTCACAGACGCTTGACCTCGATGCCGTATTTCCTCAGCACGTAGCCAATCTGGCGCGGGGTCAGTCCAAGCAGGCGCGCCGCCTTTGCCTGCACCCAGCCACATCTTTCCATGGCAGCAATGACGCGCTCGGCGTCGGTGGTCCTCGCGCCCAATGAGTGGGTTGCTCCGGCAGGCGGGACTGTGGTGGCGGCCGAATGAGCGGCCGCATCCGGCGGCGTGGCCGGATTCACTGCCTCTGGGAGGATTGGCGCTGGTTGGAGCGCGGCCTTGCCCGATCTGCTCTTCCGCAGCGCCTCGGCAAAGCATTGGTCGTGGGAGCACGCAAAGTCGTTTCTCCCGATTGATCGTCCCTCCGCCAGGATCGCTGTCCGGTGCACGCAATTTTCAAGCTCGCGAATGTTGCCGGGAAATTCACATTTCATCAGTACTTCAATCGCACGCGGATCGAAGGTCAGCGTACGGCCGTTCTCATCGTTGAAATTCTTGAGAAACTCAGCTGCGAGGAGCGGAATATCGCTGCGCCTTTGGCGTAATGCCGGCACCAGCAAGGGAACCACGTTGATGCGATAATATAGGTCGGCGCGGAACTCATTCCTTGCAACCGCCTCTTCAAGGTTCCTGTTCGTGGCGGCAATCACGCGAACGTCGACCTTGATGGTCTGGTTGCTGCCGACGCGCTCAAACTCCTGCTCCTGCAGCACGCGTAGTAGCTTTGCCTGGAAGGAGGCCGAGATCTCGCCGATCTCATCCAGAAACAACGTCCCCTTGTCGGCGAGCTCAAAGCGACCCTTGCGGGAATTGAACGCGCTTGTGAAGGCACCCTTCTCATGACCGAACAATTCGGATTCCAGGACTGTCTCTGGCAGCGCTGCACAATTGAGTTTGATGAAGGGCCGCTTGGCGCGCGGCGACAACTCGTGAATTGCCTTGGCGACCAGCTCCTTCCCGGTACCGGATTCGCCTCGCAACAGAACCGTGGTCTTTGCCTTAGCTACCACTGCGATCTTCTCGAGCAGCGCGCTTAGCGCCGGACTATCGCCAATCATCCCCTTGACGTGAACCTTCTTGCGCTGCGGTGCAGGGTGCTTGACATCAGAGAATTGCGTTTGCAGCCGATCTTCCACCTCTGTCGGTCGTTCGCGGTCGCCCGCGGAGAAGCGGTGCAACTTGACTGTCTGTCCCACCATGTTGGCGATCATGGTGAGCAGCCGGACATCATAATCGAGCCGATACGTTGACCTGCTGTCCAAGGCGCGGTCGATAGTCAGCGTGCCTACGGCGTTCCCATCAACACGAATGGGAACGCCGATGAAGGACACGGGGTCGGAGGCCCCAAGCACCTCTATGTCAGCGGCAGTGAAGGCCGAATGCACCGCTATGTTCTCGGCGACGAGCGGCGTGTCCGTCGTCACAATCAGATCGATTGCCTTGCGCGGCAGGCGCATCCGGGAGCGCTCATCGCTGTTCTCGTCGCAGCCGGTGACTACGGTGATGTCCAGTACGCCCTCAGCGTCGAAGAGAGCGATGATGCCGTGCCGCATCTGCACAAACGAGGGCAGGAGATCGACGACCTTGGCCAACGTGACTTCGAGCCGGGCGGGGTCGGTGAGTACTTTCGATATTTCGAAGATGCCGGTAAGCGCGTGCTCGTGCGATGGCACAAAAGGGACCGCGGTGTTCATCTCGGACTTTGGGTAAGCCCTTTTCGCATCCGGAAGCGAAATGCGGCACTCGCTGGCATTTTGTTCTGATTTGGGAATGTTGTGGTGCATATGATCCTCGATCTCGCGCCATGAAATGCATGCCGGCGGCATGTGCGCCCGCGACGTCGCGGGCAAGCGCGAAAATGCTCTGACGTGAACTCGTGCCACCGCCGTGTGGTCGAGTGCAAAGCGGGTCGACCCCTGACGCATCGCTTGGCTCTCCCTCCACGAAGCTTGGCCACGTTCTCGGCTTGCACGGGGGCAACCACACGTTGATTTTCAAAAGACTGGAGCGAGGCGGGATAGTCAATCGAGCTTTCTTTCATTCGTGAAAGGAAACCTCGCGGCCTATGATAGAATTCATCAGTTCTAATTTTTGTCGGCGATGTTGAACGACAGAAATACGGCGCCGGCGATGCGGTGCCCGAGCGGCTGACCGCGCCGAGTTGCCGGGCCGTGCCAGTCACCAGCGCCTGCGAACCAGGGGCGGGAGCGATAATCACTGCCGACGACACTGGTCGGTCGCGGCAACCGCCATTTCCTCGATATTGATGACGCAGATAAGGCGGCGGCGTCGCGTGTGAAGGCGCGAAGCTGGCGGTCGAGCGCGGCTTTCTCGGCGGTGCTCGGAACTTCTGAACCGCATCGTCGCGGTCAGCACCAGCGGCGTCAATCCCTACGTCTCGACGTCGCTTTCAAGCTGTCGCTGCAGCGGCAGCGCGGCAAAGAACACGGCAATTCTCCGCTCTGGTGCCAGCGATGCGGCCCTTCCCAAAGTCGGCAAACCGAGGAGCCCACCACGATGTGCAGCAAAACCGCAAGCCAGAGAGACCGACCGGCAATCTGCCGGAGAACATCAAGCGCGTGCTGGACGGCGGCCTTGTCATTCGCGTCTGTGCCACCGCATTCATCCCATCATTGGCGAGCCAACGTCAGTTCAGGTCATGCGGATCCATTTGGCATGGGTATTGCGGCGGCGTTGGTGCAGCGTTCGACCGGAGCGCCGCGATAGGGAGAAGCCCGGGAGAAGTCACGCCACCTCGATCCGGTCAGGGAGAGAGAAACAGTGTCAGCTGCACAAGTCCGCGGCGCGAGTCCCGCGCCCCGCAAACCCTTCTATGCCAAGCTTTACGCGCAGGTGCTTGCCGCCATCGCCCTAGGCGTCGCAATTGGCTATTTCTATCCGGGGACCGGCGAGAGCCTGAAGCCGCTGGGTGATGCCTTCATCAAGCTGGTCAAGATGATCATCGCGCCTGTCATCTTCCTGACAATTGCGACCGGCATTGCCGGCATGAACGATCTTCACAAGGTCGGCCGGGTCGCCGGCAAGGCAATGGTCTATTTCCTCACCTTCTCGACGCTCGCGCTGATCGTCGGCCTGATCGTCGCCAATGTCGTCCAGCCTGGCGCCGGCCTCAACATCGATCCGGCCTCGCTCGATGTCCAGGCCGTGAATACCTATGCCGCAAAGGCCCACGAGCAGTCGGTCACCGGCTTCCTGATGAACATCATCCCGCCAACGATAGTCGGCGCCTTCGCGGAAGGCGACATCCTGCAGGTGCTGTTCTTCTCGGTTCTGTTCGGCATGGCGCTCGCGATGGCCGGAGAGACGGGCAAGCCTGTCGTTTCCTTCCTTCAGGCGCTCATCGCGCCTGTCTTCAAGCTCGTCGGCATTCTGATGAAAGCCGCGCCGATCGGCGCTTTCGGCGCAATGGCCTTCACCATCGGCAGATATGGCATCGGTTCGGTCGTCAACCTCGCGATGCTGGTCGCGACGTTTTATTTCACCGCCTTCCTCTTCGTGTTCGGGGTTCTCGGCGCGGTCTGCCGCTACAACGGCTTTTCGATCTGTTCTCTTATTCGCTACATCAAGGAAGAGCTGCTGCTTGTCCTCGCAACGTCCTCCTCGGAGGCCGCGCTCCCCTCGCTCATGCAGAAGATGGAGAAGGCGGGCGCCAGGCGTTCGGTTGTGGGTCTCGTCATCCCGGCCGGATATTCGTTCAATCTGGACGGCACGAATATCTACATGACCCTGGCGGCCCTCTTCATCGCGCAGGCGACGAACACCGATCTGTCAATCGGCGATCAGGTGCTGCTGCTGCTCGTTGCGATGCTTTCCTCCAAGGGCGCTGCAGGTGTGACAGGTGCGGGCTTCATCACCCTGGCGGCTACGCTCGCCGTAGTTCCGAGTGTTCCCGTTGCTGGGATGGCCCTGATACTCGGCATCGACCGCTTCATGTCCGAATGCCGGGCGTTGACGAATTGCGTTGGTAACGCAGTGGCATCCCTCGTCGTCGCCCGCTGGGAAGGAGAATTGGACCAAGCGCAGATGAAAGCCGCCTTCTGCGGTCATCAGCTTGCCGAGGCATCAAACCGGCTATCCTCCGCCGAGTAAGGGCGACGCACCGCGACCGGTTTCGCCAAGCTGGTCACATGACCTGAACGATCGACTCGCAGGCTCTAAACGGCGCCTCACGGACCATGTATCAGAAGCGCTAAATGTGTGAGTGCAAATCATCGCCGCCCTAAGCGAATGAACCTTCCGTTATACCCGGCCGGTCTACGTCTGGAGTAGTCCAATACGCTGTCGATCATTCAGTATGCGGGCGTCTTCACTTTGCCCACCCGAAAGCATTGTCGAATCGCGCTAGGTGACAGAGAGCCAGCCTGCGTCAAAAACCAATCAGAATAGGACCCATGACCAAGCGCCCCACAATTACCGATCTCGCCCGCGAAGCCCGAGTCAGCGTAGCAACGGTCGATCGGGTTCTGAACGCCCGCCATCCGGTGCGCGAGGAGACCGCGCGGCGGGTCCACGACGCCGCCCACGCGATCGGCTATCATGCTGCCGGGCTCATCAAGCAGCGCTTGCGGCGAGACCTACCGTGCTACCGTCTGGGCTTCATCTTGAGAAAACCGGCCCAGCATTTCTACCAAGACTTTGCGCGCGAGGTCGAAGCGTCGGTCAATTTGGCCCAGTCCTTCCACGGCATTCCGCTCATCCAATTCGCCCCGTCACATATGCCGAGCGACCTAATCGCACCGCTCAAGGATTTGGGCGCACGCTGCCATGCGATCGCGATGGTGGCACCGGACCACCCAAAAATTACAGCAGCGGTTGAGGACCTCAAGGCCAAAGGCATTCCGGTTTTCTCGCTGCTTTCCGACTTCGCCGCCGGCGTGCGACAGGGCTATATCGGCCTCAACAACCGCAAGGTGGGGCGCACGGCCGCTTGGATGGTGTCCAAGGTCGCAAAACGGCCCGGCAAGGTGGCGGTGTTTGTCGGTAGCCATCGTTTCCAGGGGCACGAGCTCCGTGACGTCGGCTTTCGCTCCTATTGCCGTGAGAACGCGCCGACGTTCGAGGTGCTCGATCCGCTTGTGAACCTGGAGAAACGGCAGGTCACCTACGAGGCAACGCTTGATCTCATGCAGCGGGAACCCGAGCTCGTCGGCTTCTATGTCGCCGGGGGCGGCATGGAGGGCGCCATCTCCGCGGTCCGGGAAGAGGGTAAAAGTCGCGATCTCGTCGCGATCGTGAATGAAATCACGCCGGAATCTCGGGCGGCACTCGCTGATAACATCATCACGATGGCGGTCGCCACGCCAATGCGCCGGCTTTCCCAGGAGCTGATAACGCTGATGACGCGGGCTATCGAGACCGGCACTGCTGAAACACCAGGACAGACATTTCTGCCGTTCGACATTCATCTGCCGGAAAATATATGAAACTGATGGCTTCTATCGTAAGCGGGGAAGTTTCCTTTCATAAATGAGAGAAAGTTGATTGATGATCCCATCCACGCGGGGTAGCCGCACCCCACAGGCCTCAGCCGCGGCCCAGGATGAAGCCAATTGGGTGAACGGATCGGCCACGCGTTCAGGGCGGAAGCGCGAGGTAAATTGCCTACATCCGCAGCGTCAATCGCGACCGGCTTCATTGCCAACATCTCGACGTTGTCGGTGCAGGGCGGTGTCGTCAAGGATGCCTCACGCCAGTAGCCGAGCGAGGCCGGCACAGTCCGTTGGGATTGACCTCGTCGACCGGCATCTCCTCGCCTGGCCGCGCGTGAAAAGCCGCGGCAAGGCCGGCAAAGTTGGCATTTGAGTGGGGCTAGACATCTTCTGGGACTTCGCACGCGAAATCGGAGGCGGCAGTCAACTCAGCACCAACCCGGGCATGTGTTCTGCTCGTTACTGGCCCTCGTACTCAGCAAGGAACTGCGCCGCTCTGCCGAGCCAAAGGCCTGACGCCCGAATGGCAACCGCTCCTACGCGATCGCGACCGCCTCCAGGAAGCCCGAGACGCTCAATAGCTTTCAAGCAAAGGCGCCAGGCGAGATGCCTCCTGCAACATCATTTCCCGCATCCACAGGCTTGCCGGATCAGTATTGTGAAGCGCGGGCCATTGGACGGCCTCCGTGAATGCGGGATGAGGAAGTGGCGGCGGAAGTTCGACGATCCGCAGGGGTGTTGTTTTTGCGAAATGCTGCGCCAGCCGTAAGGGCATGGTCCCGATGCGGTTGGTGCCTGATAGGACGGGCGCGATCAGGCTAAAGCCCTGTACGACGACCTCGATACGTCTCTCGAAACCGTGCTCGAGCAAATACCACTCCTCCATGGTGGGCTGCCGGGTGTGCCTGAATTTGAGCACGACATGCCCCATCGACAAGTATCGCTCGAATGTAAGTGGCTCTGACAGCTGCTTGTTCGTGCCGCAGCCTACGCATACGAGCATATCTTCGAACAGGGCTGCGCGAGGATGTTTCGACATGAACACTTCCGGCATAATCAGAAAATCAACGTCGCCGCGCCGGAGAAGCTCCTCGGGGTCGTCGCAAATAGGCAGACATTCGAAGCGGACGGCGGGAGCTTCCCGCGCAGTACGCTCTACGATCCTCTTAAAAAGCACGAGCGTGAGGTAATCGGAAAGCATGATTCGGAAGAGACGATCCGATTGGGCTGGGTTAAAGGCGTCGGAGGAAATAATCGATAGCTGGATGTGCAGCAATGCGTCCCGGACTGCTGGGGCAAGCCCCTCCGCGCGCGGTGTCAAAATGAGCTCGCGGCCGTTCATCGTAAATAGCTCATTGCTGAAGTAGGCGCGTAACCGAGCGACGGCGGCGCTCATGGCCGGCTGGCTCAGGTTAATACTGTTGGCCGCGGCAGTGACTTTACGCTCCCTGATCAGAGCGTCCAGCACAACGAGGAGATTCAGATCCAGCCCCTTAAACCGCATATCCTGATCTATCCAGCGTGTGGATGGGCATCATCTAAACAATCAATTTTACGAATTTACGAACCATGCATTAGAGGAACGTAAATGACCGACGTCAAGCTCAAATCGACGGCGCCGCGACGGGCGGGAACATCGAGAGAGCTCATTGGCGAGCCCCACCGGCTGGCTCACCTTCGCTAACGACAACGGTTGAGTGCAGCCAACAACGCCGCCGCTTTGGCCGGGTAATGCGGCCCGCAAGAAACTATTTTGAAGAGAGGTCCTGAATGCGCCCTCAGGTGCAGTGGAAATTGTGCTGGGAAAACGAGTTGCAGCTCTCGGACCACGTCGAGCTCGCCCAGTTCTTTCGTAATACCTACGGGCCGACTGGGGCGTCCAACGCAGAACCGTTCGAAGGTAGTCGAAGCTGGGCCGGCGCCAGGCCTGAACTCCGCGCAATCGCCTATGATTCGAACGGTGTAGCGGCTCACATGGGCATACTGCGCCGTTTCATCAAGGTTGACGCGGTCGATCTGTTGGTGGCTGAGCTGGGCCTGTACGGGGTACGTCCGGATCTTGAGAGTCTCGGAATCGCCCATTCAATCCATGTCGTGCTTCCAATACTGCAGGAGCTTGGCGTTCCATTCGCTTTCGGAACCGTCCGGCACGCGCTGCGGAATCATGTTGAGAGGTTCGGGCGGCGATACAGCCCTTTGGCCGTCTTGTCGGGAATTCGCGTGCGCTCCACCCGACCAGAGGCGCGCCTCGACCTGCCGCCCACACGCATTGATGACGCACTCACCATTGTTCTGCCAGTTGGACGGCCGATCAGCGAATGGCCCACGGGCACGATGATCGATCGGAACGGACCAGAGCTATGAGCCGTCCCGATTGCTTGTACGAAGTGCGCCGTGAGTGCTCTGACGGCACCGGCCGTCGCAGCGTTTATCTGACGTTTGACGACGGTCCCAATCCACTTTTCACACCGGAGATTCTGGATGTGTTGGCAGAGCAGCGGGTGCCGGCGACTTTCTTCGTCATCGGCGCCTACGCCTTAGAGCACCCGGATCTAATCCAACGAATGTTTGCAGAAGGGCACGAGCTAGGCAACCACACGATGACTCATCCGGATCTGTACAAATGCGGCTTCGGCGAAGTGCAACGTGAGATTTTTGAAGCGAACGGCGCCATCATGAGGGCGTGCCCTCAGGCCTCGGTGCGCTATATTCGCGCGCCCTACGGCGCCTGGAGCGAAGAAATCTTCACAGCGTCACAGATCGCCGGGCTGACGGCCCTCCATTGGTCCGTCGACCCTCGAGATTGGTCTCGCCCTGGGGTCGACGCGATTATCGATACCGTGCTCGCCTCTGTCCGGCCGGGCGCAATCGTACTCTTGCACGACGGATGCCCTCCCGGCGAGTTGAGCCAGGGCGCTCACGCCGGTCTGCGCGACCAGACGGTCACGGCGCTGTCCCGTCTGATTCCAGCACTTCATGAGCGCGGATTTGTAATCCGCTCACTTCCTCAACATCACTGAACAAACGAGATCCCATGACTCTTCTTGGTACAACCAGCACTGTGGCCATTTCGCTTTATGCACTGCTCTCGACTGCTTATAAGAGCATGCAGGGGATTTATGCTCTGCCGACAAACGACTCATCGGCGTTGGAGGATCTCGTCGGCTCCGATCAACTGCCCAGCGTGGATGTCATCGTCCCCTGCTTCAACGAGGATCCGCGCACGCTTTCAGAGTGCCTGGCGTCCATTGCAGACCAAGAATACGCCGGAAGACTTCGGGTCTATGTGGTTGATGACGGTTCTGGAAATCGCGAAGCCGTAGGAACTGTCCACGAAACCTACGCGCGCGACCCTAGGTTCGACATCATTTTGCTTCCCGAGAATGTTGGAAAGCGCAAGGCGCAGATCGCCGCGATACGCCGCTCATCCGGGGATTTGGTGCTTAACGTTGATTCAGACACGATACTCGCGTCCGACGTCATCACCAAGCTTGTACCGAAGATGCGAGATCCAGCGGTCGGCGCAGTCATGGGTCAGTTGATTGCCAGTAACCGGAGCGAGAGCTGGCTGACAAGGCTGATAGACATGGAGTACTGGCTGGCTTGCAACGAGGAGCGCGCGGCACAGGCTCGCTTCGGTGCCGTTATGTGCTGTTGCGGCCCATGTGCCATGTACCGCCGGTCTGCGCTCCTTTTGTTACTGGACCAGTACGAGTCGCAATTTTTTCGGGGCAAGCCAAGCGACTTCGGGGAGGATCGCCATCTCACTATCCTCATGCTGAAAGCAGGCTTTCGAACCGAGTACGTTCCGGGCGCCATCGCGGCCACAGTCGTTCCGAACAGACTCGGACCGTATCTGCGCCAACAACTCCGTTGGGCACGAAGCACATTCCGGGACACGCTGCTTGGGCTGCGCTTGCTGCCCGGCCTCAATAGCTATCTCACGTTGGACGTGGTCGGACAGAATCTCGGGCCGCTACTCCTCGCCCTATCGGTACTAACGGGCCTCGCACATTTCGCACTGACAGGCACTGTGCCTTGGTGGACAGGACTGATGATTGTGTCCATGACCATGCTCCGATGCAGCGTGGTAGCATTTCGTGCTCGACAGTTTCGATTTCTGGGCTTTTCCCTGCACACGTTCATCAACATCTTTCTCTTACTTCCCTTGAAGGCCTACGCGCTGTGTACATTGAGCAATAGCGATTGGCTGTCGCGAAGCTCTGCTGTCGCTACATCGAACACTGGGGGAAAACAGGCCCCCACCCAAACTCCGATCACTGGATCAAGCAGGGCAGAATTCTCACCGCATGCGGCTCCGCTTCGCAGGCTCAATCTTGCGCGGATTCTTCGGGATTAGCGCTGTCGAGCAACATCTGCGGCGACGAGTGATCGCTAATTACCTAGGTAGACGAGAGGTGGACGAGTTTGACCCAGAACATGAATCATCAGTTGCTCGATCGGGAATTGGCCGCAGACGATCCGTGGCGCCTCGACGGCAATCCGTTCGAGCGGGAGCGCCACACGGAAATGCTCCAGCTGGCGCTTGCCCAAGGCTCCATTACAAATGCCCTCGAAGTCGGGTGCGCTGCCGGCGCATTCACGGAAAAACTAGCCCCCTACTGCCAAGGGCTCACCGTCATCGATGTCGTGGCGCAAGCGATTGCTCGAGCACGTCAACGGATAAAGGAGCCGTCGCGCATCAACTGGATAGTCTCCGATGTTCAACAGTTTTCGACCGACGAGTTGTTTGACCTGATCGTTGTGGCGGAGGTCCTATACTACCTCGAAGACATAGCCGAGATGCGCGCGGCCGTCAAAAACCTGGTGCGGGTGCTTGCGCCAGGCGGGCATCTGATCTTCGGATCGGCAAGGGATGCTAATTGCCGTCGCTGGGGTCACGCCGCTGGTGCTGAGCCGGTCATCGCCATGCTGAACGAAACGTTGATCGAGGTAGAGCGTCTTGAGTGTCGGGGCGAGTCGGTCAACGAAGACTGCTTGCTCGTCCGTTTCCGGAACCCGCTTTCCGCTTCCTGATGAATCGAATCTATCGCCGTTAACGTGGAGACACTATGCGCATCTGTGGTACCAAGCTGACCCATGATGGGGCGATCGCCCTTGTCGAGGATGGACGGCTCGTCTTCTGCGTTGAGCAGGAAAAGCGGCACAACAATCCGCGTTATCAAACCATCGATAATCTCGACGTAATTGTCGCCGCTTTGGCGGAACAGGGGCTAAATCCTTGTGATGTCGATCAGTTCGTTATCGACGGCTG
The DNA here is from genome assembly GCF_040319065.1 of Mesorhizobium sp. M0968. NCBI lineage: Bacteria > Pseudomonadati > Pseudomonadota > Alphaproteobacteria > Hyphomicrobiales > Phyllobacteriaceae > Mesorhizobium > Mesorhizobium sp. M0968. Next base: position 135,609 of record NZ_JAMYNL010000010.1, read on the forward strand.
GGATGGCGAAGACGAGTCACAGTTTCAGGTCCGGCAGGCAACCAAGCAACCGCCAGTCTTGGCGTCCCTCTCGGTAAAATGAACCCATGTCCATGGTAGCGATCGATCTTACTGACGTAAGCAAAACTTATGACAAGCTCGTTGTCGACAGACTGTCGTTCCGCGTTGCGGCGGGGGAATGCTTCGGGCTCTTGGGACCGAACGGTGCGGGCAAAAGCACGATTGCGCGTATGGTCCTCGGCATGACATCGCCTGATGCGGGGAAGATTACTGTGCTCGGCGCTCCAGTGCCGGCGCGCGCGCGTTTGGCACGTATGCGCATCGGCGTGGTCCCGCAGTTCGACAATCTTGATACCGCGTTCACTGTACGCGAGAACCTGTTGGTGTTCGGGCGCTACTTCCGGATGAGCAGACGCCAGATCGAAGCGGTCATACCGTCGCTGCTTGAGTTCGCCCGCCTCGAGAACAAAGCGGATGCGCGCGTCGCCGAACTGTCCGGCGGCATGAAGCGGCGCCTGACGCTCGCGCGTGCGCTGATCAATGACCCGCACTTGCTGGTGATGGACGAGCCGACCACCGGCCTCGATCCGCAGGCCCGCCACCTGATCTGGGAACGGCTGCGATCGCTGCTGGCGCGGGGCAAGACTATTCTTTTGACTACCCATTTCATGGAAGAGGCCGAGCGGCTGTGCGATCGGCTGTGCGTTATGGAGGAGGGGCGCAAGATCGCCGAAGGCCGCCCGTCCGCACTCATTGACGAGCAGATCGGCTGTGACGTGGTCGAGGTCTACGGCGGCAATCCGCATGAACTGGGTGCGCTGATCCGGCCGTACGCACAGCGCATCGAGGTGAGCGGTGAGACGCTTTTTTGCTATGCACCCGATCCGGAGCAGGTGCTGGTGCAGCTACGCGGGCGCGCCGGTCTGCGCCTTCTGCAGCGTCCCCCCAATCTCGAGGATGTGTTCTTGCGGCTAACCGGGCGCGAGATGGAGGACTGAACAATGGGCGAACGTTATGCGGCGGCCATGCCCGCCAATGCGTGGAATTGGGTCGCGGTTTGGCGCCGCAACTATCTTGGATGGAAGAAAATCGGGCTTGCATCGGTTCTCGGCAACCTCGCCGATCCGATGATCTATCTGTTCGGTCTCGGCTTTGGCATCGGAACAATGATAGGTCCTGTTGAGGGCACTTCGTACATTGCGTTTCTCGCGGCTGGCATGGTTGCCACAAGCGCGATGGCATCGGCGACTGCTGAAACGGTTTACGGGAGTTTCGGCCGCATGGACAACCAGCGCACCTGGGAAGGAATGCTATGCACTCAGCTGACGCTCGGCGATATCTTACTCGGCGAATTGGCGTGGGCAGCCACCAAGGCCCTGATGGCGGGCACAGCAATCACTATTGTTGCCACCACGCTCGGCTACACATCGTGGCCATCCATCCTCTGCTTGCTGCCAGTCATCGCTCTCAGTGGCCTCGCCTTCGCGAGTCTAGCGATGGTCGTCACGGCGCTTGCGCCCAGTTATGAATATTTCATATTTTATAATACGCTTGTTGTAACACCCATGCTGTTCCTTTGCGGCGCGATGTTTCCGGTCAACCAATTGCCCGGCGCTTTTCAGGACGTCGCCTCCTTGTTGCCGCTCGCACATGCAATTGACCTCATTCGTCCGGCGATGCTTGGCCGTCCGGCCGGCAGCATGGGCCTGCATATCGGCGCGCTTTGCATATACACGGTTTTGCCGTTCTTCCTATCGGTTGCTCTATTTCGTCGTCGGCTGATGCGTTGACGCTACTCACCATTCGTAAAATTGATTCTTTGGGCGATACCCATCCACGCGTCGGATAGGTCAATACATGCGTTTTAAGGGACTCGATCTAAATCTCCTGGTTGTGCTGGACGCTTTGATCAGGGAGCGTAAAGTCACCGCCGCGGCCCGCAGTATTAACCTGAGTCAGCCGGCCATGAGCGCCGCCGTCGGTCGGTTACGCGCCTATTTCAGCGATGAGCTATTTACGATGAACGGCCGCGAACTCATTTTGACACCGCGCGCGGAGGGGCTCGCCACAGCAGTCCGGGAGGCATTGCTGCACATCCAGCTGTCGATTATTTCCTGGGACGCCTTTAACCCGGCCCGATCGGATCGTCGCTTCCGCATCATCCTTTCCGATTACCTCACGCTCGTATTTTTTAAGAAGATCGTAAAGCGTGCTGCGCGGGAAGCTCCCGCCGTCCGCTTCGAATGTCTGCTTATTTCCGACGACCCCGAGGAGCTTCTCCGGCGCGGCGACGTTGATTTTCTGATTATGCCGGAAGTATTCATGTCGAAACATCCTCGCGCAGCCCTGTTCGAAGATATGCTCGTATGCGTAGGCTGCGGCACGAACAAGCAGCTGTCAGAGCCACTTACATTCGACCGATACTTGTCGATGGGGCAGGTTGTGCTTAAATTCGGGGACACCCGGCAGCCCTCCATCGAGGAATGGTATTTGCTCGAGAACGGTTTCGAGAGACGTATCGAGGTCGTCGTACAGGGCTTTAGCATGATCCCGCCCCTTCTATCAGGCACCAACCGCATTGGGACAATGCCCTTACGGCTGGCGCAGCATTTCGCAAAAACAACACCCCTGCGGATTGTCGAACTTCCGCCGCCACTTCCTGCCGCATTCACGGAGGCCGTCCAATGGCCTGCGCTTCACAATAATGATCCGGCAAGCCTATGGATGCGGGAAATGATGTTGCAGGAGGCATCTCGTATGATTACCCCGCCTAAGAGCACCGGACGTCTCAGTTGTCGGCCGACGACCCCTCGGTTATGAGAGGAGGCATGGATGGCGATTGGGATTGGGCGATTCCTGCATTGTCGAGAACGATGCAGGGAGAGCAGATCCTTCAGCTTGAAGAGGTGGCAGCGATGCTGCCGCTGCATGAGCTTGGCTGGGGAACCGACGGGCGAACGAATTCGGGTGCGCTCGCAACACGGTGCCTCGGTATCTAAGCGAGGGCGGGACTGTTCCGTTTCGCAAGCCTGTGCGGCCGACCGCGTTTGACGGACTGGACGATTGGCTGCGGGAGCGCTTCTTCCCCCATGGCTCGGGCTAGATGACGATCTCGACCCGCTCCAGATGCGCCGGGAACGCCTTGCGCGGTCGCGCAGCACGTCGCGGCTCGCCTGTCGGTCTTGCGGCCTCGAGCTCGGACTCAATCGCGCCGAGCCCGGTCTGATTTCGAAGGCGAAGGTCTGCTGGGCACGTTCGAGCTTCTCGGAGCTGCGACCGAAGCGGCGCGCTCCAGCTGCTTGACGATCCCATGAAGGTCGGCGATCCTCACCTGGGCACGCTCGTTGAGTGTCGCCATCCGGACGATCTCGGCCTTGAGTGTTTCGCTCCGGAGTTGTTGCAGTTCGGCCTTCTCCGCCGCCATGGCGACGAACATCGCCTTGAGCGTATCGATTTCGTGGGGACGGGCCGAAGCGCTTCTCATCATGACGCCGACAGAAGCTTATTGTGCACGGCCTGAAGCCCGCCTTTTGCGCCTGAGTCACTTCGCCACCGCCTTCCGGCCGGACGCCGTCGCCGTTCGGCTCGAACGCGTGTCCAGTCCATGCCTTCGACGAGCGCCATCAGTTTCGGCGCGGCAAGCCGATCACGCCGTTCTCCGCCAGCGGAACTTGTCCTCGTCCAGCGCTCACGGTGCGGGTATGCCGGCGTCGAGCAAACAGAGAGAAGTTTGGGGCCCAACCAGGACGGCCCCGTTACGAAGTTCGTCCTAGTCCCGGTTTGAGTGCCGAATCTTCATCGATTGCTTGGGCGACCAGCGTCCCCGCCGCCAGCGAGCCCGCAACTGCTCAGCAGAAGGGCGAAGTGAACGTGAATGCATCCATTTCGTAAATGTGTGTCTATCCAAGCAATCGATTTCTCTAATTATCCGATGAGCAATATGAACGCGTCAGGCAGGGTGCATCATTAGGAGTATTTTCGATGGCAAAGATTATCGAGGGTGGCCCGGGTGCCGAAACACTCATCGGCACCGAGCTTGACGATTGGATGGAGGGTTTCCAGGGCGGTGACTGGATTGACGGTCGTGGCGGCAACGACGAGATCTCGGGTGGCCCGGACAGTGACCGACTCATCGGCGGCAAGGGTAACGACCGCATCTTCGGCGGAGATGGCTGGGACGATCTCTCCGGCGACAACGGCCGCTTCAACCCGCGCGTCTCCGGTGAGGACAATGACAGGCTCAGCGGCGGTCCCGGCCAGGATGTCCTCTACGTGGGTGACGGCCAGGACACGTTGACCGGGGGCACCGACAGTGACACGTTCGTGTTCCAGTTCCACAATCCGGTGCCTGGGGTTGTCGGGTCGAAGTCGGACATTACCACTATCACCGATTTCAACCCGGCGGAGGACAAGTTCGCCTTCGATGCGGTGGGCCTCTACAATGACGGTTTTGGCGCGAACTTCGTCAACAACGCCAGCATACAGTCCGGCTACCCGGTGAGCAGCTTCTACAGTGGTGCGGCCTCAGGTGCGAACGGCGAACACGTCGTGGTAATCACTGGCGAATCTTTCAACTCTGCTTCTGAAGCCGCGAGTGCGATCTCCGGCGAGCACGCCGGCGACATCATTGTCTACCAAAGCAGCTACACCGACAGAGTCGCAACTCTGGCCTATGTCACCGCCGACAACAACGCGCATGAATTCGTCCACCTGGGCGGTGTGGTCACCGTGGCCGACCTAGGCCTGACCGCGTCGGACTTCACCTTCGTTTGATCCAGAAAACCCATACGGAACAGCGCCCCGCCCCCCGGGGGCGGGCGCTTCCGTTTCCGCTACTTGCGATGGGCCGGGGCGCCCGGGAGCAGTCGCAGCGTGTACAGCTTGACGAAGCCCTGCACGTCGCGCTGGTCGTACACCGAAATCTCCCTGAACGCGTGGAGGCGGAAGCCTGTTCGGGCCCTTGCGGCCGGCCACGATGACGTTGCCCTTCCAAACCTTCAGCCGGACGGTGTTGTTGTTGACCCGCTCCATTAGATGCCAAGCCAAACATATTCGGCGGGAGCACTGATCCTGAATCAGCGAGTCGGTTGCCGCTCGGGGAGCAATATAGGGAGCTGGGTCGCCAGATCCTCACGGAGACCTACGTGAGTAACCATTCCTTGAAGGATTCAGCTTTGAGACCTTTCCCTCTGACTTCCGCTATTTGGGGAATTCTGTTGATCAGCGGCGTGGTCAACGTGCTTGCGCTGATCTCGCCGCTGTTCATGCTTCAGGTCTACGACCGCGTTCTGGCAAGTGGCAGCGTATCGACGCTAGTGGGGCTCGTCGTGCTTGCTGCAGGGCTTTATGCGTTCCAATGCCTGCTCGACGTTTTGCGCGCCCGCGTGCTGCTGCGGATTGGCGAGCGTTTCGATGAACAGTTTTCCGGACGCGTTCACGATGCGATCGTTCGCCTTCCGCTTTTAACGCGCATGCCGGGCGACGGCTTGCAGCCGCTTCGCGACCTCGACAATATTCGCGGATTCTTAGGTGGAAACGGTCCGACAGCGTTCTTCGATCTGCCATGGATGCTGCTTTATCTTGCCATTTGCTTCCTCCTTCATTTCTGGATCGGCATGACGGCACTTATCGGGGCGATCGGTCTCACATCTCTGACACTTCTTACCAACACTCTCTCGCAACGGCCGATACGCGATACCATTGACCACAACATGGTACGCAATGGTCTACTGGAAGCAGCGCGCCGCAATGCCGAGGTCGTGCAAGCTCTCGGTCTCGCAAAGCGGATCGCTGCCCGATGGCACAAGGCCAATGCCGAGTATCTGGCCGCCAACCGGAAAGCTGGGGACGTGGCAGGTGGGCTGGGTGGCATTGCAAAGTCGTTGCGCGTGCTGCTGCAATCGGCCATTCTTGCCGTCGGCGCGTACCTTGTCATCAGGCAGGAGGCTACGGCCGGGGTCATGATTGCCAGTTCGATCATGATGGGGCGTGCGCTGGCTCCGGTCGATCTGGCCATTTCAAGCTGGAAACCCTTCCTCATGGCGCGCCAGGGTTGGGCGCGGCTGGAGGACCTCCTGGGAAAGGTTCCTGAAACCGCTCCTGTTATGCCAATGCCTGCACCTGAACGCGAACTCCGCGTCGAAGGCGTGACAATCGTTCCGCCCGGCGAAAGGAAGCCGACCGTGACCGGCCTTGCGTTTGCCGTTCAGGCGGGAAGCGCACTCGGGATCATCGGTGCATCGGGTTCGGGCAAGTCGACACTCTCGCGCGCCATCGTCGGCGCATGGACGCCGGTCGCCGGAAAGGTTCGCATCGACAGCGCAAGCCTCGATCAATGGGACCCGGAAGCGCTAGGCCGTCATATCGGCTATTTGCCGCAAGGTGTTGAACTGTTCGACGGCACCATTGCCGAAAACATCGCTCGTTTTGAAGATAATCCTGACCCTGAGGCTATTGTCACCGCGGCGAAAGCAGCGGGCACGCACGAACTGATCCTCCGATTTGAGCACGGCTACGAAACTCCGATTGGTGAGGCCGGATCGGCACTTTCCGCCGGGCAGCGCCAGCGTATCGGTCTTGCCCGTGCTCTTTATCGAGACCCTTTCCTTGTAGTGCTGGATGAACCCAATGCCAATCTCGATGCGGAAGGTGAGGCTGCGGTCGTCAAGGCGATCGCCTCCGTGCGCGGGCGCAAGGGCGTTGCGGTTGTCGTCGCCCATCGGCCGAGCGCCATCCGCGCCGTGGATTTTGTGTTGGTCATGGAAGGTGGACGGCAGCGAGCATTCGGTGCGCGTGATGAAGCGCTTTCCAAAGTCTTGAAGAGGGCAGCGATGGCACCAGGCGCTGGCGTCAAGGCCATCGAGTCTACACAGGATAACGTGGGAGAGCGCGCTGACATGGAGGATCCCGGTGGCCGGCATTCATCAGAATAATGACGTTTCCAGCTCCATTCGCCGGCACCTGGTGGCGGGCCTTCTGGCGAGCGTGATCTTTGTTGGAGGAGCCGGAGCCTGGGCGGCCTTCACGAATCTCTCCGGTGCGGTTGTCGCGTCCGGACACTTTGTCGTCGATTCCTATGTGAAGAAGGTGCAGCACCCGACCGGCGGGGTGGTGGGAGAAATCCTGGTGAGCGAAGGTGATAAAGTAAAAGCCGGCGACATCCTCATGCGGCTCGACGCCACCCAGACGCGCGCCACTCTCGCTGTAGTCACCAAGCGGCTCGATGAGCTGGCCGCCAACCTGGCACGACTCGAAGCTGAGCGTGACGATCTGGCGGAGATCGCCTTCCCGGACTGGCTGCTCGCCCGCAGAGATGTTCCGGACGTAGCTTCGGCAGTACATGGCGAGACGCGGCTGTTCGAATTCCGCAGACAATCCCGCGACGGAAGGCAGGCGCAGCTAGCGGAACGCATCACTCAATATGAGCACGAGATCGAGGGGCTCAAGGCGCAGGAAATCGCTTCTGAGAAAAGCACCGAGATTCTCCAAAAGGAAATTGCTGCCCTGAGTGGGCTGCGCGACCAAGGCATTGTCTCGGACCAACGCTTGAACAGCCTGAAGACGCAGGTTGCCACTTTCGGCGGCGAACGCGGTGAGAAGATTGCACATCAGGCACAGACGGCAGCCCGCATAGCCGAAACGCGCCTCCAGATCCTGCAGATCGATCCGGATTTCAAGACGGAAGTCGGCCAGGAGCTCAGAGAGGTTCAGGCGCAGGTTGGGGAGTATGTTGAGCGCAAGATGGCGGCTGAACAGGAACTGCGACGGATCGATATTGTCGCGCCGCAGTCAGGCGCCATTCAACAACTCGCAGTTCATACGGTCGGAGGAGTGATCACGCCCGCCGATCCGATTATGCTAATCGTGCCGGAAGGCGACGATCTTGCGCTTGAAGCACGAATCACCCCGAAGGACATCGACCAAATCCAGCTTGGTCACAAGGCCGTGCTGCGGATGTCAGCCTTCAATCTGAGGACCACGCCGGTATTGAACGGATATGTCAGCCGGATCGCAGCCGATCTGGCGACGGACGAAAAAAACGGCGTTTCGTATTACCTGGTGCGTCTGTCGGTTCCGCATGCGGAACTGACGAAGCTCAAGGACCTGACGCTCGTGCCCGGCATGCCGGCCGAAGCGATGATCCAGACGGGCGAGCGTACGGCGCTTTCTTATTTTGTGAAGCCGCTGTCGGACCAAATCAGTCGCGCATTCCATGAGGAATGAAAGTAATCCACAGAAATATTTTGTTTGTATTCTTGTTGGTTGTTACGCATGCATGAGAGTCATAACCGTCTGAAAACACAGCCATGCTTTCCTCAGTTGGATTCCGCCTCTGACTCAGATTCGTGGTTCCGCGGTCATTTTGCCCTTCCAAGTCGCCGACCATTCAGTTCTTGGCCTCGAGCGCATTAAGATACCCATCATCGTACACAAAGGCTGGAAAAGAGTCCGGTGTCTTGAGCGATCCTAGGTCTGGAGACCTAGGGTGAGCCTGCAAGCACAGGGCCAGGACATGATTGAGCGTCTGCAATATTCGGACAGGTACATAGGAAGACAGGCAGGCGTCAAAAACGCGCTTTCAACGCGCTAAACCGATGCTACGCACCCCGAGCGTCTTGCCGCCCTCGCTCCCGCCGGTAGGAATCAATCGCGAGCAGGCTGCGACGTTCATCGGCGTAAGCTCAACGACCTTTGATGAAATGGTCCAGGACGGCCGGATGCCGCAGCCACGAATGCCGAGCAAGGGGCGCATTGTTTGGGACGTCGAGGAACTTGTATTGGCTTTTCGAAAGCTCCCTCACCGCCAAATCGGAGGAGCACCAAAGCTTGACGAAGATTCGCCGCCACTAGACAATCCTTGGGATCGAAAACCACGAACATGACGGATGAGCCCGTGAAAATCGATCTTAAGGGCGTAGTGAAGGACACTGATCGCCACGGCAATGATCGGTACTATTTTCGCGCACCGGGTCGGAAGAAGGTCCGGCTCCGTGAACCGACCGGCAGCGACGAGTTCCTCGAGGAACTGCGCTGCGCACGCGCCGAGGTCTCTTATGTTCGGCCCGGCACTCTTCCCGAGATTTGCCGGCGCCTCCCCAAGCCTTCCGAGCCAGCGAAGAAAGGCACGTTAGTGTGGCTTTGCCAGGAGTATTACCGTCGGGGCGGCACGGAAATCACCCAAGACACTATGGCGCGCCGACGAGCAATTCTGGAGCGCGTATGCGAATTACCTCATCCCCTCGAAGGTGACCCGGATCCTCAGTATCCCACCAAGGGATCTCTGCCATTCGCCGGTATGAAACGGTCTCATGTTAAGGAGATCAGGGACACCAGGCTCGACGCCCTGGGCGCGGCAAACAATATCGTAAAAGCCATCAGCGCGATGTTTGAGTGGGCAAAGGACACAGAGATTCCGGGCGTCGACTCCAATCCCGCCCGCGGCATCAGACGGCTAAAGAGCGGCGACGGCTGGCACCCATGGGACGTGTCGGAGATCGTTCAATATGAGAAGCGGCATCCGCTGGGTACCGCAGCCAGACGTGCGCTCTCGATCTTCATGTTTACTGGCCTGCGGTTGTCCGACGTCGCGATCTTCGGTCGACAGCACATCACGCTCGTCTACAACGAGGAGACCGAGCAGTGGGAGAAGTGGATCAGAATTAAGCCTGGGAAGACCAGTCGTAACAAGGATGCGGTGTTGGTGGAGCTCCCGCTTCTGCCCGAACTAGAGGCGGAACTTGAGCACACGCCTTCCGACCAGATGACCTTCCTGGTCAATGAGTATGGTCGCCCGTTCTCGGAGAACGGTCTGGGCAACAAGATGCGCCAGTGGTGTGATCAAGCTGAGCTGCCGCACTGCAGTGCTCATGGAATTCGGAAGGCCGGCGCGACGATCGCCGCTGAGAACGGCGCGACGCACGAGCAGCTGAAGGCGATATATGGGTGGACTACGTACCAGCAGCCCGACCACTACATCAAGAAAGCGCGTCGCCGGAAGGTAGCGAGAGCGGCGAAATACCTGCTGGTTATCGATCGAAAAGAGAACAAAATTGTCCCACTTTCTGAGGGGGTTGAAAGAGGTGGGACAAAAATGGCCAAAAAATCCAATTAAATCAACGGCCACAAAAGCCAATGGTGGGCCCGGAGGGACTCGAACCCCCAACCAAGCGGTTATGAGCCGCCGGCTCTAACCATTGAGCTACAGGCCCCACGGCGCTGGATTAGTGTTTTTCCCTGAACCGCACAAGGCTTTCCGAGGGCTTTCCGAGCAGGCGTTCCAAGGGGGCTGGCAGGGATCGCCCAAATCAGCCCATATTGATAACCTATTGCACGTCGCCCATTGGACGCCGGCCAACACTCGGCTGTCTTGGGATCCCAGATCGAGGAGATTTCATGACCAGACGTATTTTGCCCCTGGCGATTGCCGCCGCAATCGCATTTCCGGCGATCGCGGCCGCCGCCGATTCGCCACCGCCGCCGCGTATCGTCGTCACCGGTGAAGGCGAGGCGGCGATAGCACCCGATCTGGCTCTGCTGACGCTCAGCGTCATGCGCGAAGCCAAGACGGCACGTGCAGCGCTCGATGCCAATAACGACGCCATGGCCGCGGTGATCGCTGCCATGAAATCGTCCGGCATCAAGGAGCGCGACCTGCAGACAGCGGGCATCCAGATCAATCCGCGCTATAACTACACCAACAAGCCCGACGGCAGCCAGGAGGCCGAGCTTGTCGCCTATCAGGTGACCAACACGCTTTCGGTGCGCGTCCGCGACATCGACAAGACCGGCGACATTCTCGACAAGGCGGTGTCGCTCGGCGTCAACCAGGGCGGCGGCATCTCCTTCTCCAACGACGATCCGGCGGCAGCCGTCACCGAGGCGCGCAAGAAGGCCGTCGCCAATGCCATGGCCAAGGCCAAGACGCTGGCCGAAGCGGCCGGCGTCGGCATCGGCCGGGTCCTGGAAATCACCGACCAGAATTTCGCACCACCGCCGATGCCGATCAACGCCAAGGCATTCGATGCCGCCGGCGCGTCGGTCCCGGTGCAAGCCGGCGAGAATTCCTATACCGCACAGGTGACGGTGACTTTCGAATTGAAATGATCATCGCTTGCAGCATGAAAAAACCCCGGAGGATCGATCCTCCGGGGTTTTTTGAGCCGCGCTTTCCGTCCTGGCGGAAAGGGCTCCGCTACTCTACCGGCTGCAAGTCAGCCGGCCGCAAGCCCGAAGACCTTAGCGATAGATGATCGGACAGCCGCGCTCGTTGGCGAATACGATTACGACGCGGTCGCCATACTGGCGGCCGGCGACCTTGACCGTGCGGCGGTTGATGTCGATGATGCGGGCGCGGTGCAGGCCCATGCGTTCGGCCTTGTCAATGGCACGCTCCGGCGAACAGGACCGGCGCCAGCCGCCATGACGGCGGTGTTCGCGATAGTAACCATCATCTTCGTCGCCGGTATAGACGCCGACGCGCGGATCCTGGTTGTTGCCGAAGCCGAGATAGATGCTGTCAGCATGAGCGGGGATGGCAGCAAGCGTGCCAAGGCCGACAAGTACCGAAAGAGCAATCGTCTTGATGGTATTGAACATTGTCTTCTCTCCTTGTTTGAGGGTTTCCACCCGTTTTCGTCAAACCTATGCGAGGAGAATGCACCCGCCTGTCTGAATTTTTTGCGAACCGGCCATTCATCCCCCGTTCATGCGGCAAGAATGGGCCAGCCGTTAGTCTGTCCGTTTCTGGAACCGTTCTATGCAGGGCAGATGGGGAACGTACCCTTTTGCCGTGGTTCCCGGTCTTCGTTACCGCAGGAAATCCTAAGGCTCGTCCGCGAGCATATGGTCGAAATAGTCGTCCGGCTCGGCAAGGTCGGTCTCGCTGGCGCTGACCCGGCCGCGCATCGAGATGCCGGCCTCGTGCACGGTCTCGTCGCTTCCCGACACCAGCCTGTGCCACCAATAGAGATCCAGGCCCTCGGCCACCAGCCGGTAAGCGCAGGTCTTGGGCAGCCAGCTGATGGTGCGCACGTTCTGCGGCGTCAGCCCGACGCAATCCGGAACACGCGCCAGCCGGTTGGCATAGTCGGAGCAGCGGCAGCTTCCAGCGTCGAACAGCCGGCAGCCGACGCTGGTCCAGTAGATCTCTCCGGTGTCCTCGTCTTCGAGTTTGGACAGGCAGCACTTGCCACAACCGTCGCAGAGTGATTCCCACTCGGCCGGGGTCATCGCCTCGAGCGTCTTGGTCTTCCAGAACGGCTTTTCCATCGTCGGCATGTGGCCCCCGGACGCTTCAAGGTCAAGCACGGCAACCGTGCACCCTCGTCCGAACGATACGCCGGGACCATACGCCGGAACATACGCCAGGACCATACGAATGACATGAAGTCGCCTTCAAAACGCCGGTCAATCGCCCTGTGCCACAGCTAGAACCTACAAACAGGAACCAAACATGGTTGCTGAAAGTTTGGGCATGGATGGGGACGCCACAAGGAGTGTTTATGATGAAACGCCAACCACGGATTCTGGCAGGCACGGCGCTTGGCCTGTTGATGGCGTCCGCGCCGCTAGGCGCGTTCCCGCTGCAAGGCGACGCCGCATTCGGCCCCGTGCAACGTACCGCAGCGCCGCTCATCCCAGTGCAATCGAGTTGCGCCGAGGGCGAGTCGGCGGAGGCCTGCGCGCAAAGCCAGCAGGCAGAGCAGCCCAGAAAGAAGAAGCGCGACCAGCAGCAGCAAACGGAATCCGCTCCGGCCGAGCAGGCGGCTCCAGCCGAGTCCGAGCAACCCCGCAAGAAGCGGCGCAATCAGCAGCAGCAAACAGAATCCGCTCCGGCCGAGCAGATCGCTCCAGCCGAGTCCGAGCAACCGCGCAAGAAGCGGCGCAATCAGCAGCAGCAAACAGAATCCGCTCCGGCCGAGCAGATCGCTCCAGCCGAGTCCGAGCAACCCCGCAAGAAGCGGCGCAATCAGCAGCAGCAAACAGAACCCGCTCCGGCCGAGCAGATCGCTCCGGCCGAGACCGAGCAACCCCGCAAGAAGCGGCGCAATCGGCAGCAGATCGAAGCGGCCCCATCGGAACAACCGGCCGAGCAGGCAGCGCCGGCAAACGACAACCAGCCCAACGTCAACCCGCGCAAGAAGAAGCAAAAACAGAACCAGCAGATCGAGGCTGCCCCGGCAGAACAGGCTCCGACTGTCGAGCCCGGACAAAAGCCGGGCAAGCGCAAGAAGCCTGCTGAATTGACCGGACCCGCCACGGAGGCGGAAGGCCAGCCGGCGCCGACCAATAAGGAAGCGACCCCACAGGCCCAACCGGCTCCGATCGAGCAGCAGGCCGCTCCCGTCCAGGGCGAACAGCCCCAGGACAAGATCAAGAAACGTGGCAAGAGGCCTGTCGGCGAACAGCCGGTGACAGGAGAGCAACAGCCCTCGACCGGCGAACAGCCTTCGACTGGCCAGGCCGCGCCGGTCCAGGGGGAAAATCCGGTCCAGGGTGAAGCCCAGGCCAATCCGAACGAGGCACCTGTTCTGGACAGCCAGAAGGATGTCTTGCGCAAGCGCAAGGGTGGCAAGGAGCGCGGCCAAAATGCCGGTAAGCAGCAGGGCAACCAGCCCGCCCAGCAGGGCGAGAACCAGGTGGAAGCCCCGAAGCCGGCTCCGGTCGATCAGGGGCCGCCACCCACCGACGACCGGGCAGCCCAGCGGGAGATCAAGCCTGAAAAGATCGTTCCGGTGACCGAGGAAAAAGGCAAGCGCGTCGAGCGTGCGCCGGACGTCGAGGATGTTCGTCGTCGTCCGCGCCCCCAGGGTGCCAACGTCGTCAGGGAATTCGGCGACCGCGTTATCCTGCAGTTCAACAACCAGACGTTCGTCGAAAGCAGTGATGCACCGCGCATGCACCGCGGCGCCAGGAATGTCTATTACGAGGACCTGTCGGGCGATCGCACCCGGGAAATCGTTGAGCGTGACAATGGTGTCCGGATCGTCACCATCCGCAACCGCTACGGCGACGTCATCCAGCGTTCACGCTTCGCGCCCGACGGCCGCGAATATGTGCTGAGCTATGTCGACGAGCGGAACTATGACGACGATGCAGACTGGCGCGACCCGGGCGACGACCTGCCGCCGATGCGCCTTACCATCCCGCAAGAGGAATACATTCTGGATTCCGAAGAGGTCGAGGATCCGGACGACTACTACACCTTCCTCGAACGGCCGCCGGTCGAGAGGGTCCAGCGCCTCTATTCGATCGACGAGGTCAAGCGCTCGGCCCGCGTGCGCGACATCGCCCGCCGCATCGACCTCGACACGCTCAACTTCGAATTCGGTTCGGCCTCGATTTCCGACACCGAGGTCCAGAAGCTGGAGGGTGTTGCCAACGCCATGGACAAGCTGCTGAAGAAAAACCCGGCCGAGAGCTTCCTGATCGAGGGCCATACCGACGCTGTCGGCACACCGGAAGCGAACCTTGCTCTGTCCGACCGCCGCGCCGAGGCGGTCGCCGAAGCCTTGACCAACGCCTTCGGCATCCCGCCGGAGAACCTGACGACGCAGGGCTATGGCGAGGAGTATCTCAAGGTCAACACGTCGGGACCCAACCGCGAGAACCGCCGCGTCGCCATCCGCCGGATTACCCCCCTGGTAGCGCCTGTGGCCAGCGCCCAATAAACCGCAATGTGAACCGCGCGATTTGATCAACCATTGAATCGCGCGGTCATCAATCTTGAAACGCGCGGTTACCCATCCCAGATTCTGGAAAGGGCGTTCCCTGCCCTGTCCCGACTCCAGCGGGACACACGAGCCCCGCCGGTTCCCCTCCCCGGCGGGGTTTCGTTTTTTTGAAACCTTGCAAACCGCCGCAGCCTGCCCGAAATACGGCACTCCGACAACGGAGCCCGAATCGCCGCATGAAGCGCCTCGAACTCGCCATCGAATCGATCATTCTCGCCTCGCGCTGGCTGCTGGTCGCCTTCTATCTCGGACTGGGTGCGGCACTTGCCATCTATGCCGTGTCCTTCGGCAACAAGCTGTTCGAGTTCGTCTCCGTTGCCTTCACGCTCGATGACACCGACACCATCCTGAAAATACTCGGCCTCATCGATGCCGCGCTGGTCGCCTCACTGGTGGTGATGGTGATCATCTCGGGTTACGAAAACTTCGTCAGCCGCTTCGATGAAAATGACGGCAAGGTGCATTGGCTGGGCACGATCGATGTCGGCTCGCTGAAGGTCAAGGTCGCCTCGACAATCGTAGCGATCTCCTCGATCCACCTCTTGCAGGTGTTCCTGAACTCGGTCTCCTACACGACCGACCAGCTGATGTGGCTGACCATCATTCATCTGGCCTTCGTTCTGTCGGCACTGATGCTTGCCTATATCGACCGGCTGATGGGTCTTGGCAAAGCCAAGAAAGCCGAAGACTGAGCACACGTCTGTGCCGGTCTTTAAGAGATATGCCTGTCAGCTAGATACTTTCCGTCAGTAGATACCTTTGATTTTGGTATCCGTCCGGCCGAACACCTCGTCCGGCACAAAAAAGTCGCCGGCGAGCGGGCCTGTCGCACCCGGCGCATAGGCCGAGAAATCGCTGACGCCCTCAGCGCGCAGCACTTCTTCGTCAATGTAGAAATTGCCGGTCGCCTCACGCGACGGCCTGACCAGGATGGCGTATGCCGCATCGGCCATGATGTCGGGCGAACGGCTCATCGCCGCCACCGTCGCCCCGCCCAGGAGGTTACGCACCGCCGCCGTGTCGATGGTCGAGATCGGCCATAGCGAATTGACCGCAATGCCGTCCCTGGCGAACTCGGCGCTCATGCCCAGCGTGCACATCGACATGCCGAACTTTGCCATCGTGTAGGCGACATGGTTCTTGAACCACTTGGCCTTCATGTCGAGCGGCGGCGCCAGATTCAAGATGTGAGGATTTTCCGCCAACCTCAAGTGCGGAATGCACATTTTGGAGACGAGAAAAGTGCCGCGCGTGTTGATCTGGTGCATCAGATCGTAGCGCTTCATATCGGTCTCCAACGTGCCGGTGAGCTGGATGGCACTGGCGTTGTTGACGCAGATATCGACGCCGCCGAACCGCTCCACGGTCTTGGCGACCGCCTCGGCGACCTGTTCTTCATCCCGAATGTCGCACAGCGCCGGCAGCGCCTTGCCGCCGGCCTGCTCGATCTCGTGCGCCGCCGTGTAGATCGTCCCGGGCAGCTTCGGATGCGGCTCGGCGGTCTTGGCCGCGATCGTCACATTGGCGCCATCGCGCGCGGCGCGCAGCGCAATCGCCAGCCCGATGCCGCGCGACCCGCCGGAGATGAAAAGCGTCTTTCCCTTGAGCGACATCCTTGCGCCTTCCTGCAACATGAAAGACACGATCCTTGCGCGGCTGAGAACCGCCGCGCAAGGCCCAACACACCGCATGCGGGTTACGCTGCGTCGGCCTTGAGACAATCTGAACTAGACCAGCACCAGGCCCTGCCGCATGGCGATGGCAATCGCATCGGTGCGGTTGGCGGCACCGAGCTTCGTCAGGATCGCTGCGACATGGAACTTCGCCGTATGCACGGAGATGTTCAGCCGCCGCGCGATGACCTTGTTGGGGGCGCCCTCGGCCAGCAGCGCCAGCACCTCGCCTTCCCGCGGCGAAAGCGTCGGCCGGACGATATGCTCGTCAGTCGGTTCCTCTTCGAACCGGTCGCTGCCATGGAAGGTCAAATCGTGATGCAGATCGGATAGGGCATGACTGTCACGCGAAATCCGGTAGCCCGCAGCCGCGAGCCGCGCGGCGGCGGCGATCAGCAACTCGTCCGCTTGCACCGGCAGCACGGCAAATACTGTATCGGCCGGCCGTTCACGGGCCGCTCGCGACGATAGCAGCACGCGAGGCATAGCCGCGTCGACGAGCCCGCCTTGTAGCCCATGATCATCGACGATGGCGACATCCGCCGCCTCACGCCCGTCGACTTCGCCGGCCAGAACCGGCCGCAGATCATCGGTCGCGGCGAGAATGGCGGACAGACTTCGCGTGCGCTCGGCGTCACCGAGCGCGATCAGCACCGTCAGCCGTCTGCCAGCGACCTCACCGCTTACCATCTATCCCTCAGCTCAGTGGCTTTTCACCGATGGTCAGGGAAACCTCACGATTCTCGCCGCCGCGCACCACGCCGAGTGTCACCAAGGCACCGGCGCTGTCCGGCCCGAGCTTGCGGATCAGCTCGCGCGGGCCATGCACCGTCTCTGCGTTCCACGACACGATGATGTCGCCGAGACTGAGACCGGCTGATTTCGCCGGCCCGTTATCGTCGAGACTCATCACCATGGCGCCCTGTGTATCACCATTGCGGACCGGATGCAGGCCGGCGCCAAGATAGCCGCGCGCCACATGACCCTTCTCGCGCAGCGTCGTGACTGCCCGCTCGATCGTTTCGTAAGGCATGACCAGCGCCCGCCGGCGTGGCCCGAACAGCAGCATGCCGATCAGTCCGCCCTTGGCGTCGAGCACAGGGCCACCCTCGAAACGGCCGCCGGCATTGACGGCAAGGTTGATGCGCCGGTCGATCGTGCCACCGCGCATTGAAAGCCAGGCCGGGCCGACCTCGCCGACCGTGCCGAAGGTAGCGAGCGAGGTGCCGTCGCTATTGCCCGCCACGACCACCAGGTTGCCCGGCCGCACCGCATCCGCCTTTACCAGTGACGGGGCGGCCGGCGCGCCGGCCGGTTTCAAAACGGCCGTGCCGGTGGACGGGTCGCGGCCGACCAGTTCCGCCTTGACGGCTTCGCCCGAAGAAAACGTCAGCTCGATCTCCTCGCCGGCCTCGACCGCCTCCTCGGCAGTGACGAAATAGCCGTCCCGCCAGTGGAAAGCAGTTGACGTCCGGTGGTGCGTCGCGAAGCCGGCCGTCGCTGGTGCCGCGGCTGCCGCGATGTCGGCAATGGCGTCGGAAAACGTGCTCAGATTGAAATCGCTCATGATTTGTCTCCTGGGTTCTTCGTGACCCAGATATCGCCCGGCAGGGCGTTGGCGGATACTCGCCTGACGGCTAGTTGGGCATTTGACTGGCCATCTGGTCAGGTCGCGGCCGGTCCGGCCGCTCCGCACATATAGGCATTGTTCATCTTGTTCCAAACGGAGCCTTCGGATGGCCCTGCCCGCCCAGCAATTGCAATATGACGATGCCCTTCTCGATGCCTATTCGGCGACGGTCGCCGATGCCGTCGACCGCATCGGGCCCGCTGTCTGCCGCATCGAGCGCATCGGTGGCCCGGGTGGCCATGGCTCCGGCTTCGTCATCGCGCAGGACGGGCTGGTCGTCACCAACTTCCACGTCGTCGGCGATGCGCGCAGCGTACGCGTGTCAATGCCGGACGGCGCCTCCAGGGAAGGCCGCGTGCTCGGCCGCGATCCCGACACCGACATTGCGCTGGTGCGCGCCGACGGCAACTTTGCCGATGTTGCGCCGCTTGGCGATTCCAAGCGTTTGAGGCGCGGCCAGATTGCAATTGCCATCGGCAATCCGCTCGGCTTCGAATGGACCGTCACCACTGGCGTCGTCTCGGCACTCGGCCGCTCGATGCGTGCCTCCACCGGCCGGCTGATCGACGACGTCATCCAGACCGACGCCGCGCTCAACCCCGGCAATTCTGGCGGACCGCTGGTGTCCTCGGCTGGCGAGGTGATCGGCGTTAACACCGCGATGATCCACGGCGCGCAAGGCATCGCCTTCGCGGTTGCCTCCAACACCGCCAATTTCGTCATCTCGGAAATCATCCGCTTCGGCCGTGTGCGCCGTGCCTTCATCGGCGTTTCCGCCGACACCACCAACCTGCCGCGCCGCGCAGCCCTTTTGTCGCAAGTGTCGAGCAGCACGGCGGTGCGCCTGCGCACCGTCGAAAAGAACAGCCCGGCGGCCAAAGCCGGCCTCAGGGAAGGCGACATTATTGCCGCCATCGACGGCCGCCCGGTCACCGGCGTCGACGATCTGGTGCGCATGCTCGACGCCGAGCGAATCGGCCGCGAGACACTGTGCACGGTGGTGCGCCGCTCCGGCATTACTCAGGTCACCGTGATGCCGTTGGCGCGTGCGAGTTAGCGCGCCGCAGCACCCTGCGCATATTGCGCCATAAATTCTGGGCTCGGCGGGATCGGCCTGATCACGTCGATCAGCACGCCGTTGGGATCCCTGGTGATGAAATGGCGCTGGCCGAAGGGTTCGTCGCGCAGCGTTCGCAGGATCGGCAGGCCAGCGGCGGTGATCCGCTCATAGATGGCATCCGGATCCCTGACCTCGAAATTGATCAGCAGGCCAGATGTGCGGCCCCGCCCTTCCTCCGGGATCGTCTCATGATCGCCCTGGACGATGCCGAGGTTGACGCGGCGATCTTCGGCTGAGCGCAGATGCACGTACCAGTAGGCCTCAAACAGCGGCTTGAAGCCGAAATGCGCAACATAAAAGGCTGCCGTGCCGGCAACGTCGCTCGTCATCAGCACCGGATAATAGCTCGTCGTCCTCATCTTTCCTTCTCCCGGCAAATAACATACAGTCTGCATGTAAATGGCAATAACATACAGGCTGCATGTATGCAAGAAGGATCCGCTCGTCGCTCCAACCGTGATCGCACCGAGGCGACACGCGCTGAGCTCATCGCCGCGGCTCGCAAACTGTTCACCGAAAAGTCCTATGCCGAGACCGGCACACCCGAGATCGTCGCCGCTGCCGGCGTCACGCGGGGCGCGCTCTATCATCACTTTGCCGACAAGCAGGCGTTGTTTGCCGCTGTGGTCGAACAGGAGGCGCAAGCCGTCTCGGAAGAGATCGAACGCGCGTCGCCGCCTTCGCTATTTGCCCGCGATGCGCTGATTGCCGGCTCGGATGCCTATCTGGCTGCCATGCGTGCGCCCGGCCGCACGCGGCTCTTGCTGCTTGACGGCCCGGCGGTGCTCGGCCGCGCCGCCATGGATGCGATCGACAATCGCCATGGCAACCGTTCGCTGCGCGACGGCCTTGTTGCCGCGATGCGCTCGCACTCCATGACGAGACTGCCTGTGGAAGCACTGACCGCTTTGCTCGCAGCCGCCTTCGACCGCGCAGCGCTCGCAATCGAAACTGGAGCATCGATCGAGGACTATCGCGCCGTTCTCATGGCGCTGATCGACGGCCTGTCTCCGGCTCCTCCTCAGGTATCTCACCCGGTTCGAACTCGTTGAAACAGCCTAGCTGGCGCTTGAACTGGTCGATCAGCCAGGCGGCCGCCGGTTTCGGGCTGCGATCGGCGCGGTGCATGGCATAGAGCGGCGAGCGGACTTCGCTGTAAGGCTCGAGATCGAGTTCGACGAGCCGGCCGGTCGCCAGATCATCGGCGATGAGCCATCGCGGCAGCCCGCCCCAGCCCAGCCCCTCGCGCATCAGCACGTGCTTGGTGCGCACATCCGTCAGCCGCCAGGTGCGGTAGGCGAAGACGCCATAGTCACGCCCGCGCGTACGCTCGGACTGGTCCGAGACGACCAGTTGGATGTGTTCGCGGACATCCTCTAGCGCCACTGGTCTCGGCAGCAGCGCCAGAGGGTGATCAGGCGCTGCGGCTGGCACCAGGGAGAAGAAGCCGATGCGAAGCAGATTCACGTCCGTCTCACCCAGAAGCCCCCCGATGCCGAGATCGGCCTGTCCGCCGACAACATGATCGAGGATAAGGCCAAGCGAGCCGATATGCAGACGCAGCGTCACGGCCGGGAACTGCGCCTCGAATGCCTTTAGCACCCGAACCAGCACCGGCGACGGTAGCGTCACGTCGACCGACAGCGTCACTTCCGCCTCCAATCCCTGCCGGTATCCGTCGACACGCGAGCGGATGCGTTGCAGCACGCCGACCATGCGCCGCGCATCTTCCAGCGTCGCCTTGCCGACATCGGTCAGTTGCGGTTCACGCGTGCCCTCGCGCTCGAACAGCTTCAGCCCGAGCTGCGCTTCGAGGTTGGCGATGGCGTAGCTGATCACCGATTGCGCGCGATTCAATTTGCGCCCGGCGGCCGAGAAGCTGCCGGTCTCGGCCACCGCAACCAGGATCTGCAGTTGGTCAAGCGTCGGGTTCGGTTGCATCGTTCAATCCACATTTTAGATGGATAATATACAAAATATACCAGTTTTTCAAATGGGTCTGCGCACACATATCTGCCGGGAGATTTTGATCCAACCCTGGAGACCCCATTATGTCCATCCTTCTTGTCACATCGAGCCCGCGCGGCGCTGCCTCACACTCGACCCGTATTGCTACTGAATTCGCCGAAAAGCTTGTTGCCGCCGATCCGTCGAACACGCTTGTCGTGCGCGACCTCGTCGCCAATCCGTTGCCGCACATCGATGCCGATTATGCGACCGGCATCTACACGCCGGCCGAAGCGCGCACCTCGCGCCAGGCTGAAGTCGTTGGCGTCTCCGATGTCGTGCTGGATGAACTGTTCGCCGCCGATTCGGTGATTCTCGCCACCGGCTTCATCAACTTCAACATCTCCTCGACGCTGAAGTCCTGGGTCGATCACATTGCCCGTTCCGGCAAGAGCTTTGCCTATGGCGAGAACGGCCCCAAGGGCCTCGTCACCGGCAAGAAGGTCTACATCGTGCTGGCTTCGGGCGGCATCTATTCCGAAGGTGCGGCCGTGCAGTTCGATCACGCCATTCCCTACCTGCGCAGCGTGCTTGGCTTCCTCGGCATGACCGATCTCGAGGTCATCCGCATCGAAGGAGTCGGCATGGGCGCCGATGCGCTGGCAGCAGCGCTGGCCAAGGCCTCGACCAAGGTCGACGCCATTGTAGCCGCGACCGGCAATGCCGAGCGCGTCGCCACCGCGGCGTAAAGCGTCAGCATCGTCTGAATTGTACAAGGGCAGGCGCCCGGCGCCTGCCCTTGTTGTCGTTGGCGACAACCTATTGTGGTGGGCCACACAACCGCCATTGGTTATTCCGCTTGTCTGCGCTATCGGTCGCGGATGTTCCTTTCCGTTGCCACAACGCACCGTCCGGCCACCGATCTCGGTTTCTTGCTGCACAAGCATCCGGATCGCCTGCACGAGACCGACCTGTCTTTCGGCAAGGCGTGGCTGTTCTATCCCGAGGCAACCGAAGAGCGGTGCGAGGCTGCACTCCTGCTCGATGTCGATCCTGTGGGACTGGTGCGGGGCAAGGGCCAGGCAGAAGGCCTGCTCGACCAATATGTGAACGACCGGCCTTACGCAGCATCATCCTTCCTGTCGGTGGCGCTGAACAAAATGCTGCGGACGGCGATGACCGGTATATCGAAGGAGCGCCAGGAACTGGCCGACAGCGAACTGCCGCTGGAAGCCGTGGTTACGCCACTGCCAACGCGCGGCGGTGAGGTTCTGGTTCGAAGTTTGTTCGAACCCTTGGGCTGGACAGTCGATCTGACGCCAATCGAAGGAATCGGGGGTGCTGCAGGCGAGCCCCGATACGGCCATCTGAAGCTGACCGGCACAGGCCGGCTCAGCGCCTTGTTGAATCACCTCTATGTGCTGATCCCGGTGATGGACGATGCCAAGCATTACTGGGTCGGCGAAGCAGAGATCGACAAGCTGCTGTCCAAGGGAGAGGGCTGGCTGGAAAACCATCCGGCCAAAGACCTGATCGTGCGCCGCTACCTTGGCAATCGCCGGGCTTTGGCCCGCATCGCCCTGGAGCGGCTGGCTCCCGAGACGGCTGGCGAGGCACAACCTGCCGAGTTGCGCGTCACGCCCGAGGAAGCGCTGGAGACGCCTATCCGGCTCAACGATCTGCGCATGGACGCAGTTGTCCACGCCATTCGAGCGACGGGAGGAACCACGGTTGCGGACCTGGGATGCGGTGAAGGCAAGCTGCTCGACAGGCTGGTGCGCGAGCGATGGATCCATGTGCTTTTCGGTCTGGATCCGGCGGCGCGCGAACTGGAATGGGCCGCAAAGCGTCTCAAGCTGAACGAATTAGGCGGGCCGCCCGAGGGCCGGGTCACGCTGCTGCATGGATCGCTGACCTACCGCGACAGCCGTTGGGCCGCAGCCGACGTCGCCGTTCTGGTCGAGGTCATCGAGCATCTCGACGAGGACAGGCTGCCCCTGGTCGAACGCATCGTTTTCGGTGAGACGGCGCCCAAATCCGTCATCGTGACCACTCCGAATGCGGACTACAACGCTCTGTTTCCAAGACTGGTCCCTGGCGCATTTCGCCATCCCGATCACCGTTTCGAATGGAGCCGGGCCCAGTTCCAAGCCTGGGCGGCCAAAATCGGCGAGATCTATGGCTATGCAGCCACCTTCAGCGGTATCGGAGCCGAGGACCCGACCCTCGGCGCCCCCACACAGATGGCGGTGTTCACCCGATGAGAGAACCTGATAAGACCAACCTCACCATTCCTGACTTCGCCCTCGTCGTGCTGATCGGCTCGACCGGATCGGGCAAGTCGACTTTCGCCACCAAGCATTTCCTGACGACCGAGATTATCTCCTCGGACCAGTGCCGGGCGCTGATCTCCGACGACGAAACCGACCAGGACGTCTCTGCGGATGCCTTCGATCTGGTTCGCGAAATAGCCGGCAAGCGGCTCAAACACCGCAGGCTGGCCGTCATCGATGCCACCAATGTGCGAGCCGCCGACCGCAAGCCCTGGATTGAGCTGGCGCGCAAGTGGCACGCTTTGCCCGTCGCCGTGGTCCTCGATCCAGGCGTCGAGGTGTGCGTCGCACGCAATGCGGTGCGAGCCGACCGGCAGTTCGGCGCCGGGGTCGCCCAGCGCATGACAACCGAGGTCCGCAAGGGTCTTGGCGGCCTCCAACGCGAGGGCTTCCGCCAAGTCTGGAAGCTTACAGCGAGGCCAGCATCGACGCGGCCGAGGTGTCGCGACAGCCGCTGTGGACCGATAAGCGCGACGACCATGGCCCGTTCGATATCATTGGCGACATCCATGGCTGTTCGGATGAGCTTCATATCCTGCTCGCTCGACTGGGCTACAGCGTCGCCTGGTCTGAGCATCAGGGCGACCGAATGGTCACCGTGGTTCCACCAGAGGGCCGCAAGATCGTCTTTGTCGGCGACCTCGTCGATCGCGGCCCCAACTCGCCCGACGTGCTGCGCATTGCCATGAGCATGGTCGCGGCTGGAACGGCTTACTGTGTCCAGGGCAACCATGAACGCAAACTCAGCCGCTGGCTAGAAGGCCGCAAGGTCACTGTCGCTCACGGCCTCCAGCAGACTCTTGATCAGCTAAATGCACAGGACCGAGGCCTGCGCGAGGCGCTGCCGGCCT
Organism: Mesorhizobium sp. M0968; assembly: GCF_040319065.1. NCBI lineage: Bacteria > Pseudomonadati > Pseudomonadota > Alphaproteobacteria > Hyphomicrobiales > Phyllobacteriaceae > Mesorhizobium > Mesorhizobium sp. M0968. The sequence continues at coordinate 159,895 of NZ_JAMYNL010000010.1, forward strand.
TTCTCGACGGCCTGCGCAGCCATGTCTGGCTCGATCGCGGAGGCCTCGCCGTCGCCCATGCCGGCCTCAAGGAAGGGATGATCGGACGCGGTTCCGGCGCTGTGCGCGAGTTCGCTCTGTACGGCGAGACCACAGGCGAGACCGACGAATTCGGGCTGCCCGTCCGTGCCGACTGGGCTGCGGCCTATCGTGGCAAGACGGCCATTATCTATGGACATACGCCCACGCTATCGGCCGAATGGGTCAACAACACCCTGTGCATCGACACCGGATGCGTATTCGGCGGCAAGCTGACGGCCTTGCGCTGGCCGGAACGCGAACTGGTCGAGGTGCCGGCAATCGAGACCTGGTCGGAGCCGATACGTCCGCTGGGCGGGTCCGGTCCCGGTAAATCGGCACAGGCCGACGCCGACGGCGTGCTCGATTATCAGGATGTCTCCGGTCGCCGTTGGATCGAGACCGGACTGAGGGGCCGGATTGTCGTGGCCGAGGAGAACGCGTCGGCAGCACTGGAGGTGATGAGCCGCTTCGCGCTCTCGCCGCAATGGCTGATCTATCTGCCGCCGACCATGTCGCCGTCCGAGACCAGCAGCCAGGACGGCTGGCTGGAACGTCCGGAGGATGCCTTCGCTTACTTCCGCGAGCGCGGCGTTGCGCAGATCGTGTGCGAGGAGAAGCACATGGGTTCGCGGGCAGTGATCGCGCTCTGCCGGAACGCGCAGGCGGCACGCAGCCGCTTCGGGGTCCCTGGCGACGAAACCGGCGCAATCTGGACCCGCACCGGACGCTCCTTTTTCAATGACAGTGCCATGACGGAGGACCTGCTCGCCCGTCTTCGCACCGAGGTCGACGCGGCGGATCTGTGGAAGGAATTGAACAGCGACTGGCTGCTGATGGACGCCGAGATAATGCCTTGGTCGGCCAAGGCCGGCAGTCTGATCGAAAGCCAGTATGCGCCTGTGGCGATATCCTCTGCCGCCGGTTTCAAGGCCAGCAACGAGGCGCTGGCCCGTGCGATGGCGCGCGGCGTCGATGCAGCCGGCCTGAACGCACGCCTTGAAGACCGGGCCGTCCGCGCAGCCAAATACGCCACCGCCTGGGCGCCCTACGTATGGCCAGTTTCGGGCGTCGAGGACCTTAAGGCCGCGCCTTTCCACCTGCTGGCCAGCGAGGGACGTGTTTGGTTTGACCAGGACCATGTCTGGCACATGTCGCTCGCGGACCGTCTGGCTGCCCGTGGCGGCGTGGTCACGCCGACTCGATGGCGTATGGTTGACCTCGCCGACGGCAGCGCGTGTGCCGAGGCCGTCGCCTGGTGGGAAGCACTGACCGGCTCAGGCGGCGAAGGCATGGTGGTCAAACCACGCGACTTCGTCAGCCGTGGCGAGAAGGGGCTCATCCAGCCGGCGCTGAAGGTCCGCGGCCCGGAATATTTGCGCATCATCTATGGTCCCGAATATGATGCACCCGACAATCTCATCCGCCTCCGAGAACGCGGCCTGGCCGGCAAGCGCAGCCTGGCGCTCCGGGAGTTCGCGCTTGGCCACGAAGCGCTAACGCGATTTGTCGCCAAGCAGCCGCTACGCCGGGTTCACGAGTGTGTCTTCGCCGTGCTGGCGTTGGAAAGCGAGCCAATCGACCCAAGGCTGTAGTAGCCGATCTATCCGAAGATCTTTTCGCCCTGCTCGTCGACCAGCTGGATGCCCTTTTTGATCGAGATGTCGACGGCATCATCAAGCCCGGCAAAGCGGTCGGCGCGGATGAATTTGTGCTCCTTCATCACGCCGTCGATCTCTTTCGAAACCACGCCGCAGGTCTGGTACTGGCCCTCCGCCTTGTAGGGCGTGGCGCTGATCAAAAATCCCTTGTGCTCGATCTGCTTTGCCGGCGCCGCTGTCTTTGGCTCGGCGGCTTCGTTGCCTCCGCCGAAAAGACGCTTCAGAAAAGACATGGGGTATCCTCCAACGGCAATCATCCTGCACCACATAGCGCGGTGCAGGATGATTTTCAGTACCGGTCCTTGGCTGGACCGGCAAGGGCCGCCTGCGGCTTGCCGTTAAAGATCAGTCGCGCGTCAGTGCTTCCAGGGCTTCCGCGGCAGCTTCCAATATGCTGATTGCCTCGGCCTGCTTTGCTTCAGGCGCATCGACGATCTCGCCGAGCGCGGCGCGCAGCCGGTGGCGCACGGCGCGAAACTCGTCGCGCTTTTCCGAGCGGCCGCGCCGGCCACCGTCGCCGTCATCGTTCCAGCCGAACCAGTCGCGCGCCTTGGCCATCTTGCGGCCGAAGCGCTCGAGATGTTCGAGCACGTGGTCGATCATCTCGCGATTTTCGTTGAGGTGCGCCTGCCCAGCGTCGGTGATTGAAAACACCTTCTTGTTGCCTTCCGCCGCAGAAACGGCGTAGCCGGCCTCCTCCAGGAAGGTCAGCGTCGGATAGACCACGCCGGGGCTCGGGCTGTAGACGCCGCTGGTGCGCTCCTCCAGCGCCTTGATGATGTCGTAGCCGTGCCGCGGCGCCTCGGCCAGCAGCGACAGCGTGATCAGCTTGAGATCGCCGTCGGCCAGCATGCGCCCGGCGCGGAACATGTCGCCCGGCCCGCCGCGTCCGCCGCCTCTCATGCCATGCCCGAACGGGCCAAAGCCGCCGCCACGTCCGCCGAACTTGCCGGCCATATGCATGAAAACGCGCTCGGCGCGTTCGCCGAAACGGTGACGACTGAAATGATTGTCTTTGTGCATTGTCTGCTCCTTGAGTTATGTCTTACGATACATCTCAACTAAGTGCCCGCCACGGTCGAGTCAAGATATATCTTACGATGTATCTGAAAATGGCACCAGCAGGATTGATTTCGCCAGCGAGGGCAGCTGGAGGGTGCATGAGGGCCGAAGGCCGCTCCGTAAGCGTCTGACGTGAAGCAACGCATCCACCCCGGTCGTTCCGGGCAGTTACGCCGACAATACCGGCGAATGGATGCAAGGTGACGAACCGGATGCTTCAGGGAAATCCAAATGACCATGAAAACCCCCCGCAGCAAGCTGCCTGCGCGCTATGCCGCCGTGCTCGGCCCGCTGGTGCGGTCGTTGCTGATGACGTTCATCGTGTCGTTCATCTCGACACTGAAAAGCTTTGGCTTCCAGCCCGACATGCTGGCCACTTGGCTGACGGCTTGGGGCCTGTCCTGGCTGGTGGCCTTTCCGACGCTGCTGCTGGTGCTGCCGGCGGTGCGCCGTATCGTTGGCTGGATTTGCGAGCCCGTGGCTCGATAGCAGGGCACGCGAAAGGCCTGGAAACAATCTCCGGACCTTTCGGTGCGGAGCGAATAATACCCGTTACCAGCGGCCTTTGCGCCGGTTCCAGGCATAGAGCAGATCGGCAAAGCGATCATAGCCATAGCGCGTCAACGGCAGTGCGCCGGGATTGCCGAACAGCGTTGCGAGCCAGCCTTCGCCGGGCGTCGTCCGCCATACAGCAATGGCAACATCGGCGCCGGCCAGCAATTTGCCGTCGGCGTCGATCGCATGCAGCCGGCGCCGGATGTCCTCCAGCCCGATGCCGTATCCGGCCAGCGCCGCCGGTTCGGCATCGATGTCGCGAAATTCGATCCGGCCGGCCTTGACCGCCTCGATCAGCCGCCGCTTCTGCCGGCTGATACCGGCATCACAGACCGGACAGCGCGTATTATACCAGACGGTCAGCAGAGGCTTGCTCATGTTTCGAAACGGCACCAGAGGACACGCACGGATTATCCGAGAAATGCCGTTGCGCCGCAACGTGACACGATACCGGCGGAATGGCCGGCTTCGCTGATCCAGGTCGCCCAAAGGGTACGCAGCGGTTTTACGATAACGACATGCATAAAAAGAAGAGCTTAAAGCGCGTCGCAAGGGCCGTTCAGCGCGACGCGCTTCAGGCGCCGCGGCTCAGCCGAGCGAGGTGATGATCTCGCGATAGGCATCCTCGGGGAAAGCCTTGAGTGTCCGCGTCCTGACGTTTCCGCCCGTCGCCAGCATCAGCGAGAAACGAGCCAGGACGGCATCGTCGGGCGCTTCGAGCACGGCCACCATGTCACAATCCCCCATGGTGAGATAAAATGCCTTGAAGGACCCGCCCATGTCTCCCAGCAGCTTCTTGGCGGCATCGAGCCGCTTCGGCGATTCCCGCACATTTTTGGCGCCTTGCTCCGTCCAGTTGATCAGCACGATGTAAGTTGTCATGGCACACCTCCCTCCGGTGCCACGGAGCACGGCGTCCAACCGCCGGGGCGGGCATCCGGGTTTATCGCCCAGAGAATGCGTCCGTCGCGGAATTATCCTCTCATAGGGCAGGACCCGCAAGAGCCGCGCGTCCAATCGTGATCGCCTATCTCCAAATGGAAAAGGGCGCCACCGGCGCCCTTTAAACTGCTTGTCCGTCACGCGGCCTCAGCTGTCGAGGAAGCTTCTGAGCTTGCGCGACCGGCTCGGGTGCTTGAGCTTGCGCAGCGCCTTGGCTTCGATCTGGCGGATGCGCTCGCGGGTGACCGAGAACTGCTGGCCGACCTCTTCAAGCGTGTGATCGGTGTTCATGCCGATGCCGAAGCGCATTCTGAGCACGCGCTCTTCGCGCGGCGTCAGCGAGGCCAGCACGCGCGTCGTCGTCTCGCGCAGATTGGCCTGGATCGCCGCGTCGATCGGCAGGATCGCCATCTTGTCCTCGATGAAGTCGCCAAGATGCGAATCCTCCTCGTCGCCGACCGGCGTTTCGAGCCAGATCGGCTCCTTGGCGATCTTCAGCACCTTGCGCACTTTTTCCAGCGGCATGGCGAGCTTTTCCGCCAGTTCGGCTCGCGGCCGGTCTCATGCAGCCGACTGCACCACGAGCCCGGTGAACCGTCGATGGCCATTGCCCTATCATGCAAATGTCAACCGCTTTCATCCGGCTGTCACTATCACGGACAAATCCCTGTGGAATTACAGTTATTGAACAACATCAATTCCCGCCGCAAAAAGTCCGTCCGCCGTGCCGCGCCCGGTCAACACGACCCGAGTGCCCTGATGAAGTGTATTACGAAAGTTGTCCGAGATACCGCATAGAGTGCCGGTCATCATCGGCATGCCCGCCAGACTGACTCTATTCGGACAGCGGTAAGACCAACCCGCCGTATCACTGACGGAAAATTCGAGTTGCGTATGCTTCCCCATCAGTGCCGCCAGCCAGAGCGGGTATGCAGTCAGGACAGTTGCACGGATAAAAACGCCGAAAATAAAAGGCAACACAATAACGCCAAAACCAGAAAGGATGAGGGTCTTGATGGACACCTGCGGGGCGTCGAAGTCCCTTGCAAACTTTCGGCAGTAAAGAACGAGAATTAAGCAGCCAGCAGGTATAGCAATCGATTTCGCGATCATATCGTGGTCGCTCACATAACGTTGCGACGGCACAAAAGAATGACCGAAGATCATTGCTCCAAGTAGAGCCAATAGGTGAATGGTAAGACCGGCCAGGCTGAAAACGATGACCCGTGGGAGGAGGCGGCGCAATAACCGTCTCTCTGTTATCTCCCCCACGGAAGCCTAGCCTAACTGTCCAGGAAGCTGCGCAGCTTGCGCGACCGGCTCGGGTGCTTGAGCTTGCGCAGCGCCTTGGCTTCGATCTGGCGGATGCGCTCGCGGGTGACCGAGAACTGCTGGCCGACTTCTTCAAGCGTGTGGTCGGTGTTCATGCCGATGCCGAAGCGCATTCTGAGCACGCGCTCTTCGCGCGGCGTCAGCGAGGCCAATACGCGCGTCGTCGTCTCGCGCAGATTGGCCTGGATCGCCGCGTCGATCGGCAGGATCGCCATCTTGTCCTCGATGAAGTCGCCAAGATGCGAATCCTCCTCGTCGCCGACCGGCGTTTCGAGCGAGATCGGCTCCTTGGCGATCTTCAGCACCTTGCGCACTTTTTCCAGCGGCATGGCGAGCTTTTCCGCCAGTTCTTCTGGCGTCGGCTCGCGGCCGATCTCATGCAGCATCTGGCGCGAGGTGCGCACGATCTTGTTGATCGTTTCGATCATGTGCACCGGAATGCGGATGGTGCGCGCCTGGTCGGCGATCGAACGGGTGATCGCCTGCCGGATCCACCACGTCGCGTAGGTCGAGAACTTGTAGCCGCGGCGGTATTCGAATTTGTCGACCGCCTTCATCAGGCCGATATTGCCTTCCTGGATCAGGTCGAGGAACTGCAGGCCGCGATTGGTGTATTTCTTGGCGATGGAGATGACGAGGCGCAGATTGGCCTCCACCATTTCCTTCTTGGCGATCGCGGCTTCGCGCTCGCCCTTCTGCACCTGGTTGACGATCTTGCGGAATTCCTGGATCGAAATCGCCGTCTCGGTGGCGAGGTTCTGGATCTCGGCGCGCAGGTCGCGGATGGCGTCCTTCTCGTTCTTGGTGAATTCCTTCCAGCCGCGCGAAGTCAGATTGCCGATCGAGCGGGTCCAGTTCGGATCGAGCTCCGAGCCCTGATATTCCTTGAGGAATTCCTCGCGGCGCACGCCATAGCTTTCGGCCAGCCTGAGCAGCTTGCCTTCGTTCTGCACCAGGCGCTTGTTGATGTCGTAGAGCTGCTCGACCAGCGCCTCGATGCGCGCCGTGTTCAAGGACAGCGACTTCACCGCCTTGATCAGCTGGTCCTTCAATTCCTTCAGTCGGCGGTCCTGGCTGGGCGACAGCGTGCCCGCGGCAGCCAGCCGGTTCTCGACCTGCTGGTCCTGCAGCTTGCGCAGTTTCTTGTAGGTGTCGGCAATGACGTCGAGCGTCTCCATCACCTGCGGGCGCAGTTCCGCTTCCATCGCCGCCAGCGACAGGCTCGCCTCGTCATCGTCTTCCTCGTCGTCGTCCACCAGGCCACGCGTGTCGCCGCCGACATTGGTAATGTCGTCCTCGTCCTCGCGCGAACGGCGCGACTTTTCCTCGGTCTTGGCTTCCTCGATACGCTCGACAACCGGCGCCTGCTTGGCCTCCGGCCCGGCATAGGTCGCTTCGAGGTCGATGATCTCGCGCAGCAGGATCTTCGATTCGTTGAGCTCGTCACGCCAGATGATGATGGCCTGGAAAGTCAGCGGGCTTTCGCACAGGCCCGCGATCATCGTCTCGCGGCCGGCCTCGATGCGCTTGGCGATCGCGATTTCGCCCTCGCGCGACAGAAGTTCGACTGAGCCCATCTCGCGCAGATACATGCGGACCGGATCGTCGGTGCGGTCGGTCGGCTCTTTCTTGGTCGTGGTGGCGGCGACGGCGGTGCCGGTCTGCTCGGCCAGCTCGTTGGCGTCTTCCTCGGCGTCAGCGGCGGTATCGGCGGCTTCGGGCTCCTCGCCCTGCTCGTCGTCCTCGACCACGTTGATGCCCATGTCGGAAAGCATGGCCATCGTGTCCTCGATCTGCTCGGAGGTCACTTCCTCCGAGGGCAGCACCGAATTCAGCTCGTCCATGGTGACATAACCGCGCTTCTTGGCGGCCTTGATCATCTTCTTGACAGCATCGTCGGAAAGGTCGAGCAGAGGGCCATCGGTCGCGGCCTCGCGTTCGGTCTCGACTTCTTCCTTTTCTTTTGTCGCCATAGTCTTTATTTTCTCCAAGCGGCTGAGTATCAAAGCCGCGTAAGCTGCCGGTCCGGTCAAATTGGATGCGCTCCTTCCAGAACGCGCTTTACCGGGCCAGTAACTGCATCTCTCGTTAAGTCCAGATTAACCCTGATATCTGTGGCAAGCTGACTGCCTGTCCAGTGATCAGTACCTTACATCGCTGCATTCCCGTCGATGCTGGGGCGGGTTAACGTTTCGAATCGACCTGATTCCGCCATTCTGCCGGAAGGTCAAGCGCCTCTCGCATGATTCGCATGAAAAAAGCGAATCAATTACCCGACTTAGAGCACCGCACGCTTGATTCAACGCGCAAGCACGTCCTTACATTTGAGTCTTCTGGAGGCTTCGATCTAAACGCGCCCAGCTCTGCCCGACGATACGCCAAACCCTTCGATCAGCGCTTCCGTTGCCTGCACATCACGAAATTGCGCCTGGATTTCGACCAGGTGCCGGTAATTTTCGTCCGTGGGATCGCTGGCGAGCGCTGCTTCCGCCTGCTTCAGCTCCTTATGTAAGGTGCGCGCGCTGCGCTGCAAGTGGAGAGCTTGGCTGAACGCATCGCGAGCATCGTCGAGTGCTGCCGTTTCCAGCGCCGGCCATTGCCGCGCACGTTTGATCAGCGCCACCGCGCGCTGCCAGACCTCACCGCAGCCGGCCCGCTCGATCGTCGCGATTACAGCCTCGCGGTTGTTGGCCATATCGTGCGCCATGGCGTCGAGGATGGCCGCATGCAGCCGCTTCAGATCGGAATTGGCGAGATCGAGGAACTCGACATGGGCGAAATTCTCGTCGATCAGCACGGGATGGTTGACGAGGGCCGCAATGATCGTCGCCTCGCGCACCGACATGCCCTCGCCGTCGCGTTTGACCAGCGCCGAGCGGCCGAGGCTTTCGGTGATCGCGGTGCGCCCACCGGCACCGCCGCCACGTGCAAACTGTCCGCCGGGTGCTGAGACCCTGCCCGGGAAGCGCTCACCGGGCCGTCCGTCCTGACGTCCCTGGCGTCCGCGCTGGGCACCGAAGAAGCTCTGCACGCGCTCGCGCATTTCCTGTTGGTAGTGATAGCGAAGGCTCTCGTCGCGGATGCGGCTGGTCAGTTCGCGTAGCGTCTTTTCGAGCTCCGCCCGCCGTTCCGGCGTGTCGAAGATGCCGCCGGCGGTCTCGCGCATCCACAAGAGGTCGGCCAGCGGCCGTGCCTCGGAAAGCACGGCGCGGAACGCATCCGGCCCGTCACCCTTGACCAGATCGTCGGGATCCTTGCCCTCCGGCAGCAGGGCGAAGCGCACGGAGCGGCCTGCCTGGACCGCCGGCAGCGCCATGTCGGCGGCGCGCCACGCTGCCTTCAACCCGGCCTGGTCGCCGTCGAAGCACAGCACCGGCTCGCCAGCCATGCGCCATAGAAGTTCGAGCTGGTTTTCAGTCAACGCGGTGCCGAGCGGCGCCACCACGTTTTCGAAGCCGGCCTGCGCCAGCGCGATCACATCGATGTAGCCCTCTACGGCAATGACCGTGCCGCCCTTGGCCAGCGCCCCCTTTCCGAGCGCTTGCCGCGCACGGGCGAAATTATAGAGCACGTTGCCTTTGTGGAAGAGCTCCGTATCGGGCGAGTTCATGTATTTGGCCAGCGCATCCGGCGCCAGTGCCCGCCCGCCGAAGGCGATGATCTTGCCCCTGGAATCCGGGATCGGGAACATGATGCGGTCGCGGAACCAATCGTAGGAAACCGGGACGTCGTCGCCATGGCGCACCAGCCCGCACGCCTCGATGTCGGCCTTGGGGACACCCTTGGCGGCAAGATGCTCCTTCAGCGCATTGCGGCTGTCGGGTGCATAGCCGAGGCGGAAAGACTGCTGCGTCGCCGGTGTCAGCCCCCGGTCGCGCAGATAGGCGCGGGCCTTTGCCCCTTCCGGTCCCTGCAGCCGTTCCTGGAAGAACGCCGTCGCCATCTCCATGACGTCAGTCAGGCTGGCGCGTTCCTTTTCGCGCCGCTCCTCCTGGGCATCGCGAACCGGCATCGGCACGCCGGCCATGTCGGCGATCTTCTCGACCGCTTCAGGAAAGCTCATCCCGTCAAGTTCGGTCAGGAACTTGAAATGGTCGCCCGAAACCGAGCAGCCGAAGCAATGGTAGCGGCCCTTCTTGTCCTCGCAGTGGAAGGACGGGCTCTTCTCGCCATGGAAGGGACAGCACGCCCAATAGTCGCCGCGCGGCGCGTTAGTCTTCTTCCTGTCCCACGCGACGCGCTGGCCGATCACCGAAGAAATCGGCACGCGGTCGCGGATCTCGTCGAGGAAAGCAGGCGGAAAGCGCATGGGGGACAGCTCGTTTGGCCTCCATATAATCACGCCGGCGAAGCCCGACGACTCCTAATGCGGAACCATACCCGGTTTTCACAGGGCCAAGGGGTCCAGGCGCCTGACGTTGCGTGGCTGCCACACCGCGGCGGGAATAGTCTCAAGCTTACCTGACCCGTGGCTTCAAGATTGACTTTGCATGAGCTCGCCAATCTAGATGATCATAAGCAAAGGCGACTCGTCCGGAATTCAGCGCCCGTAGAGAGCAGGCCCGCCGGTCGGGGGATTTTGGGGGACGGGGTGACCGTAGCTCTGGATGCGCATGTCACCATGCGGCTGCGGCGTTTGCCGTTGTCCGCACTTTCCTTTCTGTTGTCGTCGATTTTTCTGCTTTTGTTCGCAACGCTGAGGCGCGCCCTCGCCGCCATTCTCGTGTTCGTGCTCGTGCCGACCGCGGCGTTCGCGCTGCCGACGGTGACCATCAACCAGGCTGCCGGCCAGAGCGATCCGACCGGTTCCTCACCAATTCGGTTCGACGTGGTCTTCAGCGAGCCGGTGACCGGCTTCAATGGCAGCGACGTCGATCTTTCCGGCACCGCCGGCGCCACCACCGCGTCCGTTACCGGCTCCGGCAGCTCCTACAGCGTTTTGGTCAGCGGCATGACGGGTTCAGGTTCCGTCGTGGCCACAATACCGGCCGGCGTGGCAACCAACGCCAGCGTCGATCCGAACGAGCCCTCGACCAGCACCGACAATACCGTCACCTACAATCTGCCGCCGCCACCGCCGCTGACAGTGACCATCAACCAGGCTGCCGGCCAGAGCGATCCGACCGGTTCCTCACCAATTCGGTTCGACGTGGTCTTCAGCGAGCCGGTGACCGGCTTCAATGGCAGCGACGTGGTGCTTTCCGGCACTGCCGGCGCCACCACCGCGTCCGTTACCGGCTCCGGCAGCTCCTACAGCGTTTTGGTCAGCGGCATGACGGGTTCAGGGTCCGTCGTGGCCACAATACCGGCCGGCGTGGCAACCAACGCCAGCGTCGATCCGAACGAGCCCTCGACCAGCACCGACAATACCGTCACCTACAATCTGCCGCCACCACCGCCGCTGACAGTGACCGTCAACCAGGCTGCCGGCCAGAGCGATCCGACCGGTTCGTCACCAATCCTCTTCGACGTGGTCTTCAGCGAGCCGGTGACCGGCTTCAGCGGCAGCGACGTTGTGCTTTCCGGCGCCGCCGGCGCCACCATCGCTGTCGTTACGGGCTCCGGCAGCACTTTCAGCGTCGCGGTCAGCGGCATGACGGGTTCAGGGTCCGTCGTGGCCACAATACCGGCCGGCGTGGCAACCAACGCCGCCGTCGATGCGAACGAAGCCTCGACCAGCACCGACAACACGGTCACCTTTACACCGCCCGTGATCACGGTCTCGCCGCCGTCATTGCCCAGTCCGGTCTACAACCAGGCCTATTCGCAGCAGCTGACGGCCAGCGGCGGTATGACGCCCTACACTTTCGCGCTGACGTCCGGAACCCTCCCGTCGGGCATCAGCTTCGACGCGGCCGGTCTGCTCTCCGGAACCCCGACTAATACCGGCACGTTCAACCTGGTCGTGGCGGCAACCGACGCAAACGGTTTCATCGGTTCGAAATCCTACACGCTGATCATTGCCGAGCCGACCGTCGAGCTGACGCCGGCATCCTTGCCAAACCCCATATACAACCAGGCCTATTCGCAACAGCTTGCGGCCAGCGGCGGCGCGGTGCCTTATACTTTCGCGCTGACGTCCGGAACCCTCCCGTCGGGCATCAGCTTCGACGCGACCGGTCTGCTCTCCGGTACCCCGACCAATACCGGCACATTCGACTTCACCGCAGTTGCAACCGATCAGAATGGGAAATCCGGTTCCAAGGCCTATTCGGTGACCATCGACAAGCTTGGCACCACCACCTTGGTCGTTTCCAGCCTCAACCCTTCCAATCAGGGCGATCAGGTCACTTTCACGGCAACGGTTTCGGCTCCCGGCAACCCGCCGCCGGCCGGAACGGTCACCTTCAGTGTCGACGGCTCGCCCGCCGCTACGGTCGCGCTCGCCGGCGGTACCGCCGCCCTGACGACGTCCGCCCTCCCGGTCGGCACCCGTCAGGTCGTCGCGACCTACAATGGCGACGCGAACAACGCGACAAGCACCTCCAGCGCGCTCGCCCAGGAAGTCCACGCCCTGGGCTCCATCACCATCCGCCAGACCACCGACAGCGGCGACGGCTCCTTCGGCTTCTCCTCGCCGGCGCCCGGCCTCAACTTCACCATCGCCACCAGCAGCGGCTCCGGCGACGGACCGGCCGTTTCGCTGCCGACCGGCTCCTACAGCATCACCGCCGCCGACATGACCGCCGCCGGCTTCGCCTTGACCTCGATCAGTTGCAACGATGGCGATTCCGTCGGCAATGTGGCGAACCGCACGGCTGTGATCAACATGGCGCCCGGCGAAAGCGTCGTCTGCACGTTCGCCAGCACCAATTCACGCGAAAATACCACGGCGCTCATCAAGGAATTCATGGAGACACGCGCCAGCCTCATCCTGGAGAACCAGCCCGACATCCAGCGCCGCATCGACCGGCTCGACGGCGTCGCCAGCCCAGTGGCCACCCTGCTCGCGTACCTGCCCGGCATGGCCGACACCAACTCGGTCAATGTCAGCGCAAGCCTTGCCTCCATGCGGCGGCTTGGCGGGGAAGATGCCAACAGCCTGTTCGACATCTGGTTCGAAGGCACTTACAGCCGCTTCGACATCAATGACCAAGACGGCAAATTCGCCCTCGCAACCTTCGGCGCCGACTATCTGGTCAGCCGCAATCTGCTTGTTGGCGCCTTCGTCCAGATCGATCGTACCGACGGCTTCACCGGCAGCGGCGGCGGAACCGCCGAGGGCACCGGCTGGATCGCCGGGCCTTATTTGACCGCTCGGCTGACGGACAATCTGTATTTCGATTTGCTCGCCGGAGCTGGAACATCCTCGAACAGCGTCAGCCCCATGGATACCTACACCGACGGCTTCGACGCCAGCCGTTGGCTGGTCAGCGCCACGCTGCAAGGGGAATGGCAATATGACGCCTGGACCTTCTCGCCGCGGGCGCGCTTCTCCTATTTCGAGGAAAAATCGGGAGCCTATGTCGACGGCCTGAACGTCCCCATTCCCTCCGTCACCGCCGGCCTCGGCCAGATCGCCTTCGGCCCCGGCGTTTCCTATCGCCATGTCACGGATGACGACGTTACCCTCGACTTTAACCTGCGGCTCGACGGCGTCTTCGACATAAGCGACACAGCGACCGAAAGCGGCGCCGACAATTTCCATGGCCGCGTCGGAGCCGGCGTCGATACCCGCATGCCGGGCGGCATGCGTCTCGGCCTCTCCACCAGCTATGGCGGCATCGGCTCCGATTCGGCGAAGTATTTCAGCGGAACCGTGAAACTTTCGGCCGCGCTGAATTAGGATCAAGATGGACCAATGAAAAAAGGCGGCCTTGGCGGGCCGCCTCTCTTTCATTGACCAGCGCCGTGCCGGTCAGACGTTCCGCGGTCACTGCGTGGCGATGGCGCCGAAGATCAAGCCGGAAAGAACGCTGACCAGCAGATAGTCATTGCCAACCCGGATCCATTCCTGCCCGGGACCCGGACGGCGCAGGCCATAGTGGCGATAGTCGCGGATCGGCTGGTGACGCTTCCAGCTGGAATATCTCTGGCCGTTGCGCCAATGGCTGCGCTTCACAACGATCTTCTTCTTCACTAGGACGCGCTTGTTCACGTCGACATGCTTGTTCACGTCGACATGCCTGCCAGGCTTCTGCCAGTCGACCTGGCTGTAGTTCGACTGCGGCGCGTTTGGTGTGTTCAGAGGTGCGGCCTGGCCCTGCCAGGTGGTTGCAGCCAGCATCGAGAAGGCAATGGCGGAAAGAACGATGCGTTTCATGGCGGGTACTCCTTGGTTGTCGATGCCTACGGAATAGAGCCGGAAGGATGAACCGAAACTGAACACCGAGATTACGTTTTCGTAATGATTTCTTACATTTAGAACGACTAATTCAGCGCTACCTTTAAAGCGGGCGCCCGAGAATGGACGCATGACCCGCCGCAACTCCGCAGGCTATGCAACCATTTTGTCAGCCATCCATTTCCGACACGCCCCGTCGCGTGGCAACACGCGTCCGAACCGGGCAAAATTTATTATTCGGCTAAAATAAATCGGAGTAATATCAACCTCTGCAATGTCCACGATTCGCGCCCACTTTTGCCTCTTTGACTTCACCGCGCCCGCGTCGCTGGCACCTGTCGCGTTGCGGGGCCTGGCATGAGTGGCTCGGTCGTCTTGCTGCACCTGGCCGGTGCGGTCGCACTGATGCTGTTTGCCACCCGTCTGGTGAAGACCGGCGTCGAGCGCGCCTATGGCGATGTGCTGCGCCACAAACTGCGCGCCACAATGCGCAATCCGTTCATGGCGGTTCTGGCCGGCTGCGGCCTGGCTGTCGCGCTGCAAAGCTCGACCGCCGTCACCTTGCTGGTCGGCTCGTTCGCCGGCTCCGGTATTGTCAGCGGCATGTCGGGCCAGCTTGCGGTGCGCGGCGCCGAGATCGGCTCGGCACTCGTGGTCAAGCTGCTCACCTTCGATCTGTCGCTGCTGGTGCCGATCTGCCTGGTCGCCGGCACCGTCATGTTCATGGCCACCGAGCGGCGCGACTGGCGCCAGTTCGGCCGCATCCTGGTCGGCATCGGCCTGCTGCTTCTGTCGCTGGAGATGATCGGCCAGGCGTCGGAGCCGCTGCGCCAGAGCACGCTGATGCCGCTCATCGTCGATTACTTCTCCGGCGATCCGGTTACCGCCTATCTTCTGGCGGCGTTGGTCACCTGGCTGTTCCATTCCTCGATCGCCGCGGTGCTGCTGATGGTGACGCTGGCCGGCCGCGGCTTCATCCCGCCCGAACTCGGTATCGTGCTGGTGCTGGGTGTCAATCTCGGCTCTTCGATCATCGCGCCGCTTCTAACCCGCAACGCAGAACCCGGCGTTCGTATCGTGCCGATCGGCAATCTCCTGATGCGCGGCATGGGTTCGCTGATCATGCTGATCCTGTTCCTGACGTTCAAACCGCCGGTCGCCTTCTTGGGCAACACGGTGCCCGAGCAGATCGTCAATGCCCACATTGTCTTCAACATCCTGATCCTGATCGCCGGCCTACCGCTGGCGAGCCTGGTCTATCGCGCCTCGGAAAGGATCGTGGCGTTGGGCACCAAGCCCCAGGCCGCCAACGCGCTCGACGTCGTCGAGCTTTCGGCGCTCAACGAAAGTGCGCTCGACGTGCCGAGCCAGGCATTGGCCAACGCCACCCGCGAGGTGGTGCGGGTCTGCGAAACGGTCGAGATCATGCTGAAACGGATCATCGAGCTCTATGAGAGCGCCGATGCCGACAAGATCGGCGCGCTGGCCGCACTCGACGACCGTGTCGACAGGAAGCACGCTGCGATCAAGCTCTATCTGGCCAGGGTCACCAAGAACCCGCTGAGCGAGGACGAGGCGCTGCGTTGCCAGGAACTGATCGGCGCCTGCGTCAAGCTGGAGCAGGTCGGCGACATCATCGTGCGCAACATGCTGGTCCACGTGAAGAAGAAATTCGAGCGTGGGCTGGAGTTCACGCCGGAAGGCTGGCGTGAGCTTTGCGCCTTCCATGCCTTGGTGCTTGCCAATGCCAGGCTTGCCTTCAACGTGCTGGTGTCCCGCGATCCGGAGACCGCTCGCCAGTTGGTGCTGGAAAAGGACCGGCTGCGCGACCGCGAGAAGGAAACCAGCCAGAGCCATTTCGTGCGGCTGCGCGACGGCACCGCCAAGAGTGTCGAGACCAGTTCCATCCATCTCGACACCATTCGCGACCTCAAGCAGATCAACTCGCTGCTCGCCTCGATGGCCTATCCCGTTCTTGAAGAACGTGGCCTGCTCACCGGTTCGCGGCTGAAGGCCGGATAGATTGCATCCACAGGCCGGGAAGCTTCACAACATCGCCTATGAAAATTGCTGTGGGCCAATGCGCAGAAATTATCTTTGCGCCACCTCCTGTCTGTCGGCTAAAGATCGCCGCATCTACCGGAAGGAAAGTCGATGGACACCCATTCTCGCAGCTTCGCCAAAGCGCTTTCCTGGCGCATCACCGGCACCATCGATACGATGATCATTTCGCTCGTCGTGACCGGAAGCATTAAGCTCGCCGCTGCCATCGGCCTGACCGAGGTCGTCACCAAGTCGCTGCTCTACTATTTTCACGAACGTGCGTGGCTGAAAATTCCTTACGGGAGGAAGGCAGCCGCCTAGCTCTTGCCTCCGCGCGGACGCCTGACCGGCGATCAAGAAAAGCTAAAGCGGCGTCGACAATTTCTGGATTGCCCGCTGCCCTCATCCGTGGTTTGAGGCGACCTTATCTGAGGATCGCCTTTCCGCCATGCTCCCCCTCATTGCCCTGTTCATTGCCGCCTTCGCCTTCGGCACTACCGAATTCGTCATCGCCGGCGTGCTGCCGCAGGTGGCGGAGGGCCTTGGTGTCGCGATCCCGACCGCCGGCTATCTCGTTTCCGGCTATGCCGGCGGCATTGCAGTCGGCGGCCCGCTGCTGGCGCTCGCCACCAAAAGCTTCTCCCGCAAGGCCCTGCTGCTTGGACTGACTGCAGCCTTCACCATCGGCCAGGCCGCCTGTGCGCTGGCGCCCGACTTCGCCTCGATGCTGCTGTTGCGGATAGCGGTGGCCGTCGCGCATGGCGCCTATTTCGGCGTTGCCATGGTGGTGGCCGTCGGCCTCGTGCGCGAAGACCAGCGCGGCATGGCGGTGGCGCTGATCCTGTCCGGCCTCACCGTATCGAACGTAATCGGCGTTCCGGCCGGCACGGCAATCGGCAACATCTGGGGATGGCGTGCGACATTCTGGGTGATGTGCGCGCTCGGTGTGGTGGCCTTCACGGCAGTCGGCGCCCTGCTGCCGCGCAAGACGGGATCGTCGAGCCCGTCGGCGAGCCTTGGAAGCGAGGTCCGTGTGCTCGCACGCCAGCAGGTCTGGACCTCGCTCATTATTATGCTGATGCTGATGATCGGCCAGTTCGGCCTGTTCACCTACATCACGCCGACGCTGCTTGAGGTCACCGGCCTCGACGAGAAATGGATACCTTGGGTGCTCTTGCTCAACGGGGTCGGCGCAACGATCGGCGTCTTTGTCGGCGGGCGGCTCGCCGACTGGAAGCTGATGCCGTCGCTTATCGCCATGCTTTTCCTACAGGCGGCAATGCTCGCCTTGATCTACGCTGTCGGCCCTTACCCGCTGCCGATTGGTGATAGCGATCTTCGTCTGGGGCGGCCTCAACTTTGCCATCGGCACGCCGATCCAGACCCGCATCCTGACCTGGACCGCGGACGCCTCCAACCTTGCCTCGTCGCTCATCCCGTCGGGCTTCAATGTCGGCATCGCGCTCGCCGCATCGCTCGGCGCGGCGATGCTCAATGCCGGCTATGGCTATCGCAGCCTGCCGGTGGTTGGCGCGATCGCCATGCTGGTCGCCGTCGCGGTTGCGCTTGCCTCGCATGTCTGGGAATGGCGAAGCCGGGCTGCGCCGCCGCTGCCGGCTGCCGCCGAATAGGGCTACAGATCGATCCGGTAGCGCAGGCTTTCCGCGCCGCCATAGGCGGCGTCCTCGAAGAAACGCCCGACCAGCCGGCCGCCATTGGCCAGAACGACCTTCTGCGAGGGCACATTGTGAGGCTTGCAGGTGATTTCGACGAAGGGCAGGCCAACCGCCCTCGCCTCCACCAGCATCAGCCGCAGCGCCTCGGTCGCATAGCCGCGTCCCCGTTTCCACGGCACCACCGCATAGCCGATGTGGCCGAGCACATGCGACGGCAGCGACGCGGTGCCGTGCTGCCAGCGCAGGCCGATTGAGCCTGCGACTTCCCCGTCCCAGATCCAGCGCCGGAATCCGGGCAGCCGCGGCACCGTCGAACCGTCGGGCAAGGTGATCGGCGGTCCCTTGCCATCGGAATCGTCGAGATCGCCAAGGAAAGTCGCTGGATCCTTTTCGATAGCCGCAAGCTGCTCGCGCGTCGCGTCGAGCAGCCGCACATTGTCCGGCGACCAGCCGCGCTCGAGGGCCGCCTTGTAGGACGGCAGGTGTTCAAACGCCGGTTTGACGAGTTCGATCACGGGCGCGAGCTTTTGGCTGCCGGATTGCGGGCGCGACGGCAAGGGCCTTCGGCGGCTTACTGCAGCAGGCTCTTGACGATGCCGCTCGCCTTGGAGAAATCCATCTGGCCGGCGTATTTTTCCTTGAGCGCCGCCATCACCTTGCCCATGTCCTTGACGCCGCTGGCACCAGTCTCGGCGATGGCGGAACGGACGGCGCTTTCCGTCTCGGCCTGGCCCAGCTGCGTCGGCAGGAAGTCGCGGATGATGGCCATCTCGTCGCGCTCCTGCGCTGCAAGCTCCGGCCGCTTGCCGTCATCGAACGCCTTGGCCGATTCTTCGCGCTGCTTCACCATCTTGGCCAGGATCTGCAGGATCTCGTCATCGCTCGCCGGCTCCTTGCCGGCGCCGCGATTGGCGATGTCGCGATCATGGATGGCCGCCTGGATCAGCCGCAATGTCGGCAGCCGGCGCTTGTCCTGCGACTTCATCGCGCTCTTCAGGGATTCGGCGATTTTGCCTCGCATGGTGCTTTCTCCTTCGAATGCGGCGGACAATAGTCGTGCCGATAGCTCAAGGCAAACTCGATAGCGTCCGGCAAACCGCTGATATTATTCGACGAAATAAATCTAGGCTCGCACGGCGCGGCATCATTGACCGCCTTGGCGCCTTCCCCTATGTACTGGGCCTTGCATGAAATTGAATTCTAGTGCACGTCGCCCAAAAATGCGCAGCGGTTTTGGGCAACGACAGGCACAAATGAAAACCTAGCGCGCCGAGGCTGTGAGATCGCCGCTTCGCGCCTTTTGTTGCGCCGACTGAGGGCGCAACCTTTAGGAGTGCCGCCATGGCTACGATGACAGCCGCGTCGACCCCCCCTTGGGCCAGCGAGAGGCCGACAGCCCTGCTGGTGCTGGCCGACGGCACTGTCATAGAGGGCCGTGGTCTGGGCGCCGCCGGCTCCGCCGTCGCCGAGGTCTGCTTCAACACCGCGCTGACCGGCTACCAGGAGATACTCACCGACCCATCCTATGCCGGCCAGATCGTCACTTTCACCTTTCCGCATATCGGCAATATCGGCACCAATGACGAAGACATCGAGGACCTCAACCCGCTGGCCCGCGCCGGCGCCGTCGGCGCCGTGTTCAAGGCCGATGTCACCAACCCGTCGAATTACCGGGCCGGAACCGGTCTCGACCAGTGGCTGAAGAAGCGCGGCATCGTCGCACTTTCGGGCATCGACACGCGGGCGCTGACCGCGCTGATCCGCGAAAAGGGCATGCCCAATGCCGTCATCGCGCACGCGCCCGACGGTATCTTCGACGTCGATGACCTCAAGCGCCGCGCCGCCGCATGGTCAGGGCTTGTCGGGCTTGATCTCGCCAAGGAGGTGACCTCCGGCCAGTCATCAGTCTGGCGCGAGACGCCCTGGGTCTGGAACGAGGGCTTTGGCGAACAGGCTGATCCGTCGATGCACGTCGTTGCCGTCGACTACGGCGTCAAACGCAACATATTGCGCCTGCTGGCCGGTCTCGGCGCCAAGGTCACCGTGGTGCCGGCAAAAACCGGCGCCGAGGAGATCCTGGCGATGCGGCCCGACGGCATTTTTCTATCCAACGGCCCTGGCGATCCGGAAGCCACCGGCGACTACGCCGTTCCGGTCATCCAGGATCTGTTGAAGACCGAAATCCCGCTTTTCGGCATCTGCCTCGGCCACCAGATGCTGGCGCTGGCGCTGGGCGGCAAGACCGCAAAAATGCATCAGGGCCACCACGGCGCCAATCATCCCGTCAAGGACCACACCACCGGCAAGGTCGAGATCGTCTCGATGAACCATGGCTTTGCCGTCGACGCCGACTCGTTGCCGAGCGGTGTCGAGGAAACCCATGTCTCGCTGTTCGACGGTTCGAATTGCGGCATTGCGCTCACCGGCAGACCGGTCTTCTCGGTCCAGCATCATCCCGAAGCCTCGCCCGGCCCGCAGGATTCGCACTATCTGTTTCGCCGCTTCGTCAACTTGATCCGCGAAAAGCGCGGCGAGCCGGCACTGGCCGAGCGTCTTTAGCGCATTGCGTAAAAACGGATTTGACTGACGGCGCCGGCCGGGCTCCCGGCGCCGATCAAGCCCCGTCCGTCACGGCTTCCCGCGCGTGCATGCGTTTGACTTCCTTCGGCGTCGGCTTGGCCACCCTGGTGACGAAGACGACGAGCGCCAGCGTGAGGAAAATCGCGCCGAGCAGATAGGGGGCACCGCCGAAAACCACGGGCGCGTTCGGGCCCGTGAACCAGGAAAAGATCGCCGTATAAAGCAGCGGTGTGATGATCGAGGTGATCGAGAAGATCGAGGTCATTGCGCCCTGGAGTTCGCCCTGGGCGGAAGGTGGCACCTTGGCGGCCGCCAGGCTTCTGAGCGGCGGGTCGGCCAACGCCTCGAGACATCCGACGACGATCACTGCATAGATCATCCAGCCTTGTGACGCGAAGGCGTAGCCGAAGGCGCTGAGTGCGGTAAATGCCAGACCGATTACCGCCGTCTTCCACTCGCCGAGCTTAGGGATCACGCGCGGCAGGACTGTCGCCATGACGATCGCCCCGCACAGGCCGAAAGCGCCGAGCGAGAAGCCGATCTGTTGTTCGCTCCAGCCATAGCGATAACTGGAGACGAACGACCAGACCGCAGGATACATCATGTGCCCCAGCGTCATCAGAAAGAAGACAAGTCCGATCCAGCCGATACCTTCGTAGTTGCGCATCTGGACGAGCGTGCCGACCGGGTTCGCGCGTTTCCACTCGAAGCGGCGACGGTGCTTGTTATCAAGTGTTTCCGGCAACAGAAACAGCGCGATCAGAAAGTTTGCGAAAGCAAGCCCGGCAGCGAAATAGAACGGCACACGCGGCCCGAACGTGCCGAGCAACCCGCCCAGAACCGGCCCGATGACGAAGCCGACGCCGAAAGCAATGCCGAGCAGCCCGAAATTCTTCGCACGATTTTCGTCGGTCGAGATATCGGCAATGAATGCCGATGTCGTGGAATAACTGGCGCCGGAAATGCCGGCCAGCACGCGGCCGATGAACAGCATCGGATAGGACCAGGCGATAGCGCAGATCAGATTGTCGATAGCGAACGTCAGCACCGAGGCAAGCAGGATAGGCCGCCGCCCGAACCGGTCGCTCAACCCGCCCATCACTGGTGCGAAAACGAACTGCATCGCCGCATAGACGAAGAACAGCCAGCCGCCCTCGATAGCCGCCTCGCTGATGCCGACGCCGGTCAATTCCCTGAGATAGGCCGGCAGCACCGGCATAATGATGCCGAAGCCAATGATGTCGAGCAGCAGGGTGGTGAAAACAAGCGCAAGGCCCCGCCTGGCGGTTTTGGGGTCTATCATGATGGTATCTCCTCGGGCCGCCCAAGCTAACGGGAACACACCTTATAGGCGAGCACATCGCTGGGAACAATGAGGGAACGGGCAGAGTGCTTTCATCCTGACATCCCCTGACTGCGATCCAGTCTCTCGGATTACGAGAAAACCGTCGGCTCAGATCGGGTTGTTGAACGTGTCGCAGTCCGAAAGCTTGCCGTTCTGGAAGCCTCGCGCCAGCCAGGTCTGCCGCTGCTGCGACGTGCCGTGGTTGAAGCTTTCCGGCACGACGTAGCCCTGCATCTTCTTCTGCAGGGTGTCGTCGCCGATCTGCTTGGCGGCGTTCAGTGCCTCCGCCATGTCGCCCTGTTCCAAGATGCCTTTCTGACCGGTGAAATGCGCCCAGATGCCGGCAAAGCAGTCGGCCTGCAACTCGACCTGCACCGACATGTGGTTGGCGTCCGCTTCGCCCATGCTCTGCCGCATCTGGTTGAATTTGGGCAGGATGCCGACGAGGTTCTGCACATGGTGGCCGACCTCATGCGCGATCACATAGGCCTGTGCGAAATCGCCCGAGGCACCGAACTGCTGATCGAGCTGCTGGAAGAAGGTGGTGTCGAGATAGACTTTGCGATCGTTGGGACAGTAGAATGGTCCGGCCGCTGACGAGGCAGAGCCGCAAGCAGAGCCGATCCGTCCGCTGAACAGGACCAGTTTTGGATCTTGATAGGTCAGGCCCTCGGACTGAAAAATACCGGTCCACGTGTCCTCGGTCTCGGCCAGCACAGTCGACACGAACTGCTTCATCTCGTCGGAGGCGGGCGCACCGGTGCCGCCGCCTTGCGCACCGCTATTGTCGGTGATCTGACCGCCGCCGGGCTGCAAGCCGCTGTTATCGAGGATCTGACTCGGGTCGAAGCCGAAATACCACCCTGCCAGGAAAATCAACCCTACGATGATAATGCCCGACATGCCGCCGCCGCCCGCGCGACCGCCGATCGGGATGCGAAACTGCCCCGGCCCGCCGCCAAGCCCGCCGCTCTGGCCGCGCTCGTCCTCGACATTGTCACTCTGACGACGGCCCTTCCAGAGCATGGCAACCCCCGTGATGCAATTTTCCGGCCGATCGGGCCGTGTCCCGGTTCGATCGGACACGACAACAATTATCTCAACGGTTACGCCAAGTCACAGTATTTTTCGTGCGAACAAGCAATGCTTGCTGACGCTTGCCTGCTCTGGCCGAGACATCGCAAGGTCTGTGCCGTTCACCCTGCTCGTGGGAAGCGAGTCGCGCGAAGAGATACGCTGGCCGTGCTTTTCAGCGGGCGGCGATTATTGCCTTGCGAAAGGCTTCGAGCGTCTCGGCGCTGACATGATGCTCGATGCCCTCGGCGTCGATGCGCGCCGTCTCGGCGCTGACCCCGAGCGAGCGCAGGAAGGCCTCGACCGTCTGGTGGCGAATGCGGCTCTCTTCCGCAACCTTGCGGCCGGCATCGGTCAGGAACACGCCGCGATAAGGCTTCCGGGAGACCAGCCCGTCGGCGCACAGCCGCGTCAGCATTTTCGCGACCGTCGGCTGAGCGACGCCGAGCCGTGCCGCGATATCGACCTGGCGCGCCTCGTTGCCATCCTCGATCAGGTCGGCGATGAGCTCGACATAATCCTCGACCAGCGCGCTGCGGCGCGCTTCACGCGTCTGCCTGAAGCCTTCCGAGTGGATTTCTGCGTCAGGCAGCGGCTTTTCGCGAGGAACCGGTCTTTTCTTCAGCGCCAATACGCGCTCCTCCCGGCAGTTTGAATCGACATTGCGGTCATAACACGGAACCCTATTGGTTCTGGCCGTTTATTTCCATTCGGTGGCCGGCGCAACCGGCGTTCACTGCCGTTCAGGCCGCACGCCAAGCGGCCACAAGAAAAAGCTCAGACAATGAAATATAGCATATTGCATAATGTTCAGCCGTGGCATAGATAAGGAGACAACATCGATCGTTTCAGTGGAAAGCCATTTCATGTCGGAAGCCGAAGCCACCTCAGCCCCCCGGTCCATGTGGCGATTTGCCCGCCCGGAGGACGACGAGCAGCCCAGCCTTCGCGAAGTCAACGCAACGATCGCGGTGCCGCACTCGGGGATCTGGCTTCGCCGGCTGTTCGCCTTCATGGGGCCGGGCTACATGGTTTCGGTCGGCTATATGGATCCGGGCAATTGGGCGACCGACCTCGCCGGCGGGGCCCAATTCGGCTACACGCTGCTTTTCATCATCATGTTGTCGAACCTGATGGCGATCCTGCTGCAGGCACTCGCCGCCCGGCTCGGCATCGCCACCGGCCGCGACCTTGCGCAGGCGTGCCGCGCCTATTATCCGCGACCAGTCAATTTCATGCTTTGGGTCGCTTGCGAACTGGCCATCATCGCCTGCGACCTGGCCGAGGTCATTGGCACGGCGATCGCCTTGCAACTGCTGTTCGGGATTCCGCTGATAGGCGGCGCCATCATCACCGCGCTTGATGCCTTCCTGCTGCTGCTGCTGATGAACAAGGGCTTCCGTTTCCTCGAGGCCTTCATCATAGCGCTTTTGATTATCATCTTCGGCTGCTTCGCCATTCAGATCTTTGCCGCCGCCCCGCCGGTCGGCTCCATCCTGCACGCGATGTTCGTGCCGTCGTCCGAGATCGTCACCAATCCGGCCATGCTCTACATCGCCATCGGCATCATCGGCGCCACGGTGATGCCGCACAATCTCTATCTGCACTCCTCGATCGTGCAGACCCGGGCCTACGAGCGCACCGATCGCGGCAAGCGCGATGCCATCAAATGGGCGACGACCGACTCGACCATCGCGCTGATACTGGCGTTGTTCGTCAATGCTTCTATCCTTATCGTGTCGGCGGTGGCGTTCCACGGCACCGGTCATCATGACGTTGCCGAGATCGGCCAGGCCTTCGAGCTTCTGTCGCCGCTGCTTGGCCTCGGCATCGCTTCCATCCTGTTTGCCGTAGCGCTGCTCGCCTCCGGCCTGAACTCGACGGTGACGGCGACGCTCGCCGGCCAGATCGTGATGGAAGGGTTCTTGCGGCTGCGCATCCCGCAATGGGCGCGCCGCCTGCTGACGCGCGGCATCGCCATCATCCCGGTGGTGGTGGTCACCGCGCTCTATGGCGAGAAGGGAACCGGCCAGTTGCTGGTCTTCAGCCAGGTAATCCTGTCGATGCAGCTCCCCTTCGCTGTCGTACCGCTGGTGCAGTTCGTCTCGGACAAGCGCAAGATGGGCAATTTTGCCATTTCCCGCGCCGTCGCCGTACTGGCCTGGGTGGTTGCCGCGCTCATCCTGGTGCTCAACTTCAAGCTGCTCTACGATACGGTCGTTGGCTTGGGCTGAGCGTTCTCGGCTCCAAGCTGAGACGATAAGGTCGGCAGTCACCTGCCCCCGGTCCTAGACTAGAAATTTGCCGGCCGCTGTCGGACAAATGTCCGTTCGCCCGTCCTTGGCTCGAACTCCGGCCATGACGGCACGGACCAGGGAAAGGGAGCTCCAATGAGGAAGATCATCGCCGCAACATTCGTCAGCCTCGACGGCGTCATGCAGGCGCCCGGCGGCCCGCAAGAGGACCCTGTCGGCGGCTTCAAATTCGGCGGCTGGACGTTTCACTACTGGGACGATGTGATGCGCGCCGCGATGGGCGAGACGTTTTCAAAACCGTTCGCGCTGCTTCTCGGCCGCAAGACTTACGACATCTTCGCCGCCCACTGGCCTTATCAGAAGAATGATCCGATCGCCGACAGCTTCAACGCCGTCACCAAATATGTGGCGACGCACAGGCCGGATTCGCTGTCCTGGCAAAACAGCCAGCCGCTCGGCAGCGATGTCGTTGCGACGTTGCGCCGGATGAAGCAGGAGGACGGCCCGGACCTGCTCATTCAGGGATCGAGCGAGCTGATCCAGACCTTGCTCGCCAATGACCTGATCGACGAGATCAGCCTGCTGATTTTCCCGCTGGTGCTGGGCAAGGGCAAAAAACTGTTCGGCAGCGGCACAATACCCGCCGCCTTCAAGCTGACCCGTTCGCAGGCATCGACCACCGGTGTCATCATGGCGAGCTATGAACGCTCCGGCGAGATCAAGACCGGGTCATTTGCCACGGAGCAGCCGTCCGAAGCCGAGATCGAGCGGCGCAAGAACTGGAAGTAGATGCCGCAGGGCGATCAAGGACGGCTGAACACTGGCCGTCCTTTTTGCTGTTTTTAAGCCGCCTCTCGTCGCCCTGCCAACCCATCGCGGAGGTGGCCCGCGAATGCCAGTGCAGCCGGCGCGACGTCGTGCTTCGGCAAATGCAGATTGATCGAAAAATTCGGCAATGACGGCAGCTCCGGATCGTTGGCCAAAATGTCGAGGTCGACAGGCACGGTCGACGCCAACCAGGTGGTGACGGCCAAGTCCGAACGCACTGTCGCCGTCGTCGCGTCAATGCTGCCGTTTTCGAATACGGTGCGCCATTCCAGCCCATGCTCGTTAAGCGCCTCCAGCACCACCGGGCGGAACGCACAGGTCTCGGCGACCATCGAAACCGGCAAGGGCCGCTTGCCGCGGGCGGCGCCGCCTTTGGCGCCGACCCAGACCAGCCGGTCGACAACAAGGCATTCGCCGGCCGACCGACCGATCGGCTCCTCGATCACCGCGAGTTCTATCGTGCCGGTCGCCAAGGCTGCGGCCAACTCTGGCGACGAAGCACAGACAAGCGAGATCTCGACCTGGGGATAGGCCTCGGCATAGGCCTTCAGCACCGGCGCAAGCAAGGTGCCGACAAGGTCGTACGGCACGCCAAGCCGCACCTGACCGGCAACTGCATCGCCCGCCATCTCCGCCAGTATCTCGTCATTGAGGGAAAGCAGGCGCTTGCCCTTGCCGAATAATCGCTCGCCGGAGCGGGTCAGCCGCAATCCACGCCGGTCGCGCTCGAACAGGCTGCAGCCGAGAACCTCTTCCAAACGCTTGATCTGCTGGCTGACGGCACCTTGCGTCAGATGCAACGCATTGGCTGCCCCCGTCATGCTGGCCTTATCGGCAACGGTGACGAAGGTTCGGATCAGGGCAGTATCGAGATTGCGGAGCATCTGGCCATTATATTTGCTAATACAAACCATAGCAAACATTGCATTTACTGATGAGCCAAACAGCCTACCGTGCAGGCTTCAAAGGAAGCAGCATGTTTGAAACCGTCCTTCCCCTCGTCCTGTTCGCGCTGGTCTCAACCTCAACGCCCGGCATGGCCACGACCTTGTCGACGGCGTCCGGCGCGCAGTTCGGCTTTCGCCGCTCTATCCCGCTGATGGCCGGGAGTGCGGCCGGCTTGGCCACGGTGGCTGCGGCAGGTGCTGCCGGGCTCGCCGGTCTGCTGGCCGCCGCTCCTTCGCTGCAACTGGCAATGAAAATGGCCGGTACCCTCTATCTGACGTGGCTTGCCCTCAAGATCGGCCGCAGCGGTCCGCCCAATCTGGACGTGGCCATGGCAAAGCCGAACAGCTTTTTGGGCGGCGCCGGCCTGCAATGGATGAACCCAAAGGGCTGGGCCATGGGGCTGGGAGCGGCGGCATCCTTTGCCGCGCTCGCCAACGGGCCGCTGCAGCTCGCCGTGCTGCTCGGCACGGTCTTCGGTCTTGCAGCGGCCCTATCGCTGGCGGCGTGGTGCGTGGCGGGCACGCTGCTCGCCCGGTTGCTGCGAACCGAGCGGCAGTGGCGCATGCTCAACGCCGTGCTTGGCCTGCTGCTGGCCGCCTCGATCATTCCGATGTGGCGGACAGCGTAGGGTCAGTCTTTAGCCATGTCCGGCAGCGTAACGCGCCGCCGGCTTGCCCGCCAGAAAACTGCCGAAGAAGCCTTGCGGACGCGAAGAAAGGCACCTCCCCGGCAATATCGGCAAGACCCGGTGCCGTGAATGCTTCACCCTTTGCCAGGCCAACCAGCGCTGCATCGACCAGATCGTCGGCGGTCATGACGATTTCTTGCGGAACGTTGGCGCGCTCGCTTCCGGCTACTTCCCAGAATTCGGCACTGGACGAAATCGCCGCGCTGGATTTTGACGCATCGCCCGCCGCGACTTGAACTATCGGCGGCGGGCAGCCAAGCTCCACTGACAGCCTTATTCGGCCGGCATCGCCACCGGGCGCGCCGCCAGATGGCCCGCCAGCACCACGCCCAGACCAATGATCGGGAATGCCGCCGCGACCACGCCGAGGTCGGCCGGTGCGCCATAGCGCAGCACAGCGGCGCCGACCACGGCACCCAGTGCCACGCCGAGATAGAGCGCCGAAGCGTTCAGCGATAGCACGATGGGCGCGGCATCGGGCGCCAGCTTGATGATACGGCTGGCCTGCGCCGGCGGGAACGCCCAGCCGACGATGCCCCACGGCACCATCATGGCCATGAGCGCCGGCCCGGCGATCTCGCGCGGCAGGAACATCGGGATCAGCGAAAACGTGACCAGCATGGCGGCGCTCAGCGCCAGCGACCAGCAGACGGTGCGCGTCGCGCCGAAACGGTCGGCGGCCTGACCGCCGCCGATATTGCCGATGACCGCGCCAACGCCGAAAGCGAGCAGCATTCCGGGAAGCGCGATCGGGTTCAGTCCGCCGCCTTCGATCGCGAGCGGCGCGACAAAGGCAAAGACGGTGAAGGCGCCGATCAGGGCCAGGATGGTCGTCACCAGGATAGGCATGACGCCGGGGCGAAGTGCCGCTGCAAGCCGCATCCGGAGCGGCAGCCTGGTGCCGACGATGCCGCGCGGCAGCCGGTACCACAGGATCGCGCCGGCGAGCGCACCAAGGCCGGCGATTGCAAAGAAGGTGCCGCGCCAGCCGGCAACCGTCGCAACGAGCGCGCCGAGCGGTGCTCCGACCGCGACCGCAACCGTAGTGCCGCCGACGACCACGGCAATGGCGCGGGCGCGATGATGATCGTCGACAAGCGCAACGGCCGTTCCCTGTGCGGTCGCCGCGAACAAGCCTGATGACAGCGCCATGACGATGCGCGCGATCAACAGCAATTCGAAGGAGGAGCTTAGCGCCGCGGCGACGTTGCCCAACACGAAGAACACCAGCGTCCACAGGATGACGCGGCGCCGGTCCCATTCGCCGGTCAGCGTTGCCAGGATCGGCGTGCCGATCGCATAGGCGAGCGCAAACGCGGTGATCAGCGTGCCGGCGAGCGGAACGGAGATGGCGGCATCCTTTGCAATGTCGGGCAAAAGGCTGGAGATGACGAAACCTTCGGTCGAAATCGTGAACGATCCGAGCGCAAGCCAGATGAGGCGCTTATCCATGGCAATTTCCTTAGTTCAAAGGTTATTGAACAATTGGACATAACAGGGCATGATGTCAATAAAGCCGCTGCAAAATAGCCGAACCATCCTGACAGCCCGGTGTCAGGACGGGGCGACGGAACGAAACTATGTGTCCATTAGCCACGAGAGGAGATGCGTTGAAATCGGCTCCGAATGTGCTTAATTCCTGGGCATGACCTTGCCCCATCCCACCGCCGACCAGATCAGCCTGCCGAACGTGCTTGCCGTGCTCGGCGACCCGACGCGACTGGCCATCGTGCGCTATCTCGCCAGCAAAGAGGGCGTTCCGCTGAATTGCAGCCGGTTCCTCGATCTCTGCTCGAAGACCAATCTGAGCTACCATTTGGCCAAGCTGCGTGAGGCCGGCGTCACCCGCACCGAGGCGGTTGGAACCAGCCGGCTGATCACGCTGCGCCGTGACGATCTCGACCGCCGCTTCCCGGGCCTGCTCGACAGCGTGATTGCCGCGGCCGGCGACGACGCATCGTTGCCGGCGGTTGGCGGCCACGAGATCGAAGTCCGCGCCTGAACGACCCGAAGCTGGGTTCCGCTCTCGCCGCTTCGCGAGACGAGCAAACTAGCTTCACCTGCCCTCCAGCCATTCCAATTAACGGAGCCTGCCATGCGCATTGCCGTCCTCGCCGACATCCACGGCAATGTCCTGGCGCTCGACGCCGTGCTCGATGATCTGCGGCAGCGCGGCGGCGCCGACCTCATCGTCAATCTCGGCGATTGCGTTTCCGGCCCGCTCTGGCCGCGCGAGACCATGGAGCGGCTCGAGACGCTCGACCTGCCGACGGTGCGCGGCAACCACGACCGCCGCGTTGCCCGCGACACCGCCGACGAGACCATGTGGCCGTCCGACCGCTACGCGCAGGAACGGCTGACCGCAGGCCAGCGCGAGGCGCTGTTCGCGCTGCCCCTCACGCTGGAAGTCGCGCCCGGCATACTCGCCTTCCATGCCCGGCCCGACCACGACGAAAAATACCTGACTGACGCGATCGTCGACGGCCGGCTGGTGCGCGCGCCGCTGGTCGCAATCCAGCGGCGCCTCGGCGCGATCGATCCCGCCTGCCGCATCATGCTTTGCGGCCACAGCCATCGCAGCGAGCTGGTCCGCATTCCCGGCGGTCAGGTCATCTTCAACCCGGGCAGCATCGGCTGCCCGGCCTATCACGATGATACGCCGCCGGCGCATGTCTCCGAGCAGGGCTCGCCGCACGCCAGCTACGGCATCGTCGACTTGCACCCTGATCGTTTCGAAGCCATCGCCGTCGATTATGACCACGAGGCGGCGGCGCGCCAGGCCGAGCAGGCGGGACGGCCCGAATGGGCTCACGCGCTGCGCACCGGCTTCATGCCGGGCTGAGCTTGCTCATCCCAGGCTGAGCTTGCTCATCCCAGGCTGAGCTTGCTCATGCCTAGCTGAACGGATGACCGCCTTCGAGCGGCAGAAGTCGCGACCGGTCCAATCTTCAGTCGTCAGACGCCGATCGCTTCGATCGCTTGGCAGGACGTCGGGCGCTGGCCGCCGAAGTCTTGGACGCCGAAGTCTTGGACGTCGAAGTCTTGGACGTCGAAGTCTTGGTCGCCGAAGCCTTTGGCCGTGACGTCTTGGGCGCCAGTTGCGTTGGGTTGAAAGTCTGTGCTGGGGCGGATTCGGAACCGGCCCGAATGTCGGCGTCGCGCACCTGCTGGCCAAAGTTCAGGCCGGTCAGCTCTTCAATCTCGGCCACCGTCGAAAGGAACTCCGATACCCTGGCAATTTCAAGCGGGTCATCGAATGCCTCGGCACGCTCGCCGAACGCTTCGGGCATCACTTCCAAAACCGGCTTCTGGTCCGCCAGCAGCGCGATGGCGCGCAGGCCAGCTTGATCGGACCACAGCGCTATCTTCCAGAACTTCAGCGGAACATGGCTGTCGAAGCGGTAGGGAGGATCGTCCTCGCCGAACACTGGCCCGGCAAACACCGTGACACGGCCTCGCGTCGTATAGGCGTTGCGCAGCACATAGGTTTCTACCGCGCGCCATCTCAACTTCCCCTTGGAGCCGGGATGGTTAAGCGAGCTTCCTTGATTGAAGAAGCCGACTTGCGGCGCAGCATTGGTATAAAAGAACGTGTCGCGTTCTGCCGCGACCGCCTCCTGATCGACGCCCCATGCGGGGTCGCCGCGAAGTGTAATATGGCCCTTCTGGAACATTCGAGCGATTCGTTCCTTGGATTTTGCGACGGGAAATCCAGGCACATTCTGGCTCGAATAGAATTCCTGGGTCATCTGCTCGCCAAGATCGATGCGCCGATCCGGCCGGAAAGCATCGCTGGCTTCCGAACCGGAAATCGACTCCACCCCCAATTCGAGAAGCGACGGGTTGTCGATGACCGTCTTGTCCTCACGATTGACCGCCTTGGTGCGGGATCCATCGATATTGCAGGCGGTGACGAAGGCAAGCCTGCGATCGGCGTTCATCAAGATCGAAAAATGATGGTAGCGCAATTCGTGTGGGTCCTCTCCCGGTTTGGCAAGAAGGTTTTTGGCCAACCGGTAGGGTGAATTGGCAACCGTCGGCATTGCCAGGACAAAGCCCGGTATGAAGCCGGGCTCATACCCCCCACGATCGTCGAAATCCTCTGTTTTCCAACCCGCGGCCTCGGCGATGGCCACCTTCCCGGGTTCGCTTGCCGGGCCTTTGCCGTCGTTTCGTCTCGCATCGCCTCCGTCGCGGTCGATCAGCGGCGCCCGGACATTTATCTCGACGGGAAAAGTCCAGGTGACCGAGCCATCGGCATTGTGTCTCGTCGCCGGCGGATTGCGATCCGGTTCCGGCCGCTGCACCGGCCTGTCCGGCACATCTTCGCGAATATCGGCGTTCAGCCGAACTGTCTCGTCCATCATGCGCGGCATGCCGGCCCAAATCGCCAGAGCTTGCGAAACCGCCGATGCCGAGGAGCCCGGCAGCTTGGACTTTCTAGCGCCCAGATCGTCAACGATGGCGCTGATCCGTATGCCTTCGTTGATCTCGCGCGCAAGCGCATAGCCACCTATGCCCGTCACCTCGTGGAACGGGCCGGCCCAATGGTGCAGGGCGATAGGTTCCCATTCATTGTTGAAGACCGGGGAGCCGGACGAACCCTGTTCGGTGTCGGCGACATAGTGCAGCACTTGCACCGTTTCGTCGCGGGCCACCAGCCGGTTTTCACGCAACACCAGTTCCTTGAAGCGGCCATCGGGATGCTGAACGATGTTGGCGATTTCGCCGAGCATATGCTTGTCGCGCGCATCCGACAGCGAGATAAAACCGAACTCCCCCAGTTCCTTTGGGCCGGAACGCCGCTCGCCGACTCCGATCAGCGTATAGTCCAGACCCTCTATGCTATCGCTCACGAAACAGGATTCAGGATCGAACAGGAACGTCGTCGGCGTACGCACGGCATTCGCACCGTCCTGCTCATAATCGAACTGGACCTGGAAGCGCCGGGAATCCGCCGGCGACGAAATCACATGGTTGTTTGTGAGGAACAACCTTGGCCCGACGAGAAAACCCGATCCTTGCGGATTGCCGTTGAGAAAGGCAACGCGGCCAACCGCATCGGCAGCACGGCGCCCACGCTCGAGGAATGCGACCCCGATGAAATCGAGCGTTGGGCCGAGAATTGCCTCCGGCCCCGGCTGCTTGGCGGCGGCCTTTCTTTCCCCGGCAGACCTCATGTCGATCGCTGCCGATATCATCTCCGCTTCGGTGCGGCTGAGCGACGCCTTTACCTGCAACCTGTCGAGCCGCCTGGAGAGGGTCTGTTCGGCGGCCAGCGGATTGCCGTTGGCGATGTGACCAAGTGAAGTCTCAATCTCGGCGCGCGTTTTCTTGATACGCTGGCGAACTATGTTTTCCACCTGCGCAAATATTTCAAGGTCGACCATATTGCCCTCCTCAACCTTACTTGAGAGAGTGCATATTTACATGAAATGTGCAATATTTTGCCGGCTGTTAGTTCACGGAAGCGGCCTGGTCGCGATTCAACACGCGGCACCTTTTCGGGCTTACACAGCGCCGCCTCGTCGCCTATAAAAACCGGCTGGCGTGCGATGGCGCTTTCGTGCCTGGCCGCGCCTTCGGCAATTGAACCTACCGCCATGGCAGATGATTAGGCGCACAGTAACACTCCCGACCACGCTGCTTGCGATGGTTGCCGCTCCGCTGATGCTGGCGGAGTTGCCGGCCAACGGCCAGGAGCCGGAGCCCATCATCTCGATTGTGACGGGTCTTGCTCCGGATGATCTCCTGAACGTGCGCGCCACGGCGTCGGCCATGGGCAAGATCGAGGCGCGGCTGCCGAGTGGTTCGAGCGTGAAAAATCTCGGCTGCGGCGACGTCAGCGGCTACAAATGGTGCAAGGTTGAAGACATTGATGACCCGAAGATGAGCGGATGGGCGCCCGCACGCTACCTCGACCCTATCAATCCCCGGCAAGTGACACCGCAGGTGGCGGCCAGTGCGGAGAACCCTGCGCCTCAGCCGCTGCCCGACCTGACAACGCGCCTCGGCGCGACCGCTCCCGAAACGCCGCTGAATTCCCCTGACGCGATCGGCAGGGTGGCGATCGAGGATGCTTACCGCCTGGCCCTGGCCGGTGGAAACCCCACGACTGGACAGGTTGATGGATCGCCGCCCGCGGCAGTGGGTCCCGTCCAGAATTTCGGCGCGGCCAACGCGGCGCCCCCGGCCGACGCACAGACCGTTGCGCGGCTTCAGCCGCCGGGGACACCGGTACCCGGTGCCGGCAACGCCATCCCCTGTGCGCGCTATCTCGGCCAGCCGATGACCAGCTGCAAGGCAGGCGTGGTGCGCACCGGCGACAAGACCGACGTGACCGTGACCTGGCCCGATGGCGGCACGCGCATCATCAGCTTCAAGGCCGGCAAGCCGGCCGGTGCGGACGCACCCGGCGAATTCCGCTTCACCCGCGAAGGCAGCCTGAACATGATCCGCGTCGGCGTTTCCGAACGCTTCGAGATTACGGACCAGTTGGCGCTGGGGGATAGTGATAAGGGGAATAAGGCAGTAGGGCAGTAGGGCAGTATGTTTAAAGGGCGCTCGAACCTCTGCCCTACTGCCCTACTGCCCTACTGCCCTACTGCCCTACTGCCCTACTGCCCTACTGCCCTAGAGCCCTACGGCCCTACTGCCCTACTGCCCTACTGCCCTACTGCCCTACTGCCC